>NZ_JAJDNQ010000131.1 GCF_022340605.1 Thiohalocapsa sp.
GGTCTTGATCGTAACTCCGACCAAGCGCTCGTCCTGTGGGAGCGGCGTCCCCGCCGCGACCGGGCGCCCGTCGCGCCGAGGACGGCGCTCCCACGGCGGTGGACGGACTTATGATCAAGGCCGACAATGGCGCAAATCAGAAGCGAATTCATCGAAGCCTTGGGACATTCTGCTTTTTCCGATGAGATCATTGACAAAGTCTTACATGCGTATCGACGCCCTGACGCCGCGTGCCCGGCGTCGAGCAGGGCACGCGGCGAGCCGGCTACAAGCCGGCGCCACCAGCGGGTCGTGCAGGTGGCGAACGGCGCAGTGCGGCGCAACTGGTGGGGTACCTCAGGGACGGGCCACGTTTTCCCGCTTTCCTGGCCAGATAGCGTCCTGTTGTCGCGGGCGACAAGGCGGCGTGCAGCTCGCTCCTGCCCCTTCCTGACATGTGCCCCCACGCTCAACCGACCGGAATAGATCATGGGACTCTTTCAGCTCATCCTGCTCTTGGCGACGTTTCTGTGCTCATTGGTCGCGGGCTTCTTGTTTGCGTTCGCTGTCGTGGTGATGCCGGGCATCACGCGCTTGGGCGACAGAGAGTTCATCCAGGCGTTTCAGGTGATGGATGGCGTGATTCAGAAGGGTCAACCGATCTTCGTGCTCCTCTGGGTCGGCTCGGTGGCGACCGTGGCTGTCGCGGCCGTCCTTGGCCTGTGGTACTTGGATGGAGCGGATCGCCTCCTCCTCATCGTCGCTGCGATCCTCTATCTTCTCGGTGTGCAATTCCCGACGTTCATTGTGAACGTTCCGCTGAACAACCGGCTTCAGGCGCTCGATCTCGATGGCCTGGATGAGCCGACGCGAGAATCGGCTCGCCGGACGTTCGAGCCGCGCTGGAATCGATGGAATGTGATCAGAACGGTCATGGCGAGCCTGGTTTCCGCCTTGCTGATACTTCTGATGCTCAGGCTTTGAGCAGCCCCCTCGGTGATCAAGCCCCCGGGGTCATGATCAAGACCCCGGGGTCAAGACCCCGGGGTCAGGTCTTGCAATCACACATTTCTCGCAGAAGGCAGAGGCTCTTCCATATAGCCTTCGTACTTCCTCCGGAAGGCGCGTCGATCTTTCTCTGGCCGGAGCAGATGCTCGACGACCTCACGTTTGGTTGTCCAGCTTGGCCAGGGAAATGGGCGTACGCGGGAACGGCGTCCGCGGCAAGGCTCAAGCCTCGTCTCTTGCGTGCCTCAGCCGAGAACACGGCAGCGGAGTCCTGCAATCATGGAGCGCGCTGCTGACCGCTTGGTCCTCGTACGCCGGCTTTCACACCTGGACGTCACGCTGCGGCTCAGACACAGCGGATAAGCTGCGCTTCCACGTGGATCATGAGCCCTTCCGCAGCCGTGGGAGCACCGTCCTCGACGCGACAGGCGTCTAATCGCGGCGGAGACGCCGCTCCCACTGGCCACGGCGCTGGACGGCGTTCTGATCAAGGTCATCATGGGCGCCTGAGCGTCCTTCCCGTATCGCTTGACTAGGAATCTTCCCCGCCGTCGCCGTGCATATTCACGGGACGCTTGTTGCCCATAGCACAAACTGAAGTGGAGTGAACGGGAAGGGCGACAGGCAGCACACGCCAAAATCCCGCGCAGACGAGGCACAAGCGGCCTTGGTCGTCGTTTCGGCCACCTGCTGCCGAAGCGCCCGGGACGCGGAGCGTCCGCCCTTGCTACCACGACGGTGCTCTACGCGAAATTGCTGCGCAGCCTGGCGGAGCTGGCGGCCGTGTTCGTGAGTCTGCTGCTCTTTATCGTTTCCTCGCGGGTCAGCTAAGCCGATCCGGTCGGGTCGCTGGTGCTCGCCGGGTTCGTCGCCTATTCGGCCACCAGGGTACTCGACAGGGCGAGGCGCGCACGCGGGCGACGACGGCCGCTTCCGGACGACACCCGGCAGCAGCTCATGCAGGCGGGGGGTGATCCATGATGCGCAGCACGTTGGCCCTATGCGACGGTTTGACCCAAGTGGTGGACCGGCTGAACGTCGGTGGCCCGGACTTGGAGGTCGATCGACCTTTCGTCGTCGGCGTCGGGTTGAGCCTTGCCTTACTGCTGCTCGCCGGCACGGCGATCTTGATCGTCCGCGTGCGAGCGGGTACGCCGGGGTCCCGGCTCGTGGACTTCGAGCGGCGCTACCGCAGCTGGACGATGCTGGTCCCCGCCATCTTGCTTCCCATGGCTATCGGCTCCGGCTGGATGATTATCTCGGTCGCCCTGCTGAGCGTGCTGGCATACCGGGACTGCTCCAGCGCCGTCGGGACGAGCGACCTTTCTCTGTTGGTATCTTCTGGGCCAGGTATCGCTGCTCGCCAACATCCATGGTTATCGCAACCTGTGCTTCCTCCTTCTTTTCTGGTCGCCATTAACGACATCGTCGCGTACCTCGCCGGCCAGGCCATTGGGCGACACCCGCTCGCCCCCGCGCTGAGCCCGAACAAGACGGTGGAGGGCGCGCTATGCGGCGTGCTCGCCTCCGGCATCGTGGCCGTGGCCCTGGGCTCGATGGTGTTTCCCGATGCCGCCAGCCCAGCCCTGCTGGCATCCGCGGGTATCGCCTTGGGCGTCATCGGGCAGGCGGGTGACTTGGTCGTGTCCGCCGTCAAGCCAGACCTCAAGCTCAAGGACATGGGGCAGGGTCTGCCCGGCATGGGCGGCGTGCTCGACCGCGTCGACAGCCTGTTGCTGGTCGCACCCCTGGTGTGCATTCTGGCCTATCTGCATCGACCGGACGGGTCACGGAGGGGGCGGCGTCGCGATGCGGGTGGCGTCCGGTCCATGGCCTTGCCTTGCCCGCGTCGCCACGCAACGGCGGCGAGCTCCGCTTGATCAGGCGTCGCGAGGGTCCGCAACGGGCGGCGTCGATCATGAGTCCGTCCGCTGCCATGGGAGCGCCGTTCTCGGCGCGACGGGCGTCGAGTCGCGGCGAGGACGCCGCTCCCACGGGGTCATGACTCTGGACAGTGTAGTGATCAAGGCCCGTGGGGAACGCATCCTTAAGATTGCCCCGCAGAACATGCGCACTAGGTCGCGGCCCGCGCAGCGGCTGTCGTGTAGCTTGAGATTGAAGGGGAAGTGACGCGACGGTTGCGGCGTTCCCCGGGCTGTCGGACGCGGTCGAGGCGCCGGTCTTCGGGGGCATCCCGCCCCGCACTCAACGCCTTTGCGGCCGTCCTGCCTCCGAATGCCGTCCCGTCGGTCATCCGGTTGGCACACAGGGCCGCACGCGCAGCACCCCTACCCCTTCCCGTGGCGGCGGCGCACAGCAGCGGGAGAAGGCAATGACGTACATGGCCCTTTGGTTCGGTGGTCTTACGAGTTCGGCCTTTCTCTATGGCGTCGGGCTGGGCATGTGGCTTTACCCGCCCGTCACGTGGGTGACCTCGGGCGATGCGCGGCCGGCGGCGGCGGGCAGGCGCCCGAGGTCGGCGAGCAGGTGATCCCGGCGCGACAGGCCAGCCATTCAGCGATGCCGCGGCACGGTCGCAGCATAGGGGACCGAACGGCAGAAACACAAAAGGCGACGCCATAGCCCAGCGGCACCCAGTACGACGCGGTGATGATCGCGTCGACTTGCGCCGGCACCCTACTGCCACGACGTGTCAATTATTCTTGAAGCGTTCCTTTAGGAGCGAGACTTCCGGAGCAGGCCGCGCGGCGCCGGCGCGGGCGGCACGCCCGGGAGGGGTGCCGTGCGATACTTGGGAGCCTAACCCATGTAGCACGCCAGTCTCGAGATTCCACCATGCTCCCGACACCGGAACCTCCGTCCAATCCGGCCGCTGCCGCCCTTGGCCGCCTCACCGGGCCGGCTCGCGCGTCCACGCTGGCGCGCGCACTCCTTCCGCTGCCGCTCGTTGCGATGGCGCTAGCCGGCTGCTCCGGCAGCGGCGAGGACGTGCGGGTGCGCCTGTGCAAGGACATCGTCGCGGTGCATACGGGCACCCAGCCCGTGTTCGAAGGCGCCGAGACCCGCACCCGCGGGCGCGAGCACGCGGAGGTGCGGCTCCAGTACAGCGTGAGCGGCGAGTCCGGCGGCGCATCCTGCTTCTATGCCTACAACGCGGTGGAAGACACGGCGCAGCAACTGGCCGATCCGCTGAGCGCCTACTCGGCCTCGCCGTACCGGGTCATCATCGGCATGGAGACACTACCGAAGCCAGCGCTCGCGGAGGCCATCAGGCAGGCGATGCTGAAGCAAGGCAAGCAGTTCATCGAGCAGGCGGGTCAGGCCGCGCGCAAGGCGCTTGGCCAGTGACAGCGGCGCCGGCGCGGGCGCTGCTCGGCCCGGCGGGCGCCGTCGCCGCCGGCGCTGGACCGACGCCGGCCGGCAAAGCATCGAGCCCGAGCCCAGCCCCCGCGGCTGCCTGCTTGCACCACCAAGACCATCGATGGCGCGCCATTCGCGCACCGACTCATGGATGGCCTCACCCCGGAGCCGCCCTGGGTCGCATGGAACTCTGACGGCGAGCCGCAGTCTTTTGCAGCACCGTTGAAAGCCGTGCTCGCCGCGGGCGTCGACGGGCTGTTCAGCGACGACCCTACGACGACGCGGGCTGCACTCCGGCGGCTGCATCCGTGGCGTCGTCCCCGCGGGGCCGTCGCGGCGGCGCCGCGTCCACGGTTCATCACCGCGCGTCGTTGGGCACCGCCCGGTATACTGCGCGGTCTTGGCGCAAACAAGCGTTTGATTCCGTCCGGGCGAGCGCGGCGCAGAGCGTGCCGAACCGGCACCGTCGGCCACCAAAAAAAGGAAAGACATGTTCTCCCGCCTACTCCTGGTATTCGTGGTCCTCGCCGCCCTGGTCGGCGGGCTCGCCTTCATGAAGTACGAGCAGTTCACGAAGCAGATGGCCCAGTACGCGAAGCCGCGGCCACCGGCGACGGTGTCAGAGGTGCAGGTCGAAAGCAGCACCTGGCAGCCGAAGCTGGAGGCCATCGGCAGCGTGCGCGCGGTGCAGGGCGTGATGGTGAACAACGAGGTGGCCGGCCAGGTGGAGGCCATCCGCTTCGAGTCCGGCGACCGGGTGCGTACCGGCCAAGCGCTGGTGCAGTTGGACACCGACGTGGACGAGGCGGATCTCAAGGGCCTGGAAGCGTCGCTGGAGTTGGCCGAGATCAAGCTCAAGCGCAACACCAAGCTACTGCGCGACCGGGCCGTCTCGCAGGGCGACTTTGACGAGATCAGCGCCGCACTCACCCGGGCACGTGCCGCGGTGGCGGCCAAGCAGGCACTCATCGACAAGAAGACCATCCGCGCGCCCTTCGACGGCGTGCTCGGCATTCGCCAGGTGAACCTCGGCCAGTACCTGTCGGAAGGCTCGGATATCGTCGGGCTGGAGGCACTGAACCCGGTGTTCGTGGACTACAAGCTGCCCGAGCGCTACCTGTCGGACCTTCATGGGAAGCAGCCGGTGGAGGTGCGCGTGGCGGCCTATCCGGATCAGATGTTCAGCGGGCACATCCAGGCCATCAGCCCGTCCGTGGACAAGGTGACGCGCAATGTGCAGGTACGCGCCGAGCTGAAGAATCCCGATGGCCGGCTGCGGCCCGGCATGTTCGCGAAGGTGGGCACACTGCTGCCGCAGCGCGACCACGTGCTGACGCTGCCGCGGCGGGCGGTGTCGTTCAACACCTACGGCGACTCGGTGTTCGTGATCCAGAAAGGGTCAGAAGCCAAGGCCGGTGGCGGCCAGGAAGCCCAGTCCGGCGGCGAGCAGGGCGCCAAGCTCACGGTCACACGCAAGCAGATCAGAACCGGCAGCGTGCGCGGCGAGCGGGTGGAGGTACTGTCCGGCCTCGCCGAGGGCGAGCGCGTGGTGCTCGCTGGCCACCAGAAGCTGCGCAACGGCGCCGAGGTGCGCATCGTGCCGGACGACGGCAAGGGGTCCGAGGCGCCCGAGGCCACCGCCGGCGCGCAAGCCCCAGAAGCCTCTGATGCCCCGAAGACGGCCGGCGGCGCCCCCGACACCGACTCATGAGCTTCACCGACATCTTCGTCCGCCGCCCGGTCCTGGCGAGCGTCATCAGCCTGCTGATCTTCATCCTCGGGCTGCGCGCCTACATGCAGCTCGAGGTGCGCCAGTACCCGGAGACCAAGAACACCGTCGTGACCGTCACCACGGCGTATCCGGGCGCCAGCAGCGACCTGGTGCAGGGGTTCATCACGACGCCGCTGCAGCAGGCCATCGCCGAGGCCGACGGCATCGATTATCTGACGTCCACCAGCACCCAGGGCGTGTCCAGCATCGAGGCGACACTGCGCCTGAACTACGACCCGAACGCCGCCATCTCCGAGATCCAGGCGAAGGTCGCGAGCCGCCTCAACGTGCTGCCGGAGGCAGCGCAGAACCCGGTGATCACCTCCACCACCGGCAGCGCCACGGCGCTGATGTACATGGCCTTCTACAGCAAAGAGCTGTCGCTGCCGCAGATCACGGACTATCTGCTGCGCGTGGTGCAGCCCCAGCTCCAGGCCATCGAGGGCGTCGCCAAGGCGGAGCTGCTCGGCAACCAGACCTACGCGATGCGCGTATGGCTGAATCCGGACCGCATGGCGGCGCTCGGCGTCACAGGCGAGGACGTGAGCCGCGTGCTCACGGCCAACAACTATCTCGCCGGCGTCGGCAACATCCGCGGCAACATGGTGCAGGTGGACCTCGCCACCAACACCGACGTCAGCAACGTCGAGGACTTCCGCAACCTGGTGGTGCGCTCGGGCGACCAGGCGCTGGTGCGCCTGCGCGACATCGCCGAGGTGGAGCTGGGCGCCCAGGACTACGACTCGGCGACGCTGTACAAGGGCATCCCGGCCATCTTCATCGGCATCGAGCAGACACCGGGCGCGAACCCGCTCCAGGTCGCCGAGCGCGTGCACAAGGCCATCCCGGACCTGCGCGCGCAGTTCCCGGAGGGGCTGCACGCCAACATCCCCTACGACGCCAGCGAGTTCATCAACGAGTCCATCCACGAGGTGTTCAAGACCCTCGCCGAGGCGGTGCTCATTGTGCTGTTCGTCATCTTCCTGTCGCTGGGGTCGATGCGCGCGGCGCTGGTACCCTCGGTGACGGTGCCGCTGTCCATCGTCGGCGCCGGCTTCCTGATGCTGCTGATGGGCTTCTCGGTCAACCTGCTGACCCTGCTGGCGCTGGTGCTGGCCATCGGTCTGGTGGTGGACGACGCCATCGTCGTGGTCGAGAACGTGCACCGGCACATCGAGATGGGCAAGCCGCGGATGCAGGCGGCCACCGACGCCGCCCGCGAGCTGGGGTTGCCCATCATCGCCATGACCACGACGCTGGTGGCAGTGTACGCCCCCATCGGCTTCATGGGCGGGCTGGTGGGCTCGCTGTTCGTGGAGTTCGCCTTCACGCTGGCGGCGGCGGTGCTAATCTCCGGCGTGGTGGCGCTGACGCTCTCGCCCATGATCTCCGCGCGGGTGCTGCGCCCCGCCGGCAAGCAGGCGCGCTTCGAGCAGTTCGTGGAGCACTTCTTCGAGCGGCTCGCCCACCTCTATGGCCGGCTGCTGCACTGGTGGCTCAAGTTCCCCATCGGCACCGTGCTGGTGGCGCTGGTCGTCATCGCCAGCATCGGCGCCATGTACAGCTTCTCCGAGAAGGAGCTCGCGCCCACCGAGGACCAGAGCATCCTGTTCGTCATGGCCACGGCGCCGCAGACCGCCACGGTGGACTACAACAAGCACTACGTGCGCCAGTTGCAGCGCGACTTCGAGCAGATCCCGGAGTACAAGGAAAGCTTCATCATGGCCGGCTTCGGCGGTGACACCAGCACCACCTTCGGCGGCTTCAAGATGCCCCAGCCCTCCGAGCGCGATCGCTCGCAGATGGAGGTCCAGCCACAGTTGCAGGGCCTCGTCGCCGGCATTCCGGGGTTCGACACCGTGGTCTTCCCGCGCCCGAGCCTGCCCTCCCCTGGCCGCGGCATGCCGGTGGAGTTCGTGCTGCTATCCGACGCGCCGGTGGACCAACTGGCGGACCTCGCCGATCAGGTCATCGGCCGCGCCATGCAGAGCGGCAAGTTTATGTTTCTGCGCAAGGACGTGGAGCTGACCCGCCCGCGCACCGTCATCGAGGTGGACCGCGACCTCGCCGGCGACCTCGGCATCAGCATGGAGCAGCTCGGCCGCTCGCTGGCCTCCATGCTGAACGAGGACTACGTCAACTGGTTCAGCCTCTCCGGGCGCAGCTATCAGGTGATCCCGCAGGTGACCAACGCCGAGCGCAACGACCTCAGCACCATCGAGGACTATGAGCTCGCCACCGCCTCAGGCGAGCTGGTGCCGCTGGCGAGCCTGGTGCACATCCGCGATGAGGTGGTGCCGTCCAAGCGCGTCCAGTTCCAGCAGCTCAACGCCATCACCCTCTCCGGCGTCATGACCACTTCCCTCGGCGAGGCGCTCGACTACCTGGAGACGACCACCAAAGAGATCGCCCCGCGCAACGTGCGCTTCGATACCAAGGGCGAGTCGCGCCAATTCCGCCAGGAGGGGTCGGCGCTGGAGGTGACCTTCTTCCTGTCCATTCTCGTGATCTACCTGGTGCTAGCCGCCCAGTTCGAGAGCTGGCGCGACCCGTTCGTGATCCTGATGTCGGTGCCGCTCAGCATCGCCGGCGCCATGGCGTTTCTGTTCCTAGGGTTCGCCAGCGTCAACATCTACACCCAGGTGGGCCTCATCACGCTGATCGGCCTCATCGCCAAGAACGGCATCCTCATCGTCGAGTTCGCCAATCAATTGCGCGAGCACGAGGACCTGTCCAAGCTCGACGCCGTGGTCAGGGCGGCCATGATTCGCCTGCGCCCCATCCTCATGACCACCGTCGCCATGCTGGTCGCCATGATCCCGCTGCTCACCGCCAGCGGCCCCGGTGCCGTCAGCCGCTTCGACATCGGCCTGGTCATCACCACGGGCCTCGGCATCGGCACGCTCTTCACCCTGTTCATCGTGCCCGGCATGTACCTGCTGGTGGCCTCCCGCCACACCCAGCGCGAGCTCGAAGCCAACGCCGCCGCCCGCGCCTAGCCGCACCGCCGGCACCCTGGGACCGCCGGCACCCTGGGAGCGCCGGCATCTTGCCGGCCACCGGGACCGCCGGCGTCTCGCCGGCACACTGGGACCGCCGGCATCTTGCCGGCCACTGGGACCGCCGGCGTCTCGCCGGCACACTGGGAGCGCCGGCATCTTGCCGGCCACTGGGACCGCCGGCGTCTCGCCGGCACACTGGGACCGCCGGCGTCTCGCCGGCACACTGGGACCGCCGGCATCTTGCCGGCCTGCCGCGACTCTCCCGCGCAGTTCCTATGTATGACGGGACCTCACTCGTATACTCGATCCGGGGCTGCACGAAGCACCGTGCAGCCGGTTGCGGCAACAACCTTGGGACCAGGCAATGAAAAAGGCTGCCCTTACGTACTGGATTGCCGCCGATGGCAAGTATCTCGGGTACTTGAACGAGTTTCCCGACCATTGGCCACAGGGAGATGACCTCGACGACCTGAAGGAGCATCTTGTCGATCTATTCGAGATGTTCGCGGCCGAGAACATTCCCGGCATCAAGCGGGTGTCGGAAATCGAAGTCGCGTGAAAAGACAAAAGTTGCTGAAACTCCTCCAACAACATGGCTGCGTGCTGCTGCGGCACGGCAATAAGCACGATATCTACCACAACCCGGAGAGCGGCGCCTCGGAACCGGTGCCCCGATATGCCGATATCAACGAGCAACTCGCCTGACCGACAGCGAGCGCGAACAGTACGAACGCGACTATCCCGAGGAGACCAAGACCATGCAGTCCTTTTCCACCCGTATGCGCGAAGAAGGCATCCAGATTGGTGAGGCGGTAACCGTTCAGACCCCTCCCATGAAAATCAGCTGAGTAGCGGACAAACGTAAGATTTCGTGGAAAGATATGGCGCCAAGTCCTTTAAGTCTCGACGTCGAGTCCGGCGCCAGTCTGCCTCTGCCGTGCAGCTCAGCAAACACGATCTTGCCCAGCTCGACGCCGCAGCGCTGGCGGCACTGACGCCCGAGCAGTTGCACGCGCTATCGGTGAAGCTGCTCGCGGACCTCAAGTTG
>NZ_JAJDNQ010000017.1 GCF_022340605.1 Thiohalocapsa sp.
GCAACGGGGCTCGAGGGCCACATCCAGGGCATTGGGGCCGAGGCTGGCCTGACCGGATATGCGTATTACATCGCCGATGCTCTGCGCCGCGGGCGCTTGATCGGGGCCCTCCGCGACCTTCTGCACTTGGAGTCCTACTACCGGCCCAGTGCCGGCGTGCGCGATCGGCTCCGCTTGCTGCTCTCGCATGGGCTCGCACCGCATGGAAGCCGCTTGCGGCGGGTACTTCGGCCCGAGCAGCCGCCGGTGCCGCTGAGTCCCGATTGGCTGCCGCTATTCAAGGCAGCGTCGCACAGCTTCGTCGCCGGGCGGAGCGCCAATGGCTTTTCCCGTGGGGTGCAGCTCGAGGAGTTGTGGCACTACACGCTGATCACCGGCATCGAACCCCACGAGCAGATCAACGAGCGCCATGGCGTCGAGCCGCAGATGCCGTTCCTGCACCGCCGGGCCATGGACCTCGGACTCCGGCTGCACCTGCGCGACCTTGCCTGCGGCACGCACGAGAAGGCGCTGCTCCGCCGGTCGGCGGCGGCGTCCCTCGGCTGCGATCCGCCCTGGCCACGAAAAAAGGTCAGTCCCGGGCTCGTGACCACCTATGCGCCGGAGGCGCTGATGAGGTTGGGACCCCCTGGCTGCTGGCGGCTGGTGCAGCATGGGGTGCTGGATACGAAGGGCGCCGCCAGGTTGTGGGCGCGGGCGCGGGCGGGCCAGGCGCTGGCTGGCGTGTGTGGTCGGATCGTCACGTTTGAACGATTCGTGCGCGCTTTGGAGGGTTGATCTTAGGGGGAACTCGCCGCAAACTCTAGGGGTTAATTTATGTAAAGATCGAGGAGGTTGTCCGAGATGAATTTCGGCGAAAAAACCACGAATGAACAGGTAGAAATACTTAAGGTACCTCGGGAGGTCTACATAAAGCCCGAGGTGAGCGCGCAGCGGCTCGACGAGGTCGTACGTGGCGGCGGTGGTTATTCTGGAGACTACCCCGGATTCCCTGGCGGCCACGCCTAGCTGTTTTCGTGGGGCGAAATCGCCTCTCGGTGGACAATTTTCGGGTCGGCGGTACGCATTGGCACGTCGGTCTGGAGCGCTTGGGCGGCGCTCCGGTGCCGCGTTGCGATCCGGCCATTGCCCGCGTCGCGGCGAGTGCCCGTGATCGTCCTCATCACCTGCGACTGCTCAACGCGGCGCCGAGCGCCGGGCTCCCGTGGCCATTGCCGCTTCGGCTGGAAGAAGAGATACATTGCCACCGCGAGCCTGGTCTAAGGATCTACTTCGCGGACGGCTGTATCGCGTTCACGCCCGGCGAGGACGCGGTCGATGTGTACGTTGGTGCTGCGCCAGGCGATGTCCTCGCCGGCGCGGTCGGTGCTGGTGTGCTCTACCGCTTGGCCCGGACCGGTGTGCTCGCTTTCCACGCGGCGGCCCTGGTTACGGATGCGGGTGCAATTCTAGCGTTCGGGGCCTCTGGTCAGGGCAAATCGACCCTCGCGGCGGCTTGGCTGCACGCCGGACGTGTCATTTCCGACGATCACGTGGTGGTATCCCGGGTGCCCGGCGGAGGGGGCGGTTTCTGGGTCGAGCCGCTGCGCGCCGACATGTATCTGCGGCCGGGTGGTACAGCGCTGCTTCCGGAGTCTTTGCGGGCATGGGCTGAGCCCGTCGCTGACTCCAAGCGTCGTATCCGACGAGTCCGTGCGCCAGAGCTGTTCTGTGGTGACGCGCAGGTCATTGGACTCGTGATTCTGGATGCCTCGGCCCGCGGACCGGCATCACGGATGCAGCCGGTGAGTCAGGCCGAGGGGCTCATGGCCGTCATCGCCGGCAACAGCTATCTCTCTGCAGGCCAGCCATTCGCACCGCCGGCACTGCTCGCGGCAGCCCGCGACCTTGTGTGCCATGTGCCCGCTTTTCGGCTCATCGTGGGGACGGATCTTCTATGTGACGCCAGGGTCGAGGCGCGGCGCCTCGGTGAGTTGTTTGCGACCCACCTCACGGGTGCGATGCCAGGTGCCGCGTTTGGTTGATGACCGTGGGCGGCGCGTGTTCCCTCGCGCTTCGGCATGGTTGTGAGCAACGGCTTGCGTCGCGCCGCTAGTGCCAACCGGCACCGAGGCCGAGTTTCCCAGCACTTGAGTTTAAGGCCGCTGTCAGTTTTTTTTACAGTCCTCCGTGGCTGTCGCTCGCTGTACTACTAAATTCTTCATTAAATCATATTATTGAAATTGTTGGCACAGTTACTGCTAAAGTAAGCGACGTGCGCCGAACGGGATCTTGGCTGTAAAGCTCGTCGCTGTGTTCCCCAGCATCCGACCGGCGACAAGTCTGGTCGCAACGCGGATGGCGCGCTGCGGCCCAAGTCCGCTGCCCGGCTTCAATATTGAGAGTTTCCGCTAGGGGTGCCTGCAATGATAAAAATCGTCACCGTTCCCGCCGCTCTGCTGTGCCTGACGATGCCGCTGTCATCGTTTGCGGTAGTGGCATTCAGCAATGGCCTGGCGGACACAACGTCGGCAGGCCGGCCCAACGGCGTGGCCTTCAGTGATGGCCTTATTGCTGCGGACGATTTCTCGGTGACGTTCGATACCCAGCTTGGCTGGGCCACGTTTCAGGCCTACGAGTACGTTGCGGCGAGTTGGAGCAACATGCTCGATTATCGGATTGCGCTCGACAGTAGTGGTAAGCCCGGCTCTGGGGCGATTACAGACGGCGCAGACAGCGGTGTCGCGGTGAAGGAGTTCGCTCGCGATGACAACAGCGGTAGCGGTTATTCCATCGGCGGCGCCAGCTACGACTTGGTCACTTACGGCTTCGACTTGGGCGGCGTCGGCGTAACGGCAGGGACAACCTATTGGTTGGTGCTGGATCTAGGGACGACGGCGCCAACGTCGGGACCGACGAGGTTATTATGGGCCTATAATAGCGAGCCCTCGGGTGTGCTGGTGTCGAACGACAGTGGGACCAATTGGTTCAATTTCCCCGCGGGCGGCACCGCTTTTGACATTCAAGTGCCTCTCCCTCCTACCCTGCCGTTGATGGCCGTCGGTCTGTTCGGTGCGCGTGTCGTGCGGCGTCGGCGCGCTTCACGGCAAAGGTAGCTCAGGGATTCGACGCCGGAGGCTGCGCAATCTTCCTGGTCATCGCGGCAGCGGCGGTAGGTGCCAGCGCTTGTGTGCTGTCCGGGGCTGAGGCGCCTGCCATGCGCCGTTGCGTCGCAGGGGTGCATCAGGTCAGCAGCGCGGCGGGGGGCATGAGGCCGAGGGGAAAATTCTCAAGCTTCGGATATAGGTTCCAACAAATGCTTTCGCAACTGTATACAGCAGTCGGTGCGGTTCTGGCCTTGGTGGCAGCCCCCGCGTGGTCCTCGGTAGTATTCGACAACTCGCCGATGGACTTGTCGGATCCGAACGGCTTCGTGATTTTTGGCAATTACGCCACGGCGGATGACTTCACGCTGTCGGCGGACACCACCGTGACCGGTGGGACCTTTTGGGCGTACGTACGTGATGAGTTGGCGGCCCCGGAAGCGCTGAACTATGCCTTCTGGTCGAATGGCGATGCGTCATCGGTATCACCGACGGCCCCTGCATCTCAGGCGCTGACCAATGGATCGGGCGCTGCGACGGTTCTGAATAAGGTGATCGCCGGCGCCAACCAGCTCATTGGCGGCGTCGAGTACACCCCCTACGAATACCTGTTCGAGCTCGAACAGCCCATCGCCTTGTCCGCTGACGTGCCGCTCTGGCTCTCGCTCAACTTTGGCGATTCGTTCAACGGCGCGGCCGTGCCCTATCTCTGGAGCTATAACCGCAATCCGGCGGATACCATAAATGCCCGGGCTACGCTGAACGTCAACGACGCCGCGGGCGTGAGTTGGCTTGCCATACCGACGTCGGGCACTGCTTTCACCCTGGTGAATGACGATTTCTCTGCGCCTCAGTACGACACTCCTGTGCCGGCTCCGCTGTTGCTGCTTCTGCCGGGGCTCTCTGTCCTGACCTTGCGGCGGGCAGGTGGTGTGTCGGCCGTCTGGCGCCGGGCTCGCTTGAATGCAACTGGGGCGTGAATCGGGCGGCCTTGGCTCCGTGGCACCGCGGGAATAGAGCCGAAATTGTCGAGCAGCGCGCGCCGGACACGCCGGTGGCCGTGCGCGCGCATCGAGGGATGCACTGGCGTGCGCAGCGCCGGCAAGGTTCTGCGAGTGTGGACTGTGGCAAAGGCGTCGGCGACGTGCTTCTGTTCCTCAACGCCTTCTACCTCGCGTGGCTTGCCGGCCGATCCTGGCGCGCTCGCCCAATGCCGGAAACGCTGCGCCGTCTGTGCCGGCGGTGGCTTCCAGTTCCGGCGCATGCCGGCCTGCACGATGTCCGTTGCGCCGCGTACCGGGCGAGCCGCTATATCGGCAGGTTCGGTGGCCTGGATAGCTGTGTCACCCGCTCTTTGGTCATGGCGAGCCTGTTGCGGGAACGGGGCGAAGTTTCGATTGCCATAGGTTTCACGCATGAAGGCGGCGCGGGTGGCGTGCCTTCGGGCCACGCGTGGGTCTGCCTTAACGGCACCAACGTGTCCGACCTTAATGCCCAATCCGTATCCGCCGATTTCGTTGAGACGCACCGACTCCAAGTATCTTGAGTGCCCATGTCCGACGTGGTATCCGATGACTTGATCGACCGTCTTCGCAACGGTGATGCCGGCCCGACGGTGCTGCCCGACGGCAGTGGCGTCATGCTCGACTTCGACGGCCACCAAGTGTTGTCGCTGTCCAAGACCGGCGTGTCGCTGGTGCAGCAGATCCTCTCCGGCGTTCACAGCGTCGACGCGCTGGCGCGCGGGCTCGAGGAGCGCTTCGACGTGAGCTTCGAGCAGGCGCGCGAGGACACGGCGGCGTTTCTGGAGCAGTTGACTATGTCGCTGCGCGTGTCCGACTAGTACGCTGTCGCAGAGGTATCGAGACGGCCGCCAGCGCCGCCCGCGGCGCTGATCCGTGTCGCCCTCCAGGGCGACACGTGCTCGCGTTGGATAGTGCACGGTAACGACATCTCCTTATTCCGTGCACTAGCTTCGGCCAATCACGCGCCGCCGGCGTTTGGGCTGGCGCGTTGCGCACAACCAGGTGTATCCACGCCGGGCTCAGCCGGCGGTGTCCTTGTCGCGCTCGATCAGCGCATAGGCCGAGTGGTTGTGAATGGACTCGAAGTTCTCGGCCTCCACCACGTAGGCGCTGATGCGCTCGTCGTCGTTGAGCCGGCGGGCAACGTCGCGGACGGTGTCCTCGACGAACTTGGGGTTGTCGTAGGCGCGCTCGGTGACGTACTTCTCGTCCGGGCGCTTGAGCAGGCCAAACAGCTCGCAGGACGCCTCGGCCTCGACCATCTCGATCAGTTCCTCAATCCACAAAAAGCCGAGCGTGCGCGCCTGCACCGTGATGTGCGAGCGCTGGTTGTGGGCACCGTAGGCGGAGATCTCCTTGGAGCAGGGGCAGAGGCTGGTGACCGGCACCACCACCTTGATGGACATCTGCGGCTTGCCCTCGCGGATGTCGCCGATGAGGGTCACGTCGTAGTCCATCAGGCTGGGCACACCCGTGATGGGCGCTGCCTTCTTGACGAAGAACGGGAAGCGCATCTCGATGTGGCCGGCCTCGGACTCCAGCCGCTCGGCCATTTCGGCGAGCATCTGCTTGAAGGTGCCGACGCCGATTTCATCCTCGTGGCCGTTCAGGATGGCCACGAAGCGCGACATGTGCGTGCCTTTGAAGTTGTGCGGCAGGTACACGAACATGTTGAACGTGGCCACCGTGTGCTGCTCGTGGCCGCTGCGGTCCCTGATCTTCACCGGGTGGCGGATGTCCTTGATGCCCACCTTGTCGATTGCGATGCGGCGGCTGTCGGCGCTTGCCTGGACGTCTGCGATGGCGTCTGGGGCGATCGTCTCTGGGGCGCTTGCCTCTGGGCCGATCGCCTCTGGAGTGGTGGCCGTGGCAGGCCTGGATTCCATGAACGGCATCCTCTTTGACTCGGGCGGCTGTCGCAGGCCAACGACCGGGCCGGACTGGGTCAGGTCGGGCGGGAGCGGGCGACAACGCGTGGTTCTGTGCCGGTTGCGTCGGAACAAACCGGTTAATCTGTCCGGATATTCTTCGGCAGGACCGACACTTGCGTGATAATCAGATTATGGGAGATCGCCCGCGGCAGGGCAAATGCGCGGCACCCGCCGGGGCTGCCGGCCATCCGGCGGGCGGCCTCGGGGGCTTACGCCCTGAAGCTCGGGCCGGGGAACCAAGCCTGGCGCGGCGCTAAAACAACCGGCTGATTGTCGGGGCCTTCTCTGGTCCGAGCGACGCAAGCCGCCTGGCACGACGCCGCAATAGGCCGTTGTCACATCGTCTCAGCGGTCGCGGTCGATGATGTAGCGCGCGATTGCGCGCAGCGGGTCAGCGCCGCTATCGAAGTCCGCCAGCGCGGTCGCGGCCGCGTCGACCAGCTCCCGCGCGGCCGCATGTGCCTGGTCGACGCCGAGCAGCGACGGATAAGTGGCCTTGTGGTGCGCGGCGTCGGCGCCGCTGGTCTTGCCGATGACGGCGGTGTCGCCCTCCACGTCCAGCAGGTCGTCCTGGATCTGGAAGGCGAGCCCGATGCACTGGGCGTAGTGATCCAGTGCCGCGGTCCGCGCCGGGCGTGGGCTGCCGCTCGCGAGTGCCGGCAGGTTGACGGCGGCGCGGATCAGCGCGCCGGTCTTGTGGCGGTGAATGTTCTTGAGCGCATCGAGGTCGAGCTGCCGGCCCTCGGCCATGAGGTCCAGCGCCTGGCCGCCAACCATGCCGGGGGCACCTGCGGCCTCCGCCAGCATGGCCACCATGCGCGTGCGGGCGTCCGGGTCTGCATGCCGATCCTCCGCCAGCAAGCCGAAGGCCAGCGTCTGCAGGGCGTCTCCCGCCAGGATGGCGGTGGCCTCGTCGAAGGCCTTATGGCAGGTGGGCCGGCCGCGGCGCAGGTCGTCGTCGTCCATGGCCGGCAGGTCGTCGTGCACCAGCGAGTAGGCGTGGATCAGCTCCACTGCCGCGGCGGCGGCGTCCACCCGCTCCCAGGGTATGCCCACCGCGTCCGCGGCGGCGTAGGCGAGGATGGGGCGTATGCGCTTGCCGGCGCCGAGCACGGCATAGCGCATCGCCTCGTGCAGGCGCTGCGGCTCGGCATCGGCCGCCGGGAGCGCGCGCTCCAGCACGGCCTCGATGCGCTCGCGGCATCGCGCCATCATCGGGCGGAGACGGTCTTGGCTCATGGACTGCTTCGACTTCGGTTGCCGGGTGGGGCAAGTTGGGGGATAGGGTTGGAAAGGGCGCCTGGGCGGGGCGCTGCTGTCAGCCGTCGCTCAGTCGTCGCTCGATGGATCGCCCCGGGCCGGAAAGGGCTCCGGCTCCGCCGTGTCCGACTGCTCGGTAAGGATGCGCACCCGCTGCTCGGCCGCGTCGAGCGCCTGCTGGCAGGCGCGGGTGAGGCCGATGCCGCGCTCGAACACCGCGAGCGATTCCTCCAGCGTCAGCTCGTCCCCCTCGAGGCGGTCCACCAGGCGCTCCAGCTCTTCGAGCGCACGCTCGAACTGCGGCGGCTCGGTGATGGCCGCGGGCTCTGCGGGCGTCGCCCTGGACTTTTCGTTGGGGGTGCTCTTGCTCATGGGGGGATTTGTGCGCCAGACCCGAGCTACGGTAGCTTAGCGGCGTTTTGCGGTCAATTTGCGGGCGGCTCCGGATCGCGTCCCAGTGTCTGCCCCCAGTGTCTGCACCAGTGTCTGCCCCAGCGTACGTCCGCCGGGCGCAAGATCAGCGCCTTGCCGAGGAGAATCGCCACGCCGATGAATGGCACCTACGACGCCTCTGCCATTGAGGTCCTGAGCGGCCTCGACCCGGTGCGCAAGCGCCCGGGAATGTACACCGACACCACCCGCCCCAACCACCTGGCGCAAGAGGTTATCGACAACAGCGTCGACGAGGCCCTGGCCGGCTTCGCCACGCGCATCGACGTGACCCTGTTCGCGGACGGCTCCTGCGAGGTCGCTGATGACGGCCGCGGCATGCCGGTGGACATGCACCCGCAGCAGCACATGCCCGGGGTGGAGGTCATCCTGACCAAGCTGCATGCCGGCGGCAAGTTCGGCAGCGGCAGCTACCGCTTCTCCGGCGGTCTGCACGGCGTCGGCGTGTCGGTGGTAAACGCCCTCTCCAAGCACCTGGAGGTCTGGATCAGGCGCGCTGGCCGCGAATACAACATGGCCTTCGCCGGCGGCGAGAAGCGCACGCAGCTCGAAGAGGTCGGCAGCGTGGGCCGCGGCAACACCGGCACCCGGCTGCACTTCTGGCCGGACCCGAAGTATTTCGACAGCCCCAAGTTTTCGGTGCGCCCGCTGACCCACCTCCTGCGCGCCAAGGCGGTGCTGTGCCCGGGGCTGACTGTGCACTTTCGCGACGAGGCGAGCGGCGAGGAGCTGACCTGGTGCTACCAGGACGGGCTCAACGACTATTTGCAGCAGGCGCTGGCGGAGCTGCCCACGGTGCCCTCGCCGCCCTTCGTCGGCAGCATGGATTCCGACAACGAGGCCGCCGCCTGGGCGGTCACCTGGCTGCCGGAGGAGGGCGATCCCGTCGCCGAGAGCTACGTGAACCTGATCCCGACGGTGCAGGGCGGCACCCACGTGAACGGACTGCGCACCGGCCTCACCGAGGCGGTGCGCGAGTTCTGCGAGTTCCGCAATCTGCTGCCGCGCGGCGTCAAGCTGGCGCCGGAGGACGTCTGGGCGCGGGCCAGTTGGATTCTGTCGGTCAAGCTGGTGGAGCCGCAGTTCTCCGGGCAGACCAAGGAGCGGCTGTCGTCGCGCGAGTGCGCCGCCTTCGTCTCCGGTGTCGTCAAGGACGCCTTCAGCCTCTGGCTCAACGAGCACGTGGCGGACGCCGAGCGCATCGCCGAGATCGCCATCGCCGGCGCGCAGGCGCGCTTGCGTGCCGGGCGCAAGGTAACCCGCAAGAAGGTCACGCAGGGACCGGCGCTGCCCGGCAAGCTCGCTGACTGTACCAGCACCGACCCCGAGCGCAGCGAGATCTTCCTGGTGGAGGGCGACTCCGCCGGCGGCTCCGCCAAGCAGGCCCGCGACCGGGAGTTTCAGGCCATCATGCCGCTGCGGGGCAAGATCTTGAACACTTGGGAGGTGGACCCGGCGGAGGTCTTGGGCTCGCAGGAAGTCCATGATATAGCCGTGGCTATCGGCGTAGACCCGGGCTCGGATGACCTATCACGGTTGCGTTTCGGTAAGATCTGCATTCTTGCGGACGCAGACTCCGACGGCGCCCACATCGCGACCCTGCTGTGCGCGCTCTTCTACCGGCATTTCCCGCGGCTGGTGGCGGAGGGGCACGTCTACGTGGCGATGCCGCCGCTGTACCGCATCGACGTCGGCAAGCAGGTGTTCTACGCGCTCGACGACGCCGAGCGCCAGGGCATCATGGACCGGATCGCCGCCGAGAAGCTTAAGGGCAAGGTCATGGTGCAACGCTTCAAGGGGCTTGGCGAAATGAACCCGGCGCAGTTGCGCGAGACCACCATCCATCCGGACACCCGTCGGCTGGTACAGCTCACGGTCGAGCCCGGCGACGACAGCGGCATGCTGATGGACATGCTGCTGGCGAAAAAGCGTGCCGCCGATCGCCGCGCGTGGCTGCAGGAAAAGGGAGATTTGGCGGAGGTTTGAGGGTCGGAGTGCGGAGTGCGGAAAAGCCCTTTGGCGTGCGCCAATCGCCGTGGCGTAGGATTTCTGGCGTGGATATGCCTGAAAAGCTGGTGACGTGCACTGCGCATTATGCACTGTCTGAACTGCCTGAAAATGCCGCCCTGCGCCCCGATCGGTAACCCATCCGAAGGTATCGCCATGACTCCGTTTCGATACGCCCACGCCGCCGCCGACGATTGGCGACGGGCGCTCGCCGAGGTAACCGGTGCGCTCGCGGGCGCCCGGGGCAGCCTCGGCTTCGTCTACGTGACCGACCCGATCAACGAGCATCTGGACGCGGTGGTCGCCAAGCTGCGCATTGCCACGGGGATCGAGCATTGGGTGGGCTGCGTCGGCCTCGCCATCTGCGCCACCGGCGTCGAGTACTACGAGGAGCCGGCCGTCGTCGCCATGATCGCGGATCTTCCAGCCGATGGCTTCCGCGTGTTCCCGCCCGTCATGAAGGACCCGGCGGTGCTCGATCCGATGCTTGCCGACTGGCTCGGACCCAACGCCGGACCGTATATCGGCCTGGTGCATGCCGACCCGGTGAACCCGCTCACCGAAAACCTGATCCGTGGTATCGCCGAGCGCACCGCGACCGGGTTCCTGGTGGGCGGCCTCGCCAGCTCGCGCGGCACCGCGCGGGTGCTGGCAGACGAGCCCGGCGACGGCGGCATCGCCGGGGTCATGTTCTCGGACGCCGTCGGCGTCCAGACCAACCTCAGCCAGGGCTGCTCACCCATCGGCCCGCACCGGCGCATCAGCGAGGCGGAGCGCAACGTCCTGGTGCGCTTGGACGACCGCCCGGCGCTGGACGTGTTCTTCGAGGACATCGGTGAGGTGCTGGCGCGGGACCTCTCTCGCGTCGGCGGCTACATCTTCGCCGGCCTGCCTATCCCGGGCTCGGACACCGGCGACTACCTGGTGCGCAACCTCATCGGCGTGGACATGGACAAGAAGCTCGTCGGCATCGGCGATCTCGTCGAGCCGGGGCAGGAGATCATGTTCTGTCGTCGCGACGCCGCCAGCGCGCGCGAAGACCTGAGCCGCATGTTGGCGCACCTCAAGTCCCGGCTCAGCGGGCCACCTCGCGGCGGCATCTACGTCTCCTGTCTCGGCCGCGGTGCCAGCCTGTTCGGCGACGATTCCCAAGAGCTCGGCCAGATCCGCGACGAGCTCGGCGACTTTCCACTGGTGGGCTTCTACGCCAACGGCGAGATCTTCCAGCACCGCCTCTACGGCTATACCGGCGTCCTGACCCTCTTCACCTGACTCCTGGGGCCGCCGACTCTCAGTCGGCGAGTGCCGTCGTCATGCAAGGTTACATGCATCGACGCCGACGCCCGGGAAGGCATCGATCAATCAGTGCCTCCCGTGCACCGAGACGCTCACCCACGAATTTATCGGCGCTGCCGCAACTCCGGCGCGACCTTTGCGATGTGCTCGAAGTCCGTGTCGTCATGCAACAGGGCGACATCGTGCTCCATCGCGATCTGGGCAATGAGGCAGTCGTTGGATGAGCGGACCGTGATGCCGCGGCGCCTACAGTCGAAGTACAGACGGGCAGCTGCGACGGCGCAGCCCACAGCGTCGCGGGGCCGCAGGACCGGCTGGCTCGCGAAGTACCTCAAATACTTGTCGAACTGGCCTTCGTCGCGGGTACCTTGGAGTATCTCCTGAAGGATTTGCGGCGTTACGCAGATGTCGGCACCCGCTTGAAGGAGCTCCTTCAGCCTGCGCACCGGCGGCGTGTCGCTCGCCCGGAAGAAGTCGATCCATACCGAGGTATATCGACGAGGTTCAAGATCACTCGTCCCCGGCGCGGGCACGCTTGTAGTCGTAGGCGGGATCGATGCCGTCAGAACCGTACAGGTCCATCAGGTCTAGCCGCTTGGCTCGGGCTATCATTTCCCGCAGTGCCCGGTCTACCACCTCGCGCTTGGTCTTGGCGCCGGTTATTGCCATGGCCTCTTTCACGAGGTCCTCATCCAACACGATGTTCGTGCGCATCGGCGTACATCTTCAAGTGTATGGCATTGTGCGCACTCTAGCGGTGGCTGCACGCTCCTGCAACGCACCGGCCCTTTCCCCGTGGTCCCCCGTTCCCGGATAATGCCGCGATTTCCGCGGGCGCCGGCCTCCCGAGCGCTCCGCTCCCGACACGCTTCTATGCCACCAGACCATGACCGCACCCAAGCCAGGCAGCCCGGCGACCACCGCCGCACGCCGCGACATCCTGATCACCAGCGCGCTCCCCTACGCCAACGGTCCGATCCACATTGGCCATCTCGTGGAGTACATCCAGACGGACATCTGGGCACGTTTCCAGAAGCTCCGCGGGCACAACTGTTGTTACGTGTGCGCGGACGACGCGCACGGCACGCCCATCATGCTGAAGGCACGGGCGGAGGGCATCACGCCCGAAGCGCTGATCGCCCGCGTCGCCGAGGAGCACAAGGCGGACTTCGCGGACTTCCGCGTCGGCTTCGACAACTACCACTCCACCCACTCGGATGAGAATCGCTATTGCGCGACGCTGATCTACGAGCGCAACCGCGACAAGGGGCATGTGACGGCCCGCACCATCGAGCAGGCGTACGACCCGGTGGAGCAGATGTTCCTGCCGGATCGCTTCATCAAAGGGGAGTGTCCCAAGTGCGGCGCGCCGGACCAGTACGGTGACAACTGCGAGGTGTGCGGCGCGAGCTACTCGCCGGCGGAGCTGAAGAATCCACGCTCGGTGGTGTCGGGGGCGGTGCCGGAACAGCGCGAGTCCGAGCACCTGTTCTTCCGGCTCGCGGACTTCGAGCCCATGCTGCGGGATTGGACCCGCGGCGGCGGGCTGCAGGAGCAGGTGGCCAACAAGCTCGACGAGTGGTTCGACGCCGGCCTCAAGGAGTGGGACATCTCCCGTGATGCGCCGTACTTCGGCTTCGAGATTCCGGATCACCCCGGCAAGTTCTTCTACGTCTGGCTGGACGCGCCCATCGGCTACATGGCGAGCTTCAAGCACCTGTGCGAGAGCGAGCGGGGCCGGGCGGCGGGGCTGGACTTCGACGCCTTTTGGGGCAAGGACAGCGCTGCGGAGCTGTATCACTTTATCGGCAAGGACATCATCTACTTTCACGCCCTGTTCTGGCCGGCGATGCTGTACGGTGCGGACTTCCGCACGCCGACGGCCATCTTTGCCCACGGCTTCCTCACCGTGGACGGGCAGAAGATGTCCAAGTCCCGTGGCACCTTCATCAAGGCGCGCACCTACCTGGACCACCTGAACCCGGAATACTTGCGCTACTACTTCGCGGCCAAGCTCGGCCCCAGCGTCGACGACATCGATCTGAGCCTGGACGACTTCCAGGCGCGCGTAAACGCGGACCTGGTGGGCAAGGTGGTGAACATCGCCTCGCGCACCGCGGGCTTCGTCACCAAGCGCTTCGACGGCCGGCTCGCGTCGAGCTTGCCGGAGCCCGGTCTGTTCGAGGAGTTCACCGCCGGCGGACAGGCCATCGCGGATGCCTACGAGCGCCGCGAGTACAGCCGCGCGGTGCGCGAGATCATGGCCCTGGCGGACCGGGCCAATCAGTACATCGACGAGCAGGCACCTTGGGTGGTGGCCAAGCAGGAGGGCCAGGAAGAGCGGCTCCAAGGGATCTGCACCCAAGGGCTCAACCTGTTCCGGCTGCTCATCGGCTGGCTCAAGCCGATTCTGCCGGGCACCGCCGAGGCGGCGGAGCAGTTTTTAAAGATCCCGTCGCTCACCTGGGCGGACCTGAGCGCGCCGCTGCTGGGTCACGAGATCGCCAAGTTCAAGCCGTTGATGACCCGCGTCGAGCCGCAGCAGGTGCAGGCCATGCTGGAGGCGTCCAAAGAAGATCTCATGGCGCCGACGTCAGCGCAGCAATCGGGGCAGGGCGGCAGCGAGCAGCCCGCGGGCGGCGCCGGACATCTGGCCCGCGACCCCATCGCCGGGACCATCGACTTCGACACCTTTGCCAAGGTCGATCTGCGCATTGCCCGCATCGCCAAGGCGGCGCGGGTAGAGGGTGCCGATAAGCTCCTGCAACTGACCCTGGATCTCGGCGGCGAGACGCGCAACGTCTTCGCCGGCATCAGCAAGGCGTATGATCCGGCCGACCTCGAAGGCCGGCTGACCGTGATGGTCGCGAACCTGGCGCCGCGCAAGATGCGCTTCGGCGTGTCGGAGGGCATGGTGCTGGCGGCCGGGCCGGGCGGGAAGGACCTCTTCATCCTGAGCCCCGACACCGGCGCCGAGCCCGGCATGAAAGTGAAGTAGCGATG
>NZ_JAJDNQ010000137.1 GCF_022340605.1 Thiohalocapsa sp.
CCCCAGAGCCCGCACAGCCCGTGCAGCGGCCAGACGCCGAGCACGTCGTCGATGCGCCACTTGTTCTGGGTCAGCGTGAAGGTGTAGACGAACAGCGCGCCGGCCACGGCACCGGTGACCAGCGCCCCCAGCGGGTGCATCAGGTCGGAGCCCGCGCATACCGCCACCAGCCCCGCCAGTGGACCGTTGTGCAGAAAGCCCGGGTCCTTGTTGCCGGCCAGCAGCGCGGCGAGGATGCCGCCCACCATGGCCATCAGCGAGTTCACCGCCACCAGCCCGCTCACGGCGTCGATCTTCTGCGCGGACATCACGTTGAAACCGAACCAACCGACGGTGAGGATCCAGGCGCCCAGCGACAGGAACGGAATCGACGACGGCGGATGCGCCGTCATGGTGCCGTCCTTGCGGTAGCGCCCGGTGCGCGCCCCCAGCAGCAGCACGGCCGCCAGCGCGATCCAGCCGCCCATCGCGTGCACGACAATGGAGCCCGCGAAATCGTGGAACTTCTCACCGAACAGCGACGACAGCAGGGCCTGCACGCCGAAGTTGTCGTTCCAGGCGATGCCCTCGAAGAAGGGGTACACGAGGCCCACCAACAGCGCGGAGGCCAGGAGCTGCGGGTAGAACTTGGCGCGTTCGGCGATGCCGCCGGAGATGATGGCCGGGATGGCGGCCGCGAAGGTGAGCAGGAAAAAGAACTTCACCAGCTCGTAGCCGTTCTCGATCTGCAGCGTCGGCGCACCGCTGAAGAAGTTGACGCCGTAGGCGATGTAGAAGCCGATGAAGAAGTAGGCGACGGTGGAGACGGCGAAGTCGCTCAGGATCTTCGACAGTGCGTTGACCTGGTTCTTCGCCTGGACCGTGCCGACCTCGAGAAAGGCGAAGCCCGCGTGCATCGCGAGCACCATGATGGCGCCCATCAGGATGAAGAGCACGTTGGTGCCCGCCAAGAGTTGCTCCATTGTTGTGTCCTCTTTGTGCCAAACCGGTGCAGCATTAGCAAGAGCCACGCCAGCATGGCGCAAAGCCGGCACAATGTGCCGCGGCACACTGCCCGATCCTCGCTTCGCTTGATCCTCGGCACGGCCCTGAGCTGTCTGGTACGGGCTCGCACGCCGCTTGTCTCAGTGGAACGACCGTCGTGTCAGCCCCGCGTCGCCCCATCAGGGTGCATCGTCGCACCACAACGGAGCGCACCGCAGTGACCGCTCGCCGTCCTTCCGGTGGACGTGGTGGGCCGATTGCGTTAGCGTCCGGCGCTCCACCACGACACCACTGAGGATTCAGCCATGCTGCAAAAGCTCGCGACTCTCGCCTTCGCCACCGTGCTGTGCGCCGCTGCCGGACTGGCCAGCGCGCAGGATATGGGCACCCCGGACGAGGCCAAGGCCATGTCTGAGAAGGCGCAGGCCGCCGTCAACGAGATGGGCAAGGACAAGGCATTCGCGGAATTCGCGGACGAGAACGGCCCATTCCGCGACAAGGACCTCTACGTGTTCTGCATGGACATGGACGGCGTCATGCTCTTCCACCCGCTGAAGCCGGAGCTCGAAGGCAAGAACCTGAAGGACTTCGATAAGTACGGCGACAAGCTGTTCCAGAACATGATCGACACCGTCAAGGACAAGGGTGCGGGCTGGGTGGACTACAAGTGGCCCTACCCCGGCAGCGATGAGGTGCGCGAGAAGGCCACCTACGTCATGGGCAACAACGAAGGCTTCTTCTGCGGCGTCGGCGCGTACAAGTAGCCACCGTCGGGCCTCCCTGGCGTCGGCCCGACCTACGGCATGCCTCGTAGGTCGGGCTGAGCGAAAGCGAAGCCCGACAGATCGCTAGTCCGGGCGTCCCTGCCCGGCTGCGGTGCTCAGTCGGCCGCGGGCGTCAGCTTGTCCATCACCTGATCCAGGCTGAAGCTCGCCGCCTTCTGTCGCGGCGGAAACTCCTTAAAGGTCTCCATGAACTTCGCGACGTATTGCTGGGCTGGCACCAGCAGGTAGGCCCGGTCCAGCACCCAGTCGAAGTAGGTATTGGATGTGATCTCGGCGCGCTCGTACGGGTCGCGGCGCAGGTTCTCGATCAGCGGCACGCGCAGCGGCACGAAGGGCTCCATCCATACGCGGAACGTGCCGGGGCTCTTCTGCTCCATGAAGATCAGCTTCCAATCGTCGTAGCGCAGCGCGGTGAGGTCGCCGTCGTCGGAGAAGTAGAAAATCTCGTGGCGCGGGCTCTGATCGGTCTCGCCGGTGAGCAGTGGCAGGATGTCGTAGCCGTCCAGGTGCACCTTGTAGTCGCGGCCCATGGCGGGCACGGAGATGCCCTGCAGCAGGCGTTCTTTGATGAACGGATCGCCGGCGGCCGCGAGGAAGGTCGGGAACCAATCCATGTGATGGACGATGGCGTTGCTCCAGACCCCCGCCGGAATGTGGCCGGGCCAGCGCACCATGGCCGGCACGCGCCAGCCGCCCTCCCAGTTAGTGTTCTTCTCACCGCGAAACGGCGTCGCGGCAGCATCGGGCCAGGTGTTGTAGTGGGGGCCGTTGTCGGTGGAGTAGAAGACGATGGTGTTGTCGGCAATACCAAGCCGATCCAGGGCATCCAGGATCTTTCCGACATGCATGTCGTGCTCGACCATGCCGTCGGCGTACTCGTCCTGCCCGGAGATGCCACGCAGCCCCGGCTTCACATGGGTGCGGAAGTGCATGCGGGTGCCGTTCCACCAGACGAACCAGGGCTTGCCGGCCTTGCTCTCTTCCTCGATGAAGCGGATGGCCGCGTCGGAGGTCTCGTCGTCGATGACCTCCATGCGCTTTTTGGTGAGCGGGCCCGTGTCCTCGATCTTCTGCGTACCATCGGGCAGCGCCCAGGAGTGGATCACGCCGCGGGGCCCGTACTGCTGCAGGAAGGTCTTGCCGTTGGCGAGCACCCTGTCGGCGGGATAGTCCTCGTTCTCCGGCTCTTCTTCCGCATTCAGGTGATAGAGATTGCCGTAGAACTCGTCGAAGCCGTGGTTTGTGGGCAGGTACTCGTCGCGGTCACCCAAGTGGTTCTTGCCGAACTGCCCGGTGGCGTAGCCCAGCGCCTTGAGCATGCCGGCGATGGTTGGGTCCTCCTCGCGCATGCCGAGCTCGGCGCCAGGCAGGCCCACCTTGGACAGCCCGGTGCGGAACACGCTCTGGCCGGTGATGAAGGATGCGCGACCAGCGGTGCAGGACTGCTCGCCGTAGTAGTCCGTGAAGGTCATGCCCTGGTTGGCGATGCGATCGATATTGGGCGTCTCGTAGCCCACCAGGCCATGGGTATAGGTGCTGATGTTGGACTGGCCGACATCGTCGCCCCAAAGGACCAGGATGTTAGGCTTGTTGGCGCCAGCCGGTTCGGGAGCAGCCGCGGCTGCGCGTTCGGCCGTTGCGGCCGGGGCCTCGGCGGCGGCGGGTTGGGCAGCAGGTTGCGACGTCGCTGCCGCCGCTTCAGCGGCGTTGGGCTCGGATGCAGCTGAACTCGGTGTTTGCGCCAGCGCCGGCAGGGCCAGCAGCGCTAGCGCACCGGCCAGGGCCGGCAAGGTGAGTCTCAGTGGCACGGCAGATCCTCCGATCGGTTATTTGCAGTTCTGGTTTCGGACAATGGCCGCGGATTCGCGGTGCAGGGCGATATTGCGGCAGATGCAATAGTTGATAAGCTGGCTATCCGCTTTTCGCACAGAGGGACGGCGGCATGGCGAACGCGACACCGCAGGGGACGGACGGGCCGGTCATCGAGCGCGTTGTTCTGTCGTTTTTCGACGCCGAGCAGCTCGCGGCGGCCATCCGCGAAGCGCAGATCGAGCATCGACAATTGGAGAGCGGTGCCTTCAGCGGCGAACTGAGGGGCGTGATTGGCGGATCAATCGTGCTGAACAGCGGCCGCTACAGCCGCACACTGCGCGCGCGCGGCTGCCTTCCGGCGGACGCGGTGGTGATCGGCGCGATTCTCGAAGCCGAGCGCGACGGCTGCATCAACGGCTTTCGGTGCGGCGCACGGGACCTTATCTGCTACCCGCCCGGCGCCGAGCTGGACTACCTGTTGCCGGCTCGGACCCATTGGGCCGCGCTGCAAGTGCCGCGGGCGCTGCTCGGCGAGCTCGGCCTGCCACCAAGCCTGTTCGCGCGGCCCAGGGTCTTCAGCGCCTCGCTGCCCGGCTGCGCCCGCATCGTGAGCCGAATTGCACGGCTCGCGGGTGCGGGAGCCCGCGTCTCGTTGCGCGATTGGGAGGCCGAGGTCGCGACACTCGCCGACGAATTGGCGCCGCTGGCCCTGCAGCGCGGCGGGCTGCACGCCCGCCCCAACTATGCCGAGCGCATGCGCCAGCTACGCTCATTCGAGCAACAGGTGAACGAGCGCATCGGCGAGAGCCTGCGCATCCCTGCCCTGTGCGACGCCATCGGCGTCGCACAGCGCACGCTGGAGCAGACCTTCCGGGACCAGCTCGGCGTCTCGCCGAAGCGCTATCTCACCATCCTGCGCCTGCATGCCGCCCGCGACGCCCTGCTGCGCGGCGCGGCCACGCACATCGGCACCTTGGCCGCGGGCTGCGGCATCCCCCACGCCGGGCGCTTCGCCAGCGACTACCGCGAGCTGTTCGGCGAGGTGCCCTCGGCGACGGGGCGCGGCTGACACTTCTGCTTGAGGTCTCATACTGCCCCACGGCCAGTCGCCTGGCGCCGCCCCCATCCCGACGCGGACCGGGTTCAGCACTCTAGAGCAGTACGGGTTGGTGTGCGATCTGACCCCGATCATACGCGACCAAGATAGGCGGCGCGCTGCGGCAGACTCTACTCGGCGCCGGCGTCGCTGCGATACCCATCGAGCAGGGCGAGGATGGCCAGCTTGATGCTGGATCAAGGCGGGGACGCCGCTTCCACGGCAGGCGCGGGGGCGACCGAGCAGGCACGCGGTGGCTGCGGTGCGTTGTTGGGGTTGGGTGGGGACGATGCCGTCTGGGCGGCGGGACGCCGCCGGCTGTCCCAGTTGCCGGCGGGACGCCGGCTGTCCCAGTTGCCGGCGGGACGCCGGCGCTCCCAGTTGCCGGCGGGACGCCGGCGCTCCCAGTTGCCGGCGGGACGCCGGCGCTCCCAGTTGCCGGCGAGACGCCGGCGCTCCCAGTTGCCGGCGAGACGCCGGCGCTCCCAGCCGGCGGCGGCGCTCCCAGCCGGCGGCGGCGCCGGCTGGGACACGCGGGCGCCCTACTCGGCGGGCTTCGCCTCTTCTTCGGTGACAGCCTTCATACTGAGGCGGATGCGGCCTTGCTTGTCCACTTCGAGCACCTTGACGCGGACGACGTCGCCTTCCTTCAGCTTGTCGGAGACCTTCTGCACGCGCTCCTCGCAGATCTGGCTGATGTGCACGAGGCCGTCGCGGCCGGGCAGGATGGTGACGAAGGCGCCGAAGTCCATCAGGCGTACGACCTTGCCCTCGTAGATCTTGCCGACTTCCACGTCCGCGGTGATGAGGCGGATGCGCTTCTTGGCCTCCTCGCCGGCGCTGCGCTGCACGGAGAAGATCTTGACCACGCCGTCGTCATTGATGTCGACGGTGGCGCCGGTCTCCTCGGTGATGGCGCGGATGGTGGAACCGCCCTTACCGATGACGTCGCGGATCTTCTCGGGATGGATCTTGAACTCGATGATGCGCGGCGCGTAGTCGGACATCTCGGCGCGGTGCTGGGAGATGACCTTGTTCATCTCACCGAGGATGTGCAGCCGGCCGGCCTTCGCCTGCTCCAGCGCGATCTCCATGATCTCCTTGGTGATGCCCTCGATCTTGATGTCCATCTGCAGGGCGTTGATGCCATCGGCGGGGCCGGCGACCTTGAAGTCCATGTCGCCGAGGTGGTCCTCGTCGCCCATGATGTCCGTCAGCACGGCGAACGCGTCGCCCTCCTTGATCAGGCCCATGGCGACACCGGCCACCGGCGCCTTCACCGGCACGCCGGCATCCATCAGGGACAGACTCGTGCCGCAGACGCTGGCCATGGAGCTGGAGCCGTTGGACTCGGTGATCTCGGACACCACGCGGACGGAATACGGGAACTCGTCCGGGGCCGGCATGGCGGCGAGGATGCCGCGCTTGGCGAGGCGGCCATGGCCGATCTCGCGGCGCTTGGGGCTGCCGACGCGGCCGAGCTCGCCGACGCAGAAGGGCGGGAAGTTGTAGTGGAGCATGAAGGGCTCGCGGCGCTCGCCCTCCAGCGCGTCGATGATCTGGCTGTCGCGCTCGGTGCCGAGCGTAGTGACCACCAGGGCCTGGGTCTCGCCGCGGGTGAAGAGCGCGGAGCCATGCGTGCGCGGCAGCACGCCGGTGCGGATGTGGATGGGCCGGACGGTCTTGGTGTCGCGGCCGTCGATGCGCGGCTTGCCCTCGATGATGCCGCCACGGACGATCCTTTTCTCCAGCTTCTCGACGGCGCCGTAGACCTTGGGCTGCGGCCACTGGCCCTCGCCGTCGCCGGCGAGCTTGTCGTAGATCTCCATGCGGATCGCGTCCAGCGCGGCGTAGCGGTCCATCTTCTCCTTGATGGTGTAGGCCTCGGCGAGGCGCTCGGTGTAGGGGCTCACGGCATCTTCCAGCGAGGGGTCCGCTTGCGGCGGCTCGAAGGGCAGTGGCGGCTTGTTCACCTCGGCGGCCAGCTCGCGGATGGCCTGGATGGCCACCTGCATCTGCTCGTGGCCGAACAGTACGGCGCCGAGCATGACCTCCTCGGACAGGCCACGCGCCTCGGACTCCACCATGAGCACGGCGCCCTCGGTGCCGGCCACCACGAGGTCGAGGTCGCTATCGGGGCCGAGACCGGTCACTGCCGGGTTCAGGATGTACTCGCCGTTCTTGTAGCCGACGCGGGCGGCGGCGATGGGGCCGTTGAAGGGCGCACCGGAGATGGCCAGCGCCGCCGAGACGCCGAGCATGGCTGGCACCTCGGGGTTCACCGCCGGGTTCAGGGACTTGACCGTCGCGATGACCTGCACCTCGCGGCCGAAGCCGTCGGCGAACAGCGGCCGGATGGGCCGATCGATGAGGCGGGAGGTGAGGATCTCGGCCTCGCTCGGGCGCCCCTCACGACGAAAAAAGCCGCCTGGGATGCGGCCGGCGGCATAGGTCTTCTCTTGATAGTCGACGGTGAGCGGCAGAAAGTCCTTCATCTCCGTTGCGCGCTTGTCCACCACCACGGTACAGAGCACCACCGTATCGTCAACGTTGATCAAGACGGCGCCGTCCGCCTGGCGGGCGATCTCGCCGGTCTCGAGTGTGACCGTCTGGTCGCCATACTGGAAGGTCTTGCGGATAGGGGTCACAGGATTGGGTCCTCTGTGTGGTCCTCAGGATGTCTGGCCGGGGCGCCGGGGACGCGGCACGCCCGGAGCGGTCGGCGGCGCCGGCACCTGCCTCCGCTCAGCCCGGCGCCGGCTTGGGGCCAGGGCGGGGGCGGGTTGGGGGCAGGTCGGCACCGGCTTGCGACCGCGGGTCAGCGGCGCAGGCCGAGCTTCTGAATCAGCGCACGATACCGGTCGAGGTCCTTGCGCTTGAGATAGTCGAGCAGCTTGCGCCGGGAGTTGACCATGCGCACAAGGCCGCGCCGGGAGTGGTGATCTTTCTTGTGCTGTGTGAAGTGCTCGGTGAGGTCCTTGATGCGCGCGGTGAGCAGCGCGACCTGCACCTCGGTGCTGCCGGTATCGTTGGCGCCGCGGCCGTGCTCCTCCACGATGCGTCGCTTGTCGTCTGCGGTAATCGTCATTGCTAGAGCTCCTGTTGGACTGCGCCGGTTGCGGCGCTCGGTTGAGCGGCAGCGCCGCGCGCCAGCCCCGGCAATGACTCCAGGGGGCGCCCGCGGCGGTGCCGGGATGGCGCGGCGACGGCAAGGTCGCCGGGCGCGTTGTCGAACCGCTATGGTAGCGGGCTTGGGTGCGCAGTTGAACCGAATGTAACAGTCCGGCCGCGGTTCACCCGCCCCAGGTCAAATCTTTCGCGAATCCTATTCAAATCAGGCGTTTCGGCTGCACACGACCGTCATCGAGGATGACGCCGATGCCCAGGAACTCGTCACCGGCCGCGTACAGCCGGACCATCCCCTCGGTGGGCGCCTGCGGCACCAGCACCGGCTGCCCCTGGCGCAGGTAAAAGGCTGCATCTGCCGAAAGCCGCAGCGCCGGGCAATGGCCGAGCACGCTGTCCAGCGGCAGCAACATCGCGTCCAGCGCCTCGAAGCCTTCTTGCTCCGCGGCGGCCTCGACCTCCGCCATGCTGATGAAGCGCGTTTCGCCCTCCACGTAGGGGCCGACACCGGTGCGCCTGAGCGCCGAGACATGGGCGCCGCAGCCCAACGCTTCGCCGATCTCCTCCGCCAGCGTGCGCACATAGGTGCCCTTGGAGCAGTGCACATCGAGCTCCAGCGTCGGCGGCGTGAAGCTCAGCAATGCAAGCTCGAAGATGTGCACCGTCCGCGGCGTGCGCTCGACCTCTTTGCCCTCGCGCGCGAGCTTGTACAGCCGCTCGCCCTGGTGCTTGACGGCAGAATACATGGGTGGCAGCTGCTCGATACTGCCGGTGAAGCGCGGCAGCAGGGCCTGCACGGCGGCCGCGTCCACGCCGTCGATGGGCCGCGTCTCGAGCACCTTGCCATCGGCATCGGCGCTGTCGGTGGTGATGCCCAGCGTCACCGTGACCCGGTAGCGCTTGTCCGCGTCCAGCAGGAAGGCGGAGAACTTGGTGGTGTGCCCAAGACACAGCGGCAGCAGCCCCGTCGCGAGTGGGTCCAGGCTACCGGTGTGACCTGCTTTGGCGGCCTGGAACAGGCGCTTGACCCGTTGCAGGGCGTGGTTGGAAGACACCCCGCCCGGCTTGTCCAGCAGCAGGATGCCGTCCACGGGCCGGCCTTTGTTGCGTCTTCTCGCCATGATGGGCGTCTGCTTAGGCGCGAGCCCGCGGGCTCGACTGCGTTGGAAGATGGATGAACGGCGACGGGCGTCGGTCAGGAGCGCCCGTCGTCCTGCGCCGGCTCGGTCCCGGCGCTGGGCTCGGCACTGGATTCGGGGTCAGGCTCAGGATCAGGCTCGGAGTCAGGGCGCGTCGCGGCACCGAGCGTGCCGCTCCCATAGGGGGCGACGCTGTCGATGAGCGCGGCGAGGCGCTCGCCGTCGCGGACCGAGGTGTCGTGCACGAAATGCAGCTGTGGCACCGTGCGCAGCCGCATCCGCCGCGCCAGCTCGTGGCGCAGGAACCCTGCCAGAGCGCCGTTCAGGAGCTTTGCCTGCTCATCGCCGCACTCGTCGAGCGGAAAGCAGGTGAAGTACACCTTGGCATGCGCCAGGTCCCGCGAGACCCGCACCTCTTGCAACGTCACCGGGCCGATGCGCGGGTCCTTGACCTCGCCGCGCAGCAGGAGCGTCAGCTCGCGCAGGAGCTCGGCACCGACGCGCTCCGCGCGGCTACCCTCGCTCATGGCTGCGCTGCCTCGCGGGCCATCGCGTGCTTCGGGTCGCCGCTCACAGCACCCGTGCCCGCTCGGTGCGCTCGAATACCTCGATCTGGTCGCCGGGCTGAACGTCGTTGTAGTTCTTCACGCCGATGCCGCACTCGGTGCCGGCCTTGACCTCGCTCACGTCGTCCTTGAAGCGGCGCAACGACTCCAGCGCGCCCTCGTAGATGACCACGTTGTCGCGCAGCACGCGGATCGGGTTGTTCCGCTTGATGACGCCGTCCACCACCATGCAGCCGGCGATGGCGCCGAACTTGGAGGAACGGAACACGTCGCGCACTTGGGCGAGGCCGATGATCTCCTCCGTGACGATGGGGCTCAGCATGCCGGAGATGGCCTGCTTCACGTCGTCGATCAGCTCGTAGATGATCGAGTAGTAGCGCAGATCGAGCCCGTGCGCCTCCACCACCCGGCGGGCGGCCGCGTCGGCACGCACGTTGAAGCCGAGCAGGATGGCGTTGGAGGTCACGGCCAGGTTGGCGTCGGACTCGGTGAGGCCGCCGACGCCGGAGGCCACCACGGCCACCTTCACCTCGTCGTTGGAGAGCTTCAGCAGCGCCTCGCGCAGCGCCTCGACGCTGCCCTGCACGTCCGCCTTGAGGATGATGTTGACGGACTTCGCCTCGCCCTCCTTGAACTGCGAGAAGAGCTGTTCGAGGTTGGCCGCGCCCTGCTGGTCGATGCGCGACTGGCGGTCGCGCTCGGCACGCAGCTCGGCCACCTCGCGCGCCTTGCGCTCATCGGTCACCGCGATAACGTCGTCGCCGGCATTCGGCGCCGCCGACAGGCCGAGCACCTGCACGGGGATGGAGGGTCCGGCCTCCTGCACCGCGTTGCCGTTCTCGTCGAACATGGCACGCACGCGCCCGTACTCGGCTCCGCTGACGATGGTGTCGCCCTGGTGCAGGGTGCCGGACTGCACCAGCACCGTGGCCACCGGGCCGCGCCCCTTCTCGACGCTGGACTCGACGATGGTGCCGTGCGCCGGACTGTCCTTGGGCGCCTTCAACTCCAGCACCTCCGCCTGGAGCAGTACGGCATCGAGCAGATCGTCGATGCCGTCGCCGGTCTTGGCCGAGACCTTGACCGTCATGGTGTCGCCACCCCACTCCTCTGCCATGACCTCGTGCTGGGCGAGCTCTTGCAGTACGCGGTCCGGGTTGGCGTCCGGCTTGTCCATCTTGTTGATGGCGACCACGACGGGCACCCCGGACGCCTTGGCGTGCTGGATGGCCTCGATGGTCTGCGGCATGACGCCGTCGTCGGCGGCCACCACCAGGATAACGATGTCCGTCACCTTGGCACCGCGGGCGCGCATGGCCGAGAAGGCGGCGTGCCCCGGGGTGTCCAGGAAGGAGATGATGCCCTTCTCCGTCTTCACGTGGTAGGCGCCGATGTGCTGGGTGATGCCACCCGCCTCGCCCGCGGTGACCCGGGTACTGCGGATGTAGTCCAGCAGCGAGGTCTTGCCGTGGTCGACGTGGCCCATGATGGTGACCACGGGCGGACGCGGCAGGCTTTCGGCCTGCTCGGTCTCCTCGCCGAGCAGTTCCAGCAGGCTGTCCTCGGCGGACTTGTCCTGTGCCTCGACGGCCTTGTGGCCCATATCTTCCACCAGCAGCATGGCCGTATCGCGGTCCAGCATCTGGTTGATGGTGACCATCATGCCTTGCTTGAACAGCACCTTGACCAGGTCTGCGGCCTTCACGGACATGCGCTGGGCGAGGTCCGCCACGGAGATGGCCTCCGGCACCTCCACCTCGCGCACCACGGGCGCCGTCGGTTTCTGGAACTGGTGCTTGTCCGCCAATTGCGGCTTGCCCGGCTTCTTGCGCCGGCGCACGGTCGGACGCGCGATAACGCCCAACGCGGCCGCGGCATCGTCGTCGTCGACGCCGCCGGCGCGCCTGGTGCGGCCGGCGTCTTTTTTCCCGACCTTCTTGCCGGCCGCCTTTTCACGCTCAGCACGCTCACCGCGCTCGGCACGCTCGCCGCGTTCCTCGTGCTTCTTGCCGTGCTCGTCGTGCTTCTTGGCATGCTTGCGCGCACGCTCCTGTGCCTCGTCTGCGACTGCGGGCACGTCCTCTTCGGACTCGGTCTCCGCGTCCGTCTCCACCTCGGCGGACTCGGCCGCGGTGGCCTGCTCGGCCTCGCGGCGGGCGCGCTCCTCCTGCTCGCGGCGCCGGCGCTCCTCTTCCTCGGCGCGGCGGCGGGCCTCTTCTTCGGCGCGCAGGCGTTCCTGCTCCTCCTGATCGGCGAGTCGCCGCGCATCTTCCTCGGCACGCCGTGCCTCCAGCTCCGCGCGTCGGCGCTGGTCATCCACCGGGCCGCGCTTGGGCGCAACCGCCTCCGGCCGTGGCGCGGGCCGCGCCGGGCGCTCGGGCGGCGCGGCGGGGCGCGCGCTGGGGGTCGCCCCGGCCTTGGCATCATCCCGGCGCAGCTGGGTGCGCTTGCGCCGCACCTCCACCGACACGGTCTTCTGACCGCGCTGCGATCCCGCACCACGCGAGCTCAGGGTCGGGCGCGACGGCCGTGACGGCGCACCGCCAGTGCGGCGCGGGTCCGGGCGGGACTCGGCCCGCGGCTCCGCCGGCTCACGCCGCGGTGCGGCCGGCGCGGCCTGCTTGGCCTCGTCGCCTTCCTTCTTGCCGTGGCTGCGGCGCAGGTAGCCGAGGAGCTGGAGCTTTTCCTGCTCGGTGATGGTGGCCTCGGCGGCGCTGGCGGGGATGCCCGCCTCGTTGAGCTGGGCCAACAGCCGCTCGACCGGGATACCGACCGTCGTTGCCAGTTGCTTGACCGTTACATCGCTGCTCATAGACACCTCCGCCTGCTAGGCCTGTTCCGACTCGGCGAACCAGGGCTCGCGCGCGGTCATGATGAGTTGGGCCGCCCGCTGCTCGTCCATGCCTTCGATCTCCATCAGTTCATCGACGGACTGCTCGGCGAGCTCCTCCATCGACGCAATCCCGCGTCGGGCGAGCGCATAGGCCAGCTCGTCGTCCATGCCCGCCATGCTGAGCAGATCGGTGGCCGGCTGACCCTCGTCGCTGTCGGTGCCGATCACGGCACGGCTGAGCAGCACGTCCTTAGCCCGCTGGCGCAGGATGTCGATGACCTCGTCGTCGAACTCGGCGATGGTCTTCAGCTCCACCGCCGGCACGTAGGCGACCTCCTCGATGCTCGTGAAGCCCTCCTCCACAAGGACGAAGGCGACGTTCTCGTCCACCTGGAGCTGGTCCATGAACAGCGACGCAATCCGCCGGGCCTCTTCCTCGCCCTTGGCGGCGGCGTCCTCCTCGCTCATGACGTTGAGCTCCCAGCCGGTGAGCTGGCTCGCCAGGCGAACGTTCTGGCCGCCGCGGCCGATGGCCTGCGACAGGTTGTCCTCCTTCACGGCGACGTCCATGCTGCGGGCGTCCTCGTCGATGACGATGGAGACGACGTCGGCCGGGGACATGGCGTTGATGACGAACTGCGCCGGGTTCTCATCCCACTGGATGATGTCCACGCGCTCGCCGTTGAGCTCGTTGGACACCGCCTGCACGCGCGAGCCGCGCATGCCGACGCAGGCGCCGACGGGGTCGATGCGCGGGTCCTTGGTACGCACGGCGATCTTCGCGCGCAGACCCGGGTCGCGGGCGGCGGCGACGATCTCGATGGTGCCCTCGCCCACCTCCGGCACCTCCAGCTTGAATAGCTCGATGAGCAGCTGCGGCGCGGTGCGGCTGACGAACAGCTGCGGCCCCTTCAGCTCCGAGCGGACCTCGTAGAGCAGGCCGCGCAGGCGGTCGTTGGGGCGCACGTTCTCGCGCGGGATGACTTGGTCGCGCGGGACCAGCGCCTCGGCGTTGCCGCCGAGGTCGAGCACGATGGTGCCGCGCTCGGCCTTCTTGACAATACCGGTGATCAGCTCGCCCTCGCGGTGCTGGAACATCTCCACCACCTTGGCCCGCTCGGCCTCGCGCACCTTCTGCACGATGACCTGCTTGGCGGTCTGGGCGGCGATGCGCCCGAAGAGTACGGATTCGATCTGCTCCTCGACATAGCCGCCGAGGTCAAGGCTCGGGTCCAGTTCCTTGGCGGCAGACAGGGTGATCTGGCGCTCGGGCGCCTCCAGCGGCTCGCCGTCGTTGTCCTCGACGACTTCCCAGCGCCGGAACGTCTCGTACTCGCCCGTTTCGCGGTCGATGGCGACGCGGGCTTCGATATCACCGCCGTGCTTCTTGCGGGTGGCCGAGGCGAGCGCGGCCTCCATGGCCTCGAAGATGATCTCCTTCGGTACGTCTTTCTCGTTGGAGACCGCCTCCACCACCAGCAGAATCTCTTTGCTCATAGTGTCAACCAAGTTCTCAGAATTCGGGCACCAGCCGTGCGGACTCGATGCGGTCGAACGGCAGCGCCACCTGGCCGCCGTCCACATCCAGCAGCACCGTGTCGGCGTCGACGCCGGCGATGCGTCCGTCGAAGCGCCGCCGCCCGTCGAGCTTGTCCAGCAGCCGCACACGCGCCCGCGCCCCGGCGAAGCGGCTGAAATGCGCCAGTTCGAACAGCGGCCGGTCCAGGCCCGGCGACGAAACCTCCAGGTCGTACTGCCCGGCGATCGGGTCAGCCACGTCCAAGGCGCCGCTCAACTGGTGACTCACCGCCTCGCAATCGTCGAGTCCGATGCCGTCCGCGTGGTCGATATAAACGCGCAGGATGGCGCCACCGGAGCTGCTCGAATCGTGTTCGACGCCGACGCACTCGTAGCCCATCGGCTCCACGATGGAACGGACCATGCTCGCGATCTTCGGTTCGACACGCTTCATGTAATGGCTCAGGTGCAGACCCTTCTCTGTCTTAGCAACAACTGCAAGGCGTCAACTGCTTGACGGGGCTTGCCGGCGAGCCGGGCCCCGGGTGCACGAACACGTTCTGCCAGCGGCAAATTCGGCCGGCGACAAAATGGGCCAGAAACAAAAAATGGGCCAGCGGCCCAATTGTTAGCGCCCAACCCGCCGCGCGGGTGGCGACCTCGGGAACCCGCCGCGCCCCTCGGCGGCGCATCACCACGCGGGGCCGCCCGCGGACGGCGCCGCGGGGCACCGACCGCCCGACCCGAGCCCCGTATCCGGGTGCTCGCGCCCATCTCGTCGACGGGGGACAAGGCTGCGCCGGCTGGAGCCAGACGGAACTGGACGGAACCGGGTGGAACCCGTCCGAGCTCGTCCTAAGCTCGATCCGAACCGGCGCCCCTCTAGGCTCGTCCAAAACCGGGCGCGTCCAGACGAATCCGAATCGGGCGCATCCGAGTCGGGTGGCGGCGTCGCGGCCTGCACGGCACCAGCGGTGTGACGGCCGGCCGTCACTGGCAATGCCCAAGCCGAGGGAGCTTACTCCTTGTACGGCATTGATACAAGGGAGACGCCGATGATTGACCATCCGCTGTTGGGGATCAGGGCCGAGATCGCCACGGCGCTCTTGCATGGCACGAATTTGCGCGGTTTCCGCGCTTCCCCGGGCTGGACAGGGTACTGCCTTTGCCGTGTAATCCTCGCCCATGGGTGGGAACAGGTCGCAAACCGGATTGCACAACGCCGACCCGGGCTCGGTGCCCAGCCTATCCGCAGCGGCGCAAGAACAGGTCGTCCACCGGATCGTCGGGCAGGTCACCCAGCGCACCGCGGAGCTCACCGCCCTCGGCGCCGGGCTGATCGGCCGCGCCGCGCCGCTGCCTCGTGTCGCGTTCGATCTGCGCGGGCAGGCGGCCGGCCAATTCCGCGTCGGCGCGGGTGGCGAGCCACTGATCCGTTACAACCGGACACTGCTCGCCCGGTACCCGAGCGAGTTCCTGGCGCAGACCGTGCCCCACGAGGTGGCCCATTACCTGGCGCATCTGCGCTTCGGCCGGACTGTCCGCCCGCACGGCGCCGAATGGCAGGAGATCATGCGCGGTCTCGGCGCCGACCCGAAGCGCTGTCACGACTTCGATGTGACAGGGCTGACAACGCGCCGGATACGCCGCCACCTGTATCATTGCCGCTGCGGCGAGCACGCACTCACCAGCATCCGCCATCACCGCATCCTGCGCGGGGCCAGCTACGTCTGCCGCAGCTGCGGCCAGCCGTTGCGCCCGGGCGGCGCGAAGGGTACCGACGCCGAAACCTGACGCCCCGCCCCCACCTTCCCGCTCATGCCCGGCAGCGAGTCATATCCAGCCGGCGATACGCGGAGCCAACCCAGGAAACAACACCATGCTCAACAGCATCCGCACGTTCTTCAACACGCACCTGTCGCGTCCGGGCGGCAGATCGCCCGAGGATGCCGAGCAGGTGGCACGCCGCGCCGCGGCCGCGCTGCTGCTGGAGATGACCCATATGGACGACGAGCCGCAGGCCATCGAGCGGGAGACGGTGATGGCGCTGGTGCGCGAATGCTTTGGGCTCACCTACTCCCAGGCGGAGGCCCTGCTCGGCTGCGCCGACGCGGAACGCAATGCGTCCACGGACTATTTCCAATTTACGTCGCTGATCAACGAGCATTACAGCCCGGACGAGAAGGCACGCCTGGTTGCCGCGCTTTGGCGGGTGGCGTTTGCCGACGAACGGCTCGGACGCTACGAAGAATACCTTGTCCGCAAGGTCTCGGATTTGTTGCACGTGCCGCACAATGTCTTCATCCAGGCAAAGCTCCAGGCCGAGCGGGCGCCTGAGCCTGAGCCTGAGCCTGAAAAGGAATAAAGCACAAGCGATGCAGCCGCCGGCACGGTGCCGGCATTCTCACTCAACCGCGACAATGGAGAACCACGATGAGCCCTGACAACGTCAATCCGCTGCCGGACGTATCCGTCGTCTTCGGCGAGCTCGAGAAGAACTGGGGCTGGTTACTGCTGTTCGGAATCGTGTCCATCGTGCTCGGCACGCTCGGTCTTGGCATGACCTTCGTGCTCACCCAGGTATCGGTGGTGTTCTTCGGGGCACTGTTGGTGGTGGGCGGCGTACTGCAACTGCTCCACTCCATGAAGTGCCGGGGCTGGAAGAGCGTCGCCTGGCACGTGCTGATCGCCTTACTCTATGTCGCCGCTGGCCTGGTCATGGTGCTGCAGCCGGTGGTGGCATCGCTGTCGCTGACCCTGATCATCGCCTATATCCTCATCGCCGTGGGCATAATGCGGCTGATCATGGCCTTCCAGATGCGGCAGGCGGGGGGCTGGTGGTGGCCTCTGATCGGCGGCCTCATCTCGGGCGCCCTGGGCGTCATGATTCTCATGGAGTGGCCGCAGTCGGGGCTCTGGATCATCGGGCTCTTCATCGCCATCGAGCTGATCTTCAACGGCTGGACCTACATGTTCGTGGCCCTCGCGGCGCGCTCCGCCGCCAAGCGCCGCAAGGCACAAGGCAGCGTCACCGCGTGACGCCAGGCTGTCGCCGGGGCCGCCATCCGGTGCACACCGCACCGCGGTGACGGCCCCCTGCGCTGCGCCCTATCATCCGTTGCTCAACGTCAATCCCGCCCCAATCCGGCCCGGTTCAGCCATGCCACGTTTGCCCGCCGAATGGGAGCAGCAGGCCGCGGTGCTGCTCACCTGGCCTCACCCCGGCACGGACTGGGCGGCGCAACTGCCCGCAGTCGAGGCAGTCTACCGGCGCATTGCGGCACACATCGCCGCGCGGCAGGGCTTACTCGTGGTCTGCCGCGATCCGAGCCATCGCGACCGTGTGCGCGCCCAACTCGCGTCGGCGGGTGTCGCGCCCGGAGCGGCCGCCCTCGCCATCGCCCCGAGCGACGACACCTGGGCACGGGATCATGGCCCCATCACCGTGCTGGACGACGCGGGCGCAGCGCGGGTGGTGGACTTCCGCTTCAACGGCTGGGGCGGCAAGTACCCCTCGGCGCAGGACGACCTGATCACCGCACGGCTGCATGCCGACGGCTGGCTCGGTGGCGCCCGACTGGTGCCGAGCCCACTCGTGCTGGAAGGCGGCGCCATCGACACGGACGGCGACGGGGGCCTGCTCGTGGTGCGTCGCACCCTGCTGGACCCCCACCGCAACCCCGGCTGGGACCAGCAAGGCATCGAGCAGGAACTCGCCCGGCAACTGGGCATCCGGCGTTGCCTATGGCTGGACCAGGGGCAGCTCGAGGGGGACGACACCGACGGGCACATCGACACCCTGGCACGTTTCTGTGGCCCTGACACCATCTGCCACATCACGGCACATCCGGCGGCGTCTGACGCGGAGCGACGGTCGCTTGCGGCAATGCTGGACGAGCTGCGGGCGCTGCGGCGTGCGGACGGCATGCCCTACCGGCTGATCGCGTTGCCGGCGCCGCGACCAATCAGCGGCGCGGACGGCGCGGCACAGCCGGCGAGCTATGCCAATTTCCTGATCATCAACGGCGCGGTGCTGATGCCGACGTACGACGACAGCGCCGACACCATCGCCGCCGAGCGGCTGGCTGCCGCCTTTCCGGGGCGCAGCATCCTGCCCGTGAATTGCCGAGAGCTGATCCGCCAGGGCGGCAGCCTGCACTGCATCACCATGCAGTTGCCGGCGGCCATCCGAACAGACTGACAGATCGGCGTTTCCCGAGGTTCCGTCAGCGGATGGTGGTGCTCGCAGCGCTGCTCATCGATTCGTCCGACCAGGCAGCGAGCTGTTCCACCGCGGCGGCGGGGGGCGAGCCGTCAGGGCGCGCGTCCGCCATTACCACCGCAGGTGCAGCCTGCGGCTGCATCATGGAGAGGTCGTCCGCGGCGATCTGATCGGCAGCCGCAAGCAGCAGGCTCAAGCCCCCGGCAACGATTGTAGGAAACATGGGCTGGCTCCGTAGGGATTTACCACAGGGAACATCGGGGGTTCCGTAGCCCATATATTAGCCGATACTTATGAACTAGACATGACCGAACCGCAGCAATGTGCAACGGCGCACGGCAAATCTGTAACCAAATGTTGCATCCCCAAGGTCACGACCTGACGCGCACGACATGACGCCTCCAGTCGACGCAACCAAGCCTGTGAATTCTGCGTCCGGCACAGGCTCCGCGCCGGGTGCCGCCAAGCCGCGACCACGTACCAGCTCGCGCAGCGTCGCCGCGTTGCGCTTCGATGTGTGCTGGCAAAGCGATGCCGCACATCACACGGATAGCCTGTTCTTGCCGCAAGTGGACCTGTGGCGCAACGATCTTCCAAGGCCCGTGCAGCAAGCGGTCATGAACAAGTCCGCCGGCTATGGCGCCACCATCAGCTTCGCGCCCGGGCAGTTGGTGGCGGACCGCCTGCCGGGGCGGTTGCTGAAGCTGCGTGCCGATCAGTTCAACCGTCGCTTCCTCGGCCGTGGCCCGCTGGAGCCCCGCCGCGGCCGCTTCTACCCCAAGGCGATCTTGACGACTGCATACGAGGTCCGCGGTGCCGATCGCACCCCGATCCGCGTCGTCGCGGCCGACAAGAACGGCTTCACCGCGGATCTGAGCCATGCGCTGGCGGGCAAGGACTTGGAGATCACGGTAACCGTAGACGCGATCGCGGACAGCGACCGGCGGCGGGACGGGCCAAACATGCAGATCCGCTCGCGCCTTATCGACCTTGGCCCCGGGATGCAGGGACGCTGGCAGGGCCAGCCCACCGACTTCTTCGCCGATGATCCCTTCACGCGGCTGGACGACGACGACCCCGGCTTTTATGAGCGCGCACGTCTCGTAGACCATCTGGACACCACCGCGATCGCGGAAATATCGGCCCTGTACGGACGACTCATTCGGCCGCGCAGTCGTATTCTTGACCTGATGTCCAGTTGGCACTCGCACCTGCCGCAAGCATCGCGGCCGGACGCCGTGGTGGGTCTTGGCATGAACGCGGAGGAACTGGCGCGCAATCCGATTCTGACCGAGCGGGTGGTGCATGACATGAACGCCGACCCCCGGCTCCCGTTCGACGACGCCTCGTTCGATGCGGTGATCTGCACCGTGTCCGTGGAATATCTCACGCAGCCCTTTGCGGTATTCCGCGAGATGGCACGCGTGCTAGCGCCGGCGGGCATCGCCGTGATGACCTTCTCGAACCGCTGGTTCCCCACCAAGGTCATTCGCATCTGGGATCAGGTGCACGAGTTCGAGCGGCCGGGGCTGGTGCTGGAGTACTTCCGCGAGAGCGGCAGATTTCGCGACTTCAACACCTGGAGCTTGCGCGGGCTGCCGCGCCCGGCCGAGGACAAGTACGCCCACAGGCTCGACCAGTCCGACCCCGTGCATGCCGTCTGGGCGCGCCGGGACGGCGAGCCGCGGGTGCGGCTATGAGCCGAAAGCATTGCTCGAGCGCGGCCGCTGGCACCGAAGTTGGAAATACGTCGCACGCGAAGACGCGAAGCAGACACCGTGACTGCAACAGACGCCGAGCCGCCCTCCCCCGGGCGACATGGCGGCACGCAACCGGCGCCACGCCGGCGCCCTCGGCTGGAGACGGTGCTGCCAAGTCCCGCTCGTGCGTGATCTGAGCGCGGCGGGGACGTCGCTCCCACGGGCGCGGTCTGCCACGACGAACCCCTTTGCGTTCTTCCATTCGCGGCTACGCGTCTTCGCGTGCCCCCTCTTCCCAGTCCTCAGGGCAGAATCTCGATGGGCGTGCCGTCGGTGGTGAAGCGCCAGATCTCGTCAACGGCGAGGTTGGAGACGGCGATACAGCCCTGGGTCCAGTCCTCGTCGCGCACCGCGTCGCGCAGGCCCGCAAAGCGTGCCGGCATCGGCTCGCCGTGGATCATGATGGCGCCACCCGGGTCCACCCCACTGCGCCAGGCACGGGTTCGGTCATCGAAGTTCGGATAGGAGATGTGCAGCGCCTTGTAGAACTTGCTGCGTGGCGTGCGCCAATCGATGGTGTAGAGGCCCTCGGGGGTGCGGTTGTCGCCTCGGCGCTGCTTGTGCCCCACGGGGTTTATGCCGAGGCTGATGCGGTAGGTGCGGAACGGCTTGCCATCGCGCATCAGGTAGAGCCGATGCTGGCTTTTCTTCACCACGATCTTGTCGGCGAAATAGGCACGGCGGCCGGGCTTCGAGACCTCGGTTGCGCGGTTGGCGGCGCAGCCCGGCAACACCGACATGGCCGCGACGGAGGAGCTCAGGCACAGGATGACGCCGACACCGGCCACGGATCGCAACAGCGGGGAGAACATCTCGGAAAGCACATGAGTAGTATTCTGGCGACCCGCGATATGGTACCAAGTGTATGCGCTGCTGACATCGCTGCCGTGTGCGCCGCCGCACCCGCCGGCGCCGGCCGCGGTGCCGCAGCGACGGTCCCCGGGACGCGCAGCTCTGCGGCAGCAGGGGCCGCGGAACCTTTGGGCGCGAAAAGCTCCCTACAGTTGACGTGCGTCTTTGTTCGCGGCCGCTTCACAGCGGTAGCGTAGCGTCCAAAACACCACCAACAACCAACCACTGGAGGCAACCCTATGGCACGCGTGCTGATTCTCGGCGCGGGCATCTCCGGCCACACCGCCGCCCGCTATCTCGGCAAATGGGTCGGCAAGAAGCATCAAGTGATCGTCGTTTCACCCAACGCGAAGTGGAACTGGGTCCCGTCGAACATCTGGGTCGGCGTCGGTGAGATGACCGAACCGCAGGTGACCTTCGACCTCGAGCCGGTCTACCGCAAGATCAATGTCCAGTTCCACCAGGCAAAGGCGGTGTCCATCCACCCGGAGGGTGGCACGCCGGAGGGCGGCACCAAGACCGATCAGCCCTATGTGATGGTGGAGTACACGGACCCGGCCCGCACCGGCGAGACCGCGGCCATCACCTACGACTACCTCATCAACGCCACCGGGCCGAAGCTCAACTTCGGCGCCACGCCGGGTCTCGGCCCCGAGGAAGGCTACACCCAGTCGGTCTGCACGCCGCAGCACGCGCTGCAAGCCAACGAGCAGCTCCAGGCCATGATCGCCGCCATGAAGAAGGGCGAGCGCAAGACCTTCGTCATCGGCACTGGGCACGGCATGTGCACCTGCCAGGGCGCGGCCTTCGAGTACATCTACAACGTCGACCATACCCTGCGTGAAGCCGGCGTGCGCGACAAGGCCAAACTCGTCTGGATCAGCAACGAGTACGAGCTCGGCGACTTCGGCATGGGCGGCGTGCATATCAAGCGCGGCGGCTACATCACCAACGGCAAGGTCTTCGCCGAGTCGCTGATGGTGGAGCGCGGCATCGAATGGAACGTGCGCGCCGGGGTCAAGAAGGTGGAGCCGGGCAAGCTGACCTATGAACTGCTCGACGGCACCGAGCACGAGCAAGAGTTCGACTTCGCCATGCTGATCCCGCCCTTCGCGGGTGTGCCGATGAAGGCCTACGACGCCGAGGGCAACGACATCACCAGCGACGTCTTCGCCCCCAACGGCTTCATGAAGGTGGACGCCGACTACACGCCGCGCCCCTACGAGGAATGGAGCAAGGAAGACTGGCCGCGGACCTATCAGTCGCCCAAGTACCAGAACGTGTTCGCCATCGGCATCGCATTCGCGCCGCCGCACCCCATCAGCAAGCCCATGAAGAGCGTCAACGGGACGCCCATCAGCCCGACGCCGCCGCGCACCGGCATGCCGTCGGCGGCCATCGGCAAGTCCGTCGCCGAAAATATCCGCGACCTGCTGAGGGGCGCCAAGCAGCTGACCCACACCGCCTCCATGGCCGAGATGGGCGCCGCCTGCGTGGCCTCCACCGGCTCGGATATCCTCAAGGGTACCGCAGCCACCATGACCGTGTACCCGGTGGTGCCGGACTACGAGACCTTTCCGGAGTATGGCCGCGACATGGGGCTGACCTTCGGTGAGATCGGGCTCGCCGGCCACTGGATGAAATACATCCTGCACCACGTATTCATCTATCAGGCCAAGTTGCGGCCCGGCTGGTCGATACTGCCGGATTGAGCGGCGCCCACAGAGACCGTGAAAGTATGGCTCGCAACTCCGAAAACGAGCGGATCGTAGGTCGGGTTAGCCATAGCGTAGCCCGACAATCAACGGCTTACTTGCGCCCTGACTGGCGCCCTGACTGGCGCCCAGCGTCGGGTTAAGCTGCGCTAACGCGACCTACACCGGATACTTTCACAGTCTCACAGGCGTCCTCACAGGCGTTAGGTTATGAGTCACATCCCAACGAAGCGCTCACGGCAGACACGAGGTAATCCCACATGACCGCAGCCACCGTGCCCAACAAGCCGAAGAACAGAGAACCCTACCAACAGGCCTACTACCCACCGGTGCCCACCGGCTATATCCGGTGGGTGCGCACCAGCCTGGTGTGGCAGTTCTACCGGTTCTGGGTGATCAACTTCAAGATCCTGCGACTCCTGCTGAAGTCGCACCACTAATCCCGGACGACGGGATCACGTTCATGGCGGAGGCCAAGGAGGGCCCGACTTTTTCCCGAGGCCGAGGTGGGCGCGCATGAGCGCGTCCGCCTAGGCGTCAACCGTCTCGATCAGCCTCCACGGCTAGCAGCCCCACGTTCCGCTCGATAGCATCGCGCAGAGATTGCTTGGTCATTGGCTTGGGTACGAAATCGTCCATGCCCGCGGTCAGACAGGCATCGCGGTCATGCGCCATGGCGTTTGCCGTGAGGGCAATCACCGGTACCCGCGAGCGACCCTGCTTGAGCTCCAGCGCCCGCAAGCGGCGGGTGGCGTCGAAGCCATCCATCACCGGCATCTGGACGTCCATGAAAACGATATCGATGGCTGGGTCGTGGGCGAGTCGCTCCAGCGCCTCGGCACCGTTCACCGCGGTGATCACGGTCACGCCGAGCTTCTCGAGCATGGCGCCGGCGACCGCTTGGTTGATGGGATTGTCTTCCACCAGCAGCGCGCGCAGCAACCGTCGCTCCTGATCCGACCGAGTGCCCCCGGGCGCCGGCAGCGGCGGCTCCGCTGCGTCATCGGCGCGCGGCGCCGGCGCGGCCTCCGCCGCCACCGCGAACGGAATCTCGACGTGGAACTCCGAGCCCTTCCCCGGCGCGCTGCTGACATCGATGTGTCCACCCATCAGCTCGGCCAACCGCCGGCATATGGCAAGCCCAAGGCCCGTGCCGCCGAAGCGCCGGGTGGTTCCGGCGTCCGCCTGCATGAACGGCGTGAACAGCCGACGTTGCACGGCCGCCTCCATGCCGATGCCGCTGTCGCGCACGCGCACGCCGAGCAGGCAGGCAGCACCACTTCCCCGTTGTGCGGATACCCGCACCTGCACTCCACCCCGTTCGGTGAACTTGATGGCATTACCGATGAGGTTGTTCAGGATTTGCAGCAGCCTCCCCGCGTCGCCAACCAGAAAATCCGGCAGCATGTCCTCGAACATCAGCTCCAGCGACAGCGCCTTCTGAGCCGCCCGCTCGCGGAACAGCGCGACCGCGTCTTCGGTGATACGGCTGGGGTCGAAGGGCGCCGATTCCAGTTCCATCCGCCCCGCCTCGACCTTGGATAGATCCAAGATATCGTCGATGATGGCCAGCAACGATCGCGCGGACTGGCTCGCCATGTCGACCCAGGCCCGCTGCCGGTCGTCGAGCGGGCTCTCTTCGAGCAGTTGCAGCATACCGAGCACGCCGTTCATCGGCGTTCGTATCTCGTGGCTGGTCGTGGCAAGGAAGGCACTCTTGGCGCGGTTGGCGGCCTCTGCCTGCTCGCGCGCACGGCGTTGCTCCACTTCGGAGCGGCGCAGCGCCTCCTCGGTACGCTTCCGCTCGGTGAGATCGTGGATACTGGCAAAAAGCAGCAGCCGTTCGTCGAGGCTGAAGCGCACCAGGGTGACCTCCGCCGGCAGGCGCCGCCCCCTGCGATCCAGAAAGATCCACTCGAAGCGCACGAAGCCCTCGTTGAAGGCCGTGCCGACGAGCTCGCGGGCAGCATTGTCCGATGCGCGTCCGTCCGGCTGCTCCGGCGGCGACAGACTGAACAGATCCGCGGTATCCGACTGCTCCGGCTCGATCCCGAACCAGCGCTTGCAAACCGGGTTAGAGTCCACCACGCGGCCGCGCCCGTCCAAGAGCAAGTAACCGTCGCTGGAATACTGGAAGATGGCGCGGAACTTTTCGGCGATAGACTTCTGATCGCTGACATCGATATGGGTGCCCACCATCCGGTATGGGCGCCCGTCGCTGTCGCGCAGGGCACGTCCGCGGGCGAGAATCCAGACGTACTGGCCATCCTTGCGTCTGAGCCGATGGATGTTCTCGTACTCCGGCGTCCGCCCCTCCAGGTAGGTGCGCAGGCGCCGATCGGAGCGTGCCACATCGTCCGGGTGCAGGCGGGACCGCCACGCGCGGAAATCATCCTCGAGTTCGTCCGGTGCGTAGCCGATCTGCGCCTTCCAGCGCTCGGAGAAGAACACTTGGTCGGTTTTCAGATCCCAGTCCCAGAGGCCGACGTTGCTGCCGTCCAGGGCCAGGTTGAGGCGCTCCTGGTTGAGTCGCAGCTGCTCCATTTGCGACCCGATGACGGACTGGTCGACGCGATTCTGCAGCAGGGCGCCGACCTGCTGCGCAAACACCGTGAAGGACTCGGTCCGGTCCCGCTCGACGCCGGTGTAGAAATCGGCGCCGGCCGACGTGACGCCGCCGACGATCCATGCGAAGCGCCTCCCGCCAACGCCGCAGCAAGGGCTCGCGATGAGCTGCTGCAGCCCGAGCGCCGCCAGCATCGGCGTCTGCCCGACCTCCCAGCGCACGGCCGCGTTCCGGCCCTGCTGCTCGGCGTTGTCGAAGTCGACGCCCGCCAGCAACTCGGCGAGCGCCGTCGCGGAGAGTTGCTCCGGCGCGATCTCGGCGGCGGCCGCGGGCTCCGGTTCCAGCGCACCCGCGTCGGTCACCGGCCAGACGAACGCGAACTCCAGCTCGAACAGGTCGACGATGGTCTCCGCCGTGGCCTCGGCGAAGGCACGCTCCTCGCGGAGTCCCAGCGCATGGGTGTTGTAGTGGTGGATGCCACCGAAGCGCGCCAGCTCGCGATCCAACCGATCGCGGGTGTCGATGAGCTGCTGGTGTACCACCGAAAGCCGCGCCACGTGCCGCTGCAACTCCGCGTTGGCGGCCCGAAGACGCGCGATCTCCGCGTCCCGGTCCAGCTTGCCGGCAGCGGTGGACAGGGTGGGTTCCTCCACGCGCAAGTCCCCGCCCGGGCCGCGGCGGCGCACTGGCTACCCTTCAGGCGTCGCGATAGATGGCATACAAGGCCGTGGTGTAGTTGTGATAGGTGTTGCGGCCACCAAGCCGGGCGAATTCGCCAAAGCCATACATGCCGAGCCACGGCGGCACCTCCCCGTTCCGCGACAAGGGATACTGCATCCGCCCCACCAGTTCCTCCTTCATGACGCGGTTGAACAGGTAGCGCCCGCGGGCGAGACAGTCCGCGTGAAACACGGCAACCAGTTCCCGGTCTCCGGCTCGCGCCACCATCTGCGCCATCATCCGGTCCATGTCGTTGAAGATGCGCGCCTCGTCGCGCACCGTGAGCCACAGCTCCGTGCCCTCGGCGACGTCGGTGGCGTAGTGCATGGCGCCGTCCGCGTCACGCTTGGTGACCACGCGCAGAATGTGGTCGTTGCCGTACTCTGCCGCCAGCGCCGGTGGCAGCCGTTCCGCGAGCGCGCCCACGGGGATGGTGTCGCCGCAGGTAGCGGCGACCGGCAGTTGCAGCCGCTCGGTATAGACCTCCCAGGCGGGGCGGTCATTCAGCGTGTGGATGCGGTTGCCCGTTGCCCTGGTGACCACCAGCGGATCGCCCACGGCGACGAAGCCATGGGTCGCCTGCGTGATCACCGACAGCGTCGGGTCCGAGAAGCCGACGGCGTAGGCGGCGTGCTCGAAAACGGTGTCGTCCACCATCTGGAAGCTGGCCACGCCCTTCATGTTGTCCGCCGAGGTGGCGCCGAAAATGGTCACATCCGGACCGAACACGGACTCGATGCCGCGGATGCAGGCGTCATCGTCGATGTCGATGCCCGAGGCCAGGAAGTAGATCATGTTGACGGCGGGAGCCTTGGCCTTGAGCTGCCGCGCCAATTCCGCCGCCTTGTCCAGTGAGTTGTGTCCGTAGATGCCGTCCACGTGCGCGACGGCGATGTGCTCCGCCCCCCGCGCCGCCATGATGGCGACATCCTTCATGGACTCGCTGACGCCCTCCCTGCCCACCACGCCACAGCACGAGCTGCCCACGATGCGCGCGCTCGGCGCGCGCTCGCGCGCCTCGTCGATGAGCTGCTGCTGGTCGTGCCCCATGGATGCGTGGATGATGATCAGGTCGCAGTCCTGGTCGCGCTCGCCGAGGGCGGCATCCAGGCACTCGGCCATGGCGCGCCGCGAGTTGACCATGCGGGTGCTGGCGGAATGGAACCGGATCATCAGGTTTTCCTTGGTGCTTTTGCTAGGTACTCCACCGATTGTAACGCCGCCGCGGATGCTCGGCAGCGTCAGCACCAAGGTTTTCGCGGCCCATTGCACACTGCTTCGCATCCTGCGCCGGTGGTACGCGCTCAGTGGCCACTGTCGGCGGCCAAGTTCGGCACAAAGTCCGCGGAATCCAGTGATCGGGCGACTGGACCGGAGCGTCGTCCGTTCCAGTGCGCCATGTGCCACCCCGGGCAGCGGGCGGACTACGCGCCGCGCTCCGCGTCGCCGTCGTCGAGTCCACCATCCCGGGTGGGCGGCGTCTGCCGGCCGGTGCCACCGGACGGCGCCGCCAGTTGCGGCAATGCCTGCTCTCCTCCGGCGATATGCAGGTGCACATCGCGCTGCGGATAAGGGATGCCGACGCCCTCGGCGTCGAAGCGGCGCTTGACCTCGCGGGTGATGTCCCAGAACACGGTCCAGTAGTCGGCGGTCTTGGTCCAGGGGCGGACGATGAATTTCACCGACGAGTCGGCCAGCGCGCTCAGCTTGATGGTGGGCGCAGGGTCTTCGAGCACCAGCGGATGCGCGCTGACGATTTGTTCGAGGATCGCCTGGGCACGGTCGATGTCGTCGTCGTAGCCGATGCCGAACTCCATGTCCACACGCCTTTCGACGGCACCGCTGGCATTGGTAATGACGTCGCCCCAGACCTTGTTGTTGGGCACGATCATCTGTTTGTTGTCGAAGGTCTTGATGGTGGTGGACACCAGGTTCATCGACGCCACGGTGCCGGACACACCGCCTGCGTCCACCACGTCGCCGACGTCGAAGGGTTTGAACAGCAGGATCATGATGCCGCTGGCGAAGTTGCCGAGCGAGTCCTGCAGCGCGAAGGCCAGAATGAAGCCGGCGGCGCCCAATGCGGCCAGCAGCGGCCCAATGCTCACCTCGAGCGCCGCCAGCGCCATGATCAGGCCGATGGCCATCACCACCCAGCGCGCGGAGCCCACCAGGAAGTGCTCCAGCAGCGCGGAGGTGCCGCGCACCCGCTTCAACCCCCGGTGGATCAAACCGCGGAAGATGCCCGACACGAACCAGGCCACCAGCAGAATCCCGAAGAACTTGAGCAGGTTCAGGCCCACGCGGATGCCACCCTCCTCGGAGGTGAGCCAACCCTTGATGGCGAGCCAGGAGGCGCCGGCATCGTTGACGTCCAGATGGATGCCGCGCACGGCGCTCGCGTACAGACGGTAGTCGCGGATCTTCGCCTGCGTGTCCGCGTCGTCCGGGCTGGTCTTGGCCTCCAGGGCCGCGACGACTGCCGAGAAGTCGTCCAGCAGCAAGGTGCGCTGCTCGCGCAGGGCCGTCACGTCCTCCAGCAGACCGGTTTTCGCCTCCTTCGCCTCTGCCTCAGGCTCGGTTCCCTCGGGCGCGTCTTTCGCCTCCGCGTTGAGCCGCCTGATCTCGATATCGGCCAGGGCGATCTCCTCCGACTTGGCCTGCACCAGATCCTGCCAGGCATTGGCCTCCACCACCAACTGCGCCTTCGGCAGCGGCTTCAGCAGCAATTGCAGTTCGTCCACCGGGATCCTGGGGTCCGCGACGGTGACGGGCTCCGGTGGGTTATCGGCGTCCGCGGCCGACGCAACAACGGGGGACAGCAAGAGTAGGCAAGCGAGAAGACACAGGGTCAGCCTGGACATGAGGGGCTCCTTTGGGCGCGGGCGCGATACAACTGGCCACGATGCTGAGTCAGTGAAGGTTCCACGCGACGGAACGCATGCCACGGGCTACGACGCCCAGTCAGTCGGTTACGTCACGACGCGCGACGCATTTTGCAGAAAAACGGTCGGTCTTAATACCGCCGGCCGACACCGAATTGCCCGTGCCCGATGAACAAGGCTCAGGATTTGAGCCACCACCCGCCGCACACTATGCAAAGAGGCCGCGCTGCGGCCGCCATCTGGACTCGGGAGGCGAACGATGCAACACGCTCGACATAGCCGCCAGCAAAGACTCGACCCGGCCGCGCAACGGACAGCAGGGGGCGACGCCCGGCTGGGCCGCCAGATCAGACTGCAGCGCAGCGCGCTCGCCGGTTTCCGTCATCACGAGGCGCCCGAGCTCTGGCCAGCGCTGGCCAGGCGCGCCCGCCTGAGCCTGCAACGCGAAGCGGACAACCCGCATGACCCGAACGCGGTCGCGCTGCTCTGGCGCGGCCGCAAGCTCGGCTACCTGCCACGCGGCGAGAACCTGGTGGCCGCCCGGCTGCTGGACCGCCGGCGCCAGCTGAGCGCCCGCATCGAGTGGCTGGACCCGCACGCCGAGCGCAATGGGCGCATCCGCGTCGAAGTGCTCATGCACTGACTCGAGCCGTCGGCGACGAAGCAGGCGCGGCCCGCGCCGCCGGCCGAGCGGGTCTTCGCTTCAGTCGGGGTGCTCCCCGCGCGCCGCGTTCGGCGCGCCGGTGGAGGTGTCCTCGGCCAGCGGCACCGCCTCCGAAAGCCATGCCAGGAACAGCTCGTAGCCGAGCACCAGCACCACGGCGCCGACGAAGAGCCCGACGATGCCGGCGCCGATGAATCCACCGATAGCGCCGATGAAGATCACCGGCATGGGCACCGAGACGCCGCGGCCGAGCAGGATGGGCTTCAGCACGTTGTCGATGGAACCCACCACCAGCGCCCAGGCGGCAAACGGTATCGCCGTGCTGAGGTCCGCGCTGTAGAAGAGATAGAGCATGGCCGGCAACAGCACCGGGAAGGCACCGAGCTGAATGGTCGACGTCAACATCACCACCAGCGCCCACAGCCCCGCGCCCGGCACCCCCGCCGCCAGCATGCCGAGACCTGCCAGCAGCGCCTGAATCAGGGCCACGCCCAGGATGCCGCGGGAGACGCTGCGCACCACCTTCTCGGCCAGGTGCGTGAAGTGCAACCCGCGCTGGCCGGCGAGTCGGCAGCCGATGGCGTCGGCGGCACGCTGGCCCATGTCGCTCTTCACCAACAGCACGGCCGCGATCAGAATCGCGAGCACGAAGTGCAGGAGCCCCATGCCGGCAGACGTGACGAACCGCAACAGCCAGGCGCCAAGCGCCCGCAACTGAGGCTCCAGTGTCTTCAGCGACGCCGCGAAGTTGGTGGATGCCTCCTGCCAGACGGTCTCGATCTCCTTGCCGAACACCGGCACGCCACTCAGGTCCGGGGGTGGCGGAACCTTGAGGTCGCCTTGCACCAGGCTCCGGGTGAGCCACTCCGCACCATCCACCAGTGTTTCGCTCAACAGCGCCACGGGCACCAGCAGCACCAGCATCGCAATGAGCACGAACAGCACCGCGGCGAGCACGCGCCGACCGCCGAGATGCCGCAGCAGCCACTCATAGCCTGGCCACACGGCCACGGCCAGGATGATGGCCCAAGCGATTGGCACCAGAAAGGGCTCCACAATCCGAAAGCACAGCACCACCATCGCCGCGACCAGGCTGATGCGGATGAACGCCTCCACGGCCTGATCCACCCGCGACCCCTCGGCCGGGGGCGGTGTGCGTGGCATCGCATCGCCGCCAGATTCGGGCAACTCGGATTCACTCATGTGCATGGACTCCTTCGCGCGCAGAAGAGGCAGGTCCGAATGCCGACCCATCAGCCGTCCGGCGGCGCGCTGCCGTCGGAACGGCGCCACAACCGCGATGGCATTGCCTTCGGCTTCGTCTTTTCCGCTGCCGGGGGCACAGGATCGTAGCCTGAATCGCCCCACGGGTGACAGCGTGCGATGCGCCGCGCCGCAAGCCAGCCGCCGCGGACCAGACCGTGGCGCTGCAGCGCTTCCAGCGCGTAATCCGAGCAAGTCGGCAGGAACCGACAACGCGGCCCGATGAGCGGCGAGATCAGATATTTGTACAGCTTGATCAGCACCACGGCCGGTGCGACGGCCGCCCGTCGCAGCCAGCCGCCGCGATTAGCGCTGTGCTTGTGCTCGTTATCGTTTGCGGACATCAGGCAACAGACCCCTTGGCGGCGCCGGAGGCAGGCGCCAGCAGCCCCTCGCGGCGCACGAAATCGACGACGGCCTCCAGTCCCTCACCGGTGCGCAGGTTCGTGAAGACGAAGGGCCGCTCCCGACGCATGCGCTTTGCGTCCCGCTCCATCACCTCGAGCGACGCCCCCACGTAAGGCGCGAGGTCGATCTTGTTGATCACCAGCAGGTCCGAGCGGGTGATGCCGGGACCGCCCTTGCGCGGAATCTTCTCCCCCTCGGCCACGTCGATGACGTAGATGGTCAAGTCCGCCAACTCCGGGCTGAAGGTCGCGGCCAGGTTGTCGCCGCCGCTCTCGACGAAGATGAGATCGAGCCGCGGGAAGCGTGCTTGCAGATCGGCAACGGCGGCGAGATTCATGGAGGCGTCCTCGCGGATGGCCGTGTGTGGACATCCGCCGGTCTCGACGCCGACGATGCGGCTCGCATCCAGCGCCTGGCTCCGAATCAGGAACTCCGCGTCCTCGCGGGTGTAAATGTCGTTGGTGACAACGGCGATCTCGTGCTCGCCCCGCAGGCGTTTGCACAGGGCGTCCAGCAACGCGGTCTTCCCGGAGCCCACGGGACCGCCGACGCCGACCCGCAACGGATTGCTCATGCTCATCTGGGGATTGCTCGCTGTAAAGACAGTTGCTGACCGGGCCCTGCAGCCGTGCCGGGCGGCGTTGCCGGCGGCCGGTCAAGACCGAAACGGCCGGGGTTCTGCTGCACACGGCCTGCGCTGCCGATGGCGAGCGCCGGTCCGGACGCAGCGACATCATCGTCGCCCAACGCGCGCGCCAGGTCCACCGCCGCCGGAATCCGGTCGACGGCACCACCACGGCAGACATGCCGAGCCCACCGGCGGCGACCGGGCCATCGAAACGGTGCAGTCAGGAGCGAAACAGGCGGGTGTACTGCCGCTCATGGCGGGCGCTGGCGATGGCGAGCGCCGGGCTCGCCGCGCCGATGTCCTCGTCGTCCAACTCGAGCGCCAACTCCACCGCCGCCGGGATGCGCGCTCCCACGCGCGTCAGCACCCGTTGGCCGTCGGTTTGCCCCAGCGGCACCAGCTTGACGGCGGCCAGCACCAGGTTCTCGGCCCAGGAGAAGGCCAATCCGGCCAAGGCGTCGACGACGGGAATGCCCCAGCGCGTTGCAGCGAAGGCGAAGCCGGCGGTCTGGCTTTGCATCAGCAGGTGCCGCCACGCGCCCGCCCCGGTGAGCTCCAAAGCACACAGCAGGTCGGCCATGGCACGGCCGCGCTGGCGCTCCTCCGCGCGCAGCTCGCTGGTCTCGCGGGTGGCGATGAGCTGGTCGGTCAAGCCGGCCAGCGCGTCCTGGTCCGCGGCAGCAACGGCCGCCATCATGCGCGCGGCGATGGGCAGGTCCAGGCGCACCAGGGCATTATCGAGTTGATCCGATAGCCAGTTCTCCACGGTGCCTACATCCATCAGCCAGCCCTGCTCCACTGCCCATTCGATGCCCTGCGAATAGGTGAAGGCGCCCACCGGCAGCGATGGGCTCACCAGGTACAGGAGCCGCACCAGCGCCAGCGACGGCGCCGCGGGAGCAGCCTCAGCCATGGGTGTGCCCGTGTTCCCGGCCATGCCCGTGCCCACCGCCGTAGGCACCGGACTCCGGCTCGAAGGGTGCGTCGATGCCGCGTACCGCCAGTCCCAAGCCGCGCACCATGTCGTCCAGCACATGGTCGTGCAGCCAGCAGAGCCGGCTTTGCTCGATCTGCAGGGCAACGTGCCGGTTGCCCAGGTGGTAGCAGGCGCGCGCGAGCAGCAACGGGTCGTCGGTCTCGGCGCAGGATAGCCGCTCCGGTGCCGCCAGGATGCGCACCGCGAGCCCGTCCTCCGCGCCGAGGACATCGCCATGCCGCGGCAGCTCGCCGCGCGGCAGCAGGATGCCCGCCTCGCGGCCGTCGTCGAGGCGGATGCGCTGGCGCGAGCGGCCGCGCTGGTCGAGGGTCAGGTGCGCGATCGCGGTGGCGCCTGCGCCATCGGGCAGGCGCCTGGTGAGCATGGGCAGACGCGTGTCAGCCATTGCCGCCTCGGCCCATGCGCGTGCGCACCGCCGCGGCGTATGCAATCAAGTCATCGAGATGATGCTCCACCACGTCCTCACGAATATCCTGCTCGATGCGCTCTGGCCGCGCCAGCCGCCGCAGGTCCGCGACACAGGTTTCGATGAAGGCCAGCTTCTTGCGCACGAGATCGGCGTCGGTCATGGTTCGGCCTCATCTCGCCCGCGGCGGTAGCGGTGCAGGTGCGGCAGCAGGTCGAAGTACTCGTTGCGGGCGCGGACCTCGAAGCGAATGCGCGCGGAGCGGTCTCGCTCCAGCAGCAGCACCCCGTCGCGCAGCACCCTGTGCACCAGGTCCACGGGCGCGCGATTCAGCACCACCAGGTCCACGTGCCGTCCACCGAGCAGGCCGGTCAGCCGATCAGCGAGGTCGAGGTGCAGCCCGGCCAGCGTGCGTGGTGGGTCCTCGCGGAACAGTACGGCGACATCCACATCGCTGCCGGGCTGGTCTTCGCCGCGGGCGACGCTGCCGAACAGATAGGCACAGACCAGTTCCTGATTCCCGTCGCCGAGCGCCTCGGCCAGCGTGCCGCACACCGCGAGACACGCTTTCGATGGCGTTGAGCGCGAATACTTGCCCATGGTCTCTTCGCCCATCCACTTTGCTAGCGAGGCTTCGCCTCAGACCGACGAGTGATGACATCGCTTTCGTAGGCCGAACAGCGATCGTTGTCGTTGTCGTGGTCGTAATCGTAGTCCGGTAGTCGACCACGACCAGGACAAACTTGACCCCGAGAAGAGCGGTTCATCATGAAGATCACGAAGAAAAAGAATAGCTTGGAATGCCGAGACTGCTCGCAACGCGTATCCGTGTCGCCCTGGAGGGCGACACTCCGGCCGCCCTCCGGCCTGCGCTCCCGGCTCCCGGCGCTTGGCGCTTCGCTCTCGGCCCTAAAAGAGAAAATACCGCTGCGCCATCGGCAACACATCCGCGGGCTCGCAGGTCAGCAGCTCGCCGTCGGCGCGCACTTGGTAGGTCTGCGGGTCCACCTCGATCTTCGGCTGCCAGGCGTTGTGGATCATGTCCGCCTTGGTGACCTGGCGCACGTCGCGGGCGATGCCGATGAGGCGCTTGAGGTTCAGCTTCTGCGCCACCGCGTCCTGCATCGCCCAGGCCGAGACGAAGGTCATGCAGGTATCGCCGACGGCGCGGCCCACCGCGCCGAACATGGGCCGGTAGTGCACCGGCTGCGGCGTCGGGATGGACGCGTTCGGGTCGCCCATGACAGCGGCGGCGATGAGCCCGCCCTTGAGCACCAGGCTCGGCTTGGTGCCGAAGAAGGCCGGGCGCCACAGCACCAGGTCGGCGAGCTTGCCCACCTCGACGCTGCCCACCTCGTGGGCGATGCCGTGGGTGATGGCCGGGTTGATGGTGTACTTGGCGATGTAGCGCTTGGCGCGCGCGTTGTCGTGCTCGGCGGGGTCACCCTCCAGGCTGCCGCGCTGCACCTTCATTTTGTGTGCCGTCTGCCAGGTGCGCGTGATGACCTCACCGACCCGGCCCATGGCCTGGCTGTCGGAGGAGATCATGCTGAAGGCGCCGAGGTCGTGCAGGATGTCCTCGGCGGCGATGGTCTCGCGGCGGATGCGCGACTCCGCGAACGCCACGTCCTCCGGAATCGATGGGGACAGGTGATGGCAAACCATCAGCATGTCCAGGTGCTCGTCCACGGTGTTGACCGTGTAGGGCCGGGTCGGATTGGTGGACGACGGCAGCACGTTGGGCAGCCCGGCCGCCTTGATGATGTCGGGCGCATGGCCGCCGCCGGCACCCTCGGTGTGGTAGGTGTGGATCGAGCGGTCCTTGAAGGCGGCGATGGTGTCATCGACGAAGCCGGACTCGTTCAGCGTGTCGGTGTGGATGGCCACCTGCACGTCCATCTTCTCGGCCACGCTCAAGGCACAGTCGATGGCGGCCGGCGTCGTGCCCCAGTCCTCGTGCAGCTTGAGGCCCATGGCGCCGGCGCGTACCTGCTCCTCCAGTGGATTCGGCAGACTGCCATTGCCCTTGCCGAGAAAGCCCAGGTTCATCGGCAGGTATTCCGCGGCCTGCAGCATGCGGTGGATGTTCCAGGGACCGGGCGTGCAGGTGGTGGCGTTGGTGCCGGTGGCGGGGCCGGTGCCGCCACCAAGCATCGTCGTGATGCCGGACATCAGCGCCTCATCCACCTGCTGCGGGCAGATGAAATGGACATGTGAATCGACGCCGCCGGCGGTGACGATCATGCCCTCGCCGGCGATGACCTCGGTACCGGGGCCCACCAGGATATCCACGCCGGCCTGAGTGTCGGGGTTGCCGGCCTTGCCGATAACCGCGATGCGCCCGCCCTTGATGCCGATATCCGCCTTGACGACGCCCCAGTGGTCCAGGATCAGGGCGTTGGTGATGACGGTGTCCACCACCTCGTCCGCCTGGCGTTGGCACTGCCCCATGCCGTCGCGGATCACCTTGCCGCCGCCGAACTTCACCTCGTCGCCATAGACGGTGTGGTCGCGCTCCACCTGGATGATGAGCTCGGAGTCGCCGAGCCTGACCCTGTCCCCGGTGGTGGGGCCGAACATCGACGCGTAGACGTCGCGGCCGATCTTGCTCATGACGCATCACCTCCATCACCGCTGTCATCGCCTTCGCCGCCATCGCCGTTGTCGGCGGGGGGATCGAGCGGCCCCATCACCTTGCCGTTGAAGCCGAACACGCGCCGGTCACCCGCGTAGGGCACCAGGCTCACGGTGCGGGTCTGCCCGGGCTCGAAGCGCACCGCGGTGCCGGCCGGGATGTCCAGCCGATAGCCGCGCGTGGGCTCGCGGTCGAAGCCGAGCGCCGCGTTGGTCTCGTAGAAGTGGTAGTGGGAGCCCACCTGAATGGGCCGGTCGCCGGTGTTGGCCACCTCGACGGTCAGCACCGGGCGCCCGGCGTTGAGCTCTATCTCGCCGGGGGCAGTGAGGATTTCGCCTGGAATCATGGTGAGGTCCTAGGGCTAGGGGCCAGGAGAGCCGGGGACCGGGTGCAGAGGGGCGCTGGCCTGGCCCCTCGCCCCTGGACCCCGGCCGCTCAGACAATCGGCTCGTGCACGGTTACCAGCTTGGTCCCGTCCGGGAAGGTAGCCTCCACCTGCACATCCGGAATCAGCTCCGGCACGCCGTCCATGACATCATCACGGGTCAGCAGGGTGCGGCCATAGTCCATCAGCTCGGCGACGGTCTTGCCGTCCCGCGCCCCTTCCAGGATCGCGCAACTGATGAGCGCCACGGCCTCGGGATAGTTGAGTTTCACGCCACGTGCCCGGCGGCGCTCCGCCAGCAGGCCGGCCGTGAACAGCAGCAGCTTGTCTTTTTCTCGCGGTGTCAGGTCCATAGGGCCCTCATGAATGCATGGCTGCGACGTCCGCCGGGGCTTTCTGTCACCTCAGGTCGCCCAGATCCGCGGGGGCACCGCGGTAAGCCCCAGCACGCGCGGCCGCAACGCTTCCCAAAGTGCACAGAATAACCGCTGCACGGGCTCGGTAGAATCGGCCAGCGCCCGAGCCACCAGGAGATCATCCAGCAGCGTGACCCCGGTCAGTGCACCAGCGCATCGCCCGAGCGCTGCCCGCGCCGCGTCCAGATCCTCGGCGATCGCGCCGGTGGCGATGAGGGTTCCGACGACCGGCATCCCACGCAGCCCCGTTGGTCGGTCCAAGTCGGCGGCGCCCGCGACGCGCAGACGCTCGCTGAGCCGCACGCGACCATCGCGCAGCAGCCGCAGCGCCGCATCCAACGCACCGTGGCCGAAGCGCTCACCGATCACGGGCCGACCGAGGCTCAGCACCTCCCAGCCGAGGAAGCGCGCGTCTGCGGTCAAGTGGATCTCGGTGCGGGTCATGGCCCGCGCGCCGGGGAAGAGGATGCCGGGCTGCGGGAGCCACTCCAGCACGCCCCCGGGTGCGACTGAGAGCAGTTGATCCTGCCGCGCCGTGCCACCGGCCGTGCGATAGAACTTGGCCGCCCCCGGCGTGGTGACCAGCACGTGCGCAGCGGTCGCCACGTCGAGGCGCAGCTCCAGCTCGTCGCCGCCGACGATGCCGCCTGGCGGATGCAGCGGATACAGGTGGCAGGGCGCGCCCTCCGGATGGAAGGCGCGCTGCAGGGTAAGCGGCCCAAGCTGATGCTTGCGGGCAAGCACCGTGCGCGGGCCCGACGAACCCGAGCGCTGCTCGCAGCGCAGGTGCAGCTCGGCGCGCCAGCCCATCGAGAAGCCCGGGGGTTGCGACTGTCGCGGCACCGGCACGCGTCGGCCAGCGCCCGCTGCCAGGTCACATCGGGAAGCCGCCGCCAGGCGGAAAGCCCCCGGGCGGCAGGCCACCACCCGGGCCGCCGAGGCCAGGCGGCAGCCGGCCCTGCATCTGGCGCATCATCTTGGCCATGTTGCCGCCCTTCATCTTCTTCATCATCTTCTGCATCTGCGTGAACTGCTTCAGGAGCTTGTTCACGTCCTGCACCTGGGTGCCGGAGCCCATGGCGATGCGCTTGCGCCGGCTGCCCTTGATGATCTGCGGATGCGCGCGCTCCATGGGCGTCATGGAGTCCACAATGGCGATGAGCTTGACGACCTCCTTGTCGTTGACCTGGTTCTTGACGTGGTCCGGCACCTGGCCCATGCCGGGCAGCTTGTCGAGCAAGCCCGCCATGCCGCCGAGCTTGTTCATCTGCTGGAGCTGATCGCGGAAGTCTGCCAGGTCGAAGCCCTTGCCCTTCTTGAGCTTCTTCGCGAGCTTCTCGGCCTGCGCGTGGTCCACCTTCTGCTGGACCTCTTCCACCAGCGAGACCACGTCGCCCATGCCAAGGATGCGCGAGGCGATGCGGTCCGGATGGAACGGCTCCAGCGCCGTGGTCCGCTCGCCGGTGCCCAAGAACTTGATCGGCTTGCCGGTGATCTCGCGGATGGACAGCGCCGCACCGCCGCGGGCATCGCCGTCCGCCTTGGTGAGGATCACGCCCGTCAGCGGCAGCGCGTCGTGGAACGCCTTGGCGGTCCTGGCCGCGTCCTGGCCCGTCATGCTGTCCACGACGAACAGGGTCTCCGCCGGCGACAGCGCCGCCTCCAGCGCCTGGATCTCGGCCATCATGGCCGCATCGATGGCGAGCCGGCCCGCGGTGTCGACGATGAGGACATCCTTGAACTGCTTCTTCGCGGTGGCAGCGGCGTTGCGCGCGATATCCAGCGGGTCCTGGTCCGCGCTGCTCGGGAAGCAGTCCACGCCCACCTCCGCCGCCACGGTGCGCAGCTGCTCGATGGCCGCCGGGCGGTAGACGTCACAGCTCACGACCATGACCTTCTTGCCCTGCCGCTCCTTCAGGAAGCGCGCCAGCTTACCGCTGGTGGTGGTCTTGCCCGAGCCCTGCAGGCCGGCCATCAGGATCACCGCCGGCGGCTGCACGTTAAGATCGAGCCCTTCGTTCGCCGCGCCCATCAACGCCGTCAGCTCGTCGTTGACGATCTTGATGAGCACTTGGCCCGGGGTCAGACTGCGGGTGACGTCGGCGCCGAGGGCGCGCTCGCGCACTCGCTCGACGAAGCCGCGCACCACCGGCAGGGCCACGTCGGCCTCCAGCAGTGCCATGCGCACCTCGCGCAGGGTGTCCTTGATGTTGTCTTCGGTAAGCCGCGCCTGACCGCGCAGCCCCTTGAGCACGTCGCCGAAGCGCTCCTGCAAGCTGTCGAACATGATTTGCCTGGGGATGAAGGGTTGGGGTAAGCCGAAGCGCGGGCATCGCCGCCCGCGCAGCAGAAATCTCGGGCCACACGCCGGGGCCACATAACCAGCGCCAAATGCCGGGCCCCGAATCTCCGAGCCGGATGCTAGGACGCGTTAACGGGGCCGTACACCATGGGCCCGGTCACGACGCCGCGAATCGTTAACCTAAATCAAGGCAGCGCCAAAGAACAGCCCAACCGGGCATCTCTCGATGCGCAAGCACGTTCCGGGACGGCGGCAGTTGTGCGATGATCCGCCGCCATGAGCAGTGCCCCTATCGCTATCGGCAGCATCGCCGCCTATCTCAGCAGCGCCACCGTCGTCGGCTGGCGCATGTTCCATCGCGAGCTCTACCCCGTGAACGCGCTGCGGCGCACGGCGCTGGGTCTGGGCTTCCTGGGGCTGTTGCTGCACACCTGGCTGCTGTATCACGCCATCTTCCACCACGCCGGTCTGGACTTCGCGTTCTTCAACGCCTTGTCGCTGGCCTCCTGGACGGTGGTGGCGTCCCTGCTTATCTCCAGTTTAAACAAGCCCATCGAGAACTTGGGGCTCGTCATCATGCCGCTGGCGGCGCTGACCGTCGGTCTGGACCTGCTGTACCCGACCGTCGGCTTCATGAGCGAGCAGGCGAGCTGGATCCTGAAGCTGCACGTGCTGCTGTCCATGCTCGCCTACAGCATGCTCACGCTGGCGGCGGTGCAGGCGGTGCTGCTGGCCGTGCAGGACAGGGCGCTGCGCCGGCGCAAGCCAAACAGCTTCATCCGCTCCCTACCCCCGCTGATGACCATGGAAGCCCTGATGTTCGAGATGATCAGCGTCGGCTTCGGGCTGCTGACGCTGGCACTGATCTCGGGCTTCGCCTTCCTGCAAAACATGTTCGCCCAGCACCTGGTGCACAAGACGGTGCTGTCGGTGATGGCCTGGCTGGTCTTCGGTGGCCTGCTGCTGGGCAGGCGCGTCTGGGGCTGGCGCGGGCAGAAGGCCATCCGCTGGACCCTGAGCGGCTTTGGGCTGCTCATCCTCGCCTACTTCGGCTCCAAGTTCGTGCTGGAGCTGATCCTGCATCGCTGATGCGCTGTTCGCGCAGCGCATCAGACTGATTCGCTGGATTTCGCTGCGCTCGATGATAAACTACCGGCTTCGGGCGGCACCGGTCTCCACGCCGACACCTCGCCGCCCGATGCCCGCGGGGCCGTAGCTCAGCTGGGAGAGCGTCGCGTTCGCAATGCGAAGGTCAGGGGTTCGATCCCCCTCGGCTCCACCA
>NZ_JAJDNQ010000147.1 GCF_022340605.1 Thiohalocapsa sp.
CGCTCCCAGTAGCCGGCGGGACGCCAGCGCTCCCAGTAGCCGGCGGGACGCCAGCGCTCCCAGTAGCCGGCGGGACGCCAGCGCTCCCAGTAGCCGGCGGGACGCCAGCGCTCCCAGTAGCCGGCGGGACGCCGGCGCTCCCAGTTGCCGGCGGGACGCCGGCGCTCCGAGTAGCCGGCGAGTTGGTGCAACGTCAGCACCTTCCAATCAGGGATCTGGGCACGCTCGTGGAGCGCTGGATTCTGCACTTAAGCTTGGCGTCGGCGCGTTGCGGCGGGCACGCCGCGCCCACGGACGACGCCGGGGCGAGCCATCCGCGCGGCAGTGCCATGTTTCCCGTTTGGCACACGGCTTACCCTGCGGCAAGCCATGGTTGTGATGCAGGTAACGCCGCGGTTATGGTTCGCGCAGCGCGCAGGCGCGGGGTGCATTGGCGGCGCGGGTCGGCATGACGGCGATCAGACGGGTCGCGGCAGTGGGTGATGCGCAACCGAGACAACGGCGGCAAAGGGGCGAGCAAGGCATCATGAACGACATCCAGTTCGACGAGAACCCGCTGACCTCGGGCCTGGCCGACAAGCTGCTCCCCCAGGCCTGCACCATGGTCATCTTCGGCGGCGCCGGCGACCTGTCGCGCCGTAAGCTGATCCCGGCACTCTACAACCTCGCGCTGGACGGGCTGCTGCCGACCCAGTTCGCGGTGGTGGGGTTCGCCGTCGACGCGCTCACGGACGAGTCCTTCCGCGAATTCGCCCGCGAGGGCATCGAGACCTTCTCGCGGCGGAGCTTGAGCGAGGAGGACTGGGAGGACTTCGCCGGGCACCTGTTCTACCAGCAGGGCAATTTCAGCGATGCGGCCTCCTATGCCGCACTCAAAGCACGGCTGGAAGCGCTGGAGCCGCAGTTCGGCATCCCCGGTAGCCGGGTCTACTACCTCGCCATTCCGCCGAGCTTCATCGACACCTGCGTCTTCGGGCTGCACGACGGCGGACTGGTCGCGCCGGCCGATCAGCCGCTGCCCTTCACCCGGCTGATTGTCGAAAAGCCCATCGGCCGCGACCTGCCGAGCGCGCGCGCCGTCAACCGCTCACTCAAGGCCTGCTTTGCCGAGCACCAGCTCTACCGGATCGATCACTACCTCGGCAAGGAGACGGTGCAAAACATTCTCGCGATGCGCTTCGGCAACTCCATCTTCGAGCCGCTGTGGAACTCCAAGTACATCGACCACGTGCAGATCACGGTGGCCGAGGCGGAGGGCGTCGGCACCCGCGCCGGCTACTACGAGACCGCCGGCGCGCTGCGCGACATGGTGCAGAACCACATCCTCCAGCTCTTGTCCTTGATCGCCATGGAGCCGCCCTGGAGCATGCGCGCCGACGTGATCCGTGACCGCCGCCTGGACCTGCTGCAGTGCCTGCGCCCCATCCGCAGCCGCGACGTGGACCGGCACGCGGTCCGCGCCCAGTACGCATCGGGCTTTTACCGCGGCAAGAACGCGCCGGGCTACCGCCGCGAGGAGCGCGTGGCGGCCGACTCCACCACCGAGACCTACGTCGCGCTGCGGGTGTTCATCGACAACTGGCGCTGGGCCGGCGTGCCGATCTACATCCGCACCGGCAAGGCCATGCCGAAGCGGGTCAGCGAGGTGGCGGTGCAGTTCAAGGCGGTGCCGCACATGCTGTTCAACACCGACACCGACCACCCGCTGGAGCCGAACGTACTGGCGCTGCGCATCCAGCCGGACGAGGGCATGTCCCTGCGCATCGGCAGCAAGCTGCCGGGGCCGAAGGTGCGGATCTACCCCGTGAAGATGGACTTCCGCTACGGCTCCACCTTCGGCGATCAGTCCCCCGAGGCCTACGAGCGGCTGCTGCTGGACGTCATCGTCGGCGACGCCACCCTGTTCATGCGCGACGACGCCGTGGAGGCATCCTGGCAGTGGATTCAGCCGATCCTGGACGCCTGGGAGGCGAGCGGCGAGCGCTGGCTGCCGGAGTACCCGGCCGGCACCTGGGGCCCCGTCGAGGCAGATCGGCTCATCGATGCCGACGGCCATGCCTGGCGCCAGCTCTAGGAGCCTGAGCCCCATGGACCGCTCCCCCGACGACTACATCGATCCGGTCCAGATCGAGCGCGAGCTCGCGGCGATCTGGGCGACCATCGACGGCCAGCAGAAGGGCGGCCGCGGCACCGTCACCCGCGCGTCGATGTCCAACGTCATGATCTTCTGCGACGGCGAGGCGCAGGCCCTGGACGCCGCCAACCGCATCCCCCTGCTGGTGCAGCATCATCCCGCCCGGGTGCTGGTCCTGGCGCTGATCGCGGACCACCCCGGGGACGACGTGCGCGCCTGGGTCACGGCGCATTGCCGGCGCACCAGCGACGGCACCCAGCTCTGTGCCGAGCACATCGAGCTGCGCTTCGGTGCGAGCAGCGCCGAGCGTGCGGCCTCCGTGGTGCGCTCGCTGTTGATCGCCGATCTGCCGAGCGCGATGTGGTGGCTGAGCCCGCGGCCGCCGGCGCTTGCCGGTGCGGTATTCGACGCCTTCGCGCCCATGGCGGAGCAGATCATCTACGACAGCGTCGGCTGGTCCGACCCGCCGCGTGCCGTGCTGGCGATGACGCGCTGGGCGAAGAGTCACCGCACCGTGATCTTCAATCTCGCCTGGCGCCGGCTCAAGCCTTGGCGGCGCATCCTGGCGCAGAGCCTGGCGCCGACCCTGGTGCCGGGCGCGCTGCAACGCATCGATGCCATCGAGCTGAGGCACGGACCGCACGCGCTGCCGCTGGCGTGGCTGCTGCTGGGCTGGCTCGCCTGCCGCCTGGGCTGGCAGCCGCGGCAGGGCATCGCGAAGACCGGCGACCAGCTCACCTGGCAGTTCGAGCGCGGCACCGGAAGATCCAATGCCGGGGGGGGCAACCCTCGACCGATCCAGATCAAGGTGCACCGCGACAACGAGGGAGCAGCGCTGATCGACCAGATGCGCATCGCCTGGCATGGCGACGGCGAGCAGCCCGCCGGCTCCGCCGACTATCGCCATGAAGGCCATTACATCCGCCACTTCCCGAGCGACCCGGCGCTACTCCCCTCCTCCATTCCCGCCCCCGAGCAGCGCCTGGAGCAGATGGTCGCCGCCCAGCTCGCGCACCGCGCCGGCGACGCGCTCTTCACCGACGCCATCGCCATCTCGGAGGCCATGGCCAAGGTGATGAAGGCCAAAGATGCCGCGACGCTGAGCCAATAGCGCCACCCCGCCCTCGCCACCGGGAGCGCCCGCCGCTGGGAGCGCCGGCTTCCAGCCGGCCACTGGGATCGGGGGCGTCCCGCCCCCGGTTTGGGATGCATTCAAGACGTCGCGTCGATGCTGGCATGGCAGTGTCCAAGCGGGCGGCTGGAAGCCGGCCGTCCCAGTCGCCGGCAAGATGCCGGCGCTCCCAGTTGCCGGCAAGATGCCGGCGCTCCGGGTGGCGTCAGACGGGCTGTGCCATGCCTGCTTTGGCGATTGCCTGCCGCGCCGGTCCTGCACGCCCTGGCGTGAAGCCCCTTCGAGCCGACCAGCCTGCGCGATTGCACCGCGACAGCGGCTCAAAAGCCCGCATAATGTGCGGCGAACTGTCACTCGCACGACTCGCCGTCCCGTCATTGGCGGCAGGACCCGAACCACATCCCAAGAGGTACCGAGGATGAGCCAGCCCCAGCTCGACAACGCCCTGCAGCAGATCATGGATGCCAGCCACGGCGACCCGTTCGCGGTCCTCGGGCGGCATCCGGACGGAGACGACGTCTGTGTCCGGGTGATGCTGCCCGGTGCGGAGACGGTGACCATCGCCGACGGCAATCGCGCCATGGACCGGATCGAGGGCACCGACATCTTCGAGTGGCGCGGACCGGCCGCGGACGTGCCGGAGCGCTATCGGCTGATCTGGCGCGACAACGCGCACCGCGAGCACATCGCCCACGACCCCTACTGCTTCCCGCCGCAGCTGCCGGATTTCGATATGCACCTGTTCGGCGAGGGCAAGCACTGGCACGCATATCGGCTGCTCGGCGCGCGTGTGCACGAGACCGACGGCGTCGCCGGCGTCCTGTTCTCGGTCTGGGCACCTCATGCGGCCCGCGTCAGCGTGGTCGGCGACTTCAACGGCTGGGACGGACGCCGCCACCCGATGCGCATCCATGGCAACGGCGTCTGGGAACTCTTCATTCCGGACCTCGCGCCCGGCGTGCTCTACAAATTCGAGATCCGCACCCGCGAGGGCGCCATCGCGCTCAAGTCAGACCCCTATGGTCGGCGCTTCGAGGTGCGCCCCAGCACGGCATCCATCGTCGAGCCGCCGAGCGGCTTTCAATGGCGCGACGACGGCTGGCTCGCCGCCCGCAAGGAGCACGACTGGCTGCACAGCCCGATGTCCATCTACGAGGTCCATCCGGGTTCCTGGCAGCGCGGTCCCGAGGGCGAGATGCTGAATTATCGGGAGCTGGGCGAGCGTTTGGTGAGCTACGTGCGCGATCTCGGCTTCACCCACATCGAGCTCATGCCCGTCACCGAGCATCCGTTCGACCTGTCCTGGGGCTACCAGACCACCGGTTACTATGCCCCCACCAGCCGGTTCGGCAGCCCGGAGGACTTCCGCTGGCTGGTGGATCATTGTCATGCCAACGGCATCGGCGTGATCCTGGACTGGGTACCGGCCCACTTTCCGAAGGATGCCCACGGCCTCGCCCGCTTCGACGGCACAGCGCTGTTCGAGCACGCGGACCCGCGCCTCGGCGAGCACATGGACTGGTCAACGCTGATCTTCAACTTCGGTCGCAACGAGGTGAAGAACTTCCTGATCTCCAGTGCACTCTACTGGCTGGAGGAGTTCCACATCGACGGCCTGCGTGTGGACGCGGTGGCCTCCATGCTGTACCTGGACTACTCCCGCACCGACTGGGTGCCCAACCGCCACGGCGGGCGGGAGAACCTGGAGGCCATCGCCTTCCTGCGCGAGCTCAACGAGGTCGTCCACGAGCAAGTACCGGGGGCGCTCATGATGGCGGAGGAGTCCACCTCGTGGTCGCAGGTGAGCCGGCCGACCTACGTCGGCGGACTCGGCTTCGACCTGAAATGGAACATGGGCTGGATGAACGACACGCTGGAGTACTTCAAAAACGACCCGATCCACCGGCAGTATCATCAGAACGAGCTGACCTTTAGCATGATCTACGCGTTCACGGAGAACTTCCTGCTGCCGTTCTCCCACGACGAGGTCACCCACGGCAAGCACTCGCTGCTGTATCGCATGCCCGGCGACGAATGGCAGCGCTTCGCCAACCTGCGGCTGCTCTTCAGCTACATGTACACCCATCCCGGCAAGAAGCTGTTATTCATGGGCAGTGAATTCGGTCAGGGCGAGGAATGGAACAGCACCGCGGTGTTGGACTGGTACGTACTGGAATATCCCTTCCACCAAGGCATACAGAAGCTGGTGCGCACGCTGAACGGCCTGCACCGGGCCGAGGTGCCCTTGCATGCAGAGGACTTCGAGCCGCACGGCTTCGAGTGGATCGACTGTCATGACGCGCACAATTCCGTGCTGGTCTTCCAGCGGCGTGCACCGGCCGAAACCGCTAATGGCGAAGACCATCTGGTGATCGCGCTCAACTTCACGCCCGTGCCACGAGAGGGCTACCGCATCGGCGTGCCCGCCGCCGGCGCATACCGGGAGATCTTCAACTCCGATGCGCCCGAATTCGGCGGCAGCGGGATGGGCAACGGCGACGAGCCGATCCCGACCGAGACCGTCGATTGGATGAACCGCCCCGACTCCCTCGTGCTGACCCTGCCGCCGCTCGCCGCGATCGTACTGAAACCGACGGCGCCGGCCGAGGACTCGGCAAGGGTCACCGAGGCAGGCCCCGAAGACTGAGTCGCGGATTTCGCGCGACCACAATGAGCTCACTGACGCTGTAGGCTGTCTGATATGGCAAACAAGCCGACCCCGAAGAAGAGCGCGGTCACAGAGACGACCGCGGCCGAGACCAGCAAGACCACGAAGAAGCGCGCCGCCAAGAAAGCCGCTGGGGCCAAGGCCAAGGCGGCGGCCGGCACCGCCACCGCGGCACCGACGAAGGCGACCCCGGCACCGCCGGCGCCCGAGACCACCGCGAAGCCGCTGCTGCCCCGGATTCGCGCCGGCGAGGAGACCGCTGCGCTGCGCCCGATGCCGCTGGTCCACGCGTTCACCCGCGCCGAGCCAAGCACGACCGTGACCGCACCGCCGGAGTCGATGGCGCAGCCGGCGCCGGCGCGGAAAGCGAAGCCGACGCCAAAGCCAAAGCCGGCGCCAGCACCGGCAGTCGAGCCGAGCGCGAAAGCGCCCGAGCAGCCAACGACCTCCCGGGATCGTGGGCCGGAACCGGAGCCAACGCCCGAGGACCGTCCCGACTCCGGCTACCAGCCCGAGCCCGAGCCCCATCCCGAGCCGCAGCACGAGCCGCCTCCCCCATCCGCCTATCATGAGCACCGGCCGAGCCTGTTCATCGTCCAGATCACGCCGGAGATGGCGCCGGTAGCCAAGGTCGGCGGCCTTGCCGATGTGGTCTTCGGACTGAGCCGCGAGCTGGCGATTCGCGGCAACCACGTCGAGATCATCCTGCCGAAATACGACACCCTGCGCTACGACCATATCTACGAGCTGCACGAGGTCTACCGTGACCTCTGGGTGCCGTGGTATGAAGGAGCCGTCCATTGCACCGTGTACTTCGGCTTCGTGCACGACCGCAAGTGCTTCTTCATCGAGCCGCACTCCCACGACAACTTCTTCAACCGCGGCGGCATCTACGGCTTCGCCGACGACGTCTTCCGCTACGCCTTCTTCTCCCGGGCGGCCATGGAGTTCCTGTGGAAGGCCGGCAAGCATCCGGACATCATTCACTGCCATGACTGGCAGACCGCCTTGGTGCCGGTATTCCTCTACGAGTTCTACCAGCAGCTCGGCATGACCCATCCGCGCGTCTGCCTCACCATCCACAACTACAAGCACCAGGGCGTAACCGGCGCCGAGCTGCTGCGCGCCACCGGGCTGCATCAGCCGGAGCGCTTCTTCGACCGGCTGCGCATGGGCGACAACACCCACAAGAATGCGCTAAACCTGCTCAAGGCGGGCGTTGTCTATTCGAACTTTATCACCACGGTGTCACCGCGCTATGCCTTCGAGACCAAGGACGGCGGCCAAGGCTTCGGTCTGGAGCCGACCTTGCACACGCACCACATGAAGTATGGCGGCGTCGTCAACGGCATCGACTACGATGTCTGGAACCCGGAGGTGGATCACCACCTGCCGGTTCCTTACGGCGTCGACAACATCGACGCCAAGTACGACAACAAGCGTGCCCTGCGCCATCGCCTCATGCTGGCCGACAACGAGAAGCCCATCGTCGCTTTCATCGGCCGGCTCGACCCGCAGAAGGGCCTCGATCTGGTCCGTCATGCGATCTTCTATTCCCTCGAGCACGGTGCCCAGTTCGTGCTGCTGGGCTCCAGCCCGGACCAGCAGATCAACAACGACTTCTGGGGCCTCAAGCACATGCTGAACGACAGCCCCGACTGCCACCTGGAGATCGGCTTCGACGAAGACCTGTCCCACCTGATCTACGCCGGTGCCGACATCATGCTGGTGCCGAGCCAGTTCGAGCCCTGCGGCCTCACTCAGCTCATCGCGCTGCGCTACGGCACCATCCCCGTGGTGCGCACCGTCGGCGGACTGGCCGACACCGTGTTCGACAAGGACTTCTCGGACCGCCCGCTGCACGAGCGCAACGGCTACCGTTTCGACAACTACGACCCACCCGGGCTGGAGTCCGCCCTCGGTCGCGCCATTGATTGCTACTACCAATTCCCGGAGCACTTCCGCGAGCTGATGAAGAATGCCATGCGCTCAGACTATTCCTGGAATCACCCCGGACAGGATTATCTGAACATCTACGACTTCATCCGCAACCGCTGAGGCCGGAACGGGGGGCAAGCCCGACGCAGGCCGTTCATAGCCAGGCGTCAGGTCGTCATCGTAGGCGATCGCGAGCACTGCCCCGTCCAGGCTCAACGCCATGAAACGGGGCGGGCTCATCGACACCGGCGCGCCGCCGCCGCGCGCGTGAGCGTCGAGCATGCCCCCGTAGGTCGGGCCGACGAAGCAGGCACGACAATCAGGCGGTTACGGTGCGCGCCCCATCGGCGCCCTTTCCGGCCTCTTGCTCACCGAGCAAGTGACGAACGTCTGTAACACCACCATCGTCAAGAACGCCTGGAAACAGGGCCGCCGGCTGATCGTGCACGGCTGGACGTACAGCCTTGGCGACGGGATCCTGCGCCAGCAGGTGCCGGAGATCGACTCGCTGGAGGCCTTGGTCGCGAGCCGCCGCGACGATGCCGGCTGGGTGGTCTCGGCGCCCGGCTGAGGGCGCCGTGAGACGAGACGAATCCCGCCCTCGCGCACAAACGCAATGACGCCTCGACCAACTCGCCGTCGGGCATCACGGCCAGTTCGTCGCCACCGCTTCGAGGAAGCCAGCCCGACGCTCGGTGCCGACAACCATATGTCACGAGACCTTCCTCCTGGTTGATGGCAGCCAGGTTGGTTGTAGTCAACCAGCAACAGATGGATCATTCGCCCTCTGGACCCGATTGCTCGGGTGTTTGGCAACCGGTACGAAGTTTGCTTAAACAGCGGGGGGCGCTTGCGCGACGCGCCGATCCGGCCGGCCAATGCGCGACGGGCGCAACGATCGGCACCCTGCCGACCAGCCCGGGCGGCGCTCGCCCGGCTCCACCAAGGGCCCGTGCGGGCCAACGAGGGCGAATGCACGATGTCATTCGGAAATCGCGGCCATCTGACCAGCACTGGGACGGACAGCCCGCTCGTGGTTCGGCAGATGCTGTGGCTCCCGCTCTGGATGTCGGCGGGCGTGGTGGTGGCCGTGCTGCTGAGCATGCTGTTCGTATCCTGGCGCAATCTGCATCGCCTGGAGCCCATCGAGGCCCACCTTGACCACATCCAGCACATCGAGGACGTAGCGTTGAGCATGGAGCAGACCCTGCTGAGCGACTTGCGAGGGCAACCGATCCAGCCCTCGCAGCTCCTGGAGCTTCGAACCGAGGTCGCGACAATCGCCCGCGCCGAGGGAGCGTTGCATCCGGACACCGCGACCCGACTGGCGCAGATCGAGGCGCAGCTCGGCACGACCGCGGCGCACCCCGAGGACGTGCTGTTCCGGACGCTGGCCGAGATGCGGCAGGTGCTGGATGGCGAGCGCGAACGCCACAATGAGCTCCTGACCCGAGGCCAGGAAGACGCACGGACGGAGATCACCCTGACTGCACTGCTGCTGTTGACCGTCCCGCTGCTGCTCGGTGCCTCCCTGCTGACCGTGCAGCGCCGCGCCAGACAGCCACTGCGGGCGCTGGAGGAACTGCTCGGACGCCTCGGCCGCAAGGATTATCGGCCGGTGCCGGGGACGGTCATCGACGAGATGGATGGCCTGGCACAGCCCGCCTTTCACAGCTACAACGCGCTGGTCTCGCGCCTGAAGGAGCTGGAGTCCGAGCACCGCGACCGCGAGCAGACCCTGGAGCACGAGGTGCGCCGCGCCACCGAGGCGCTGCTGGCGCAGAGCCGCGAGCTCGGCCGCGCCGAGCGGCTCGCCGCGGTGGGCGCGGTCTCGGCGGGCCTGGCGCACGAGCTGCGCAACCCACTGGCCGGCATCCAGATGGCTTGCGGCAAGCTGCATCGGGCGCTGGGACATAGCGAGCACGCCGCCCGCATCGCGGCGGTCATCGACGAGCTCACGCGCATCAATCACCTGCTCACGAGCCAGGTGGACGCCGCGCGCCACTCGCCGGAGCCGCTGGAGGTGGTCGCCGTCGACCGGCTCGTTGCCGAGCTCCTGACCCTGCTGCGCTACCAGGTTCCGGACGGGGTCCAGATCGACGCCCGCGTGCCGGGCGAGCTGCGCTGCCTGCTGCCGGTGGCGGGCCTGCGCCAGACCCTGCTCAACCTGGTGCTGAATGCCGTGCAGGCCATGCCGGCGACGGGGCGCATCGAGATCGCCGCCGAGCGCGCGGACACCGAGCTCAGCATCAGTGTCAGCGACAGCGGTCCCGGCTTTCCAGCCGAGCTGCTGCGCGCGGGCATCCGGCCCTTCGCCACCGGGCGTCAGGGCGGCACCGGGCTTGGACTGGCCATGGTCCGGCGCTTCGTCCGCGATCACGACGGCGACCTCCAGCTCGCCAACCGGGAGCCCCACGGCGCGGTGGTGACCCTGCGCCTGCCCTGCGCGTCCGCCGACGCATCCGGAGCGCTCGACCATGCCTGACGCCCTGCTGATTATCGAGGACGAGCGCCTGCTCGGCGACGAGCTCCGCTCGGAGCTGGTAGCGAGCGGCTGGGACGCCGTACAGGCTTTCGACCTCGCCGAGGCGGAGCGCCTGCTGGTGGAGCGAAACCTGGAGCCCCTGGTGGTGCTGTCGGACATGAGCCTGCCGGACGGCAACGCGCTGGACCTGCTGGAAAAGGTGCGCGGCCGCGGCGTCGCGGGGGAGTGGATCTTCCTCACCGCCTATGGCGGCATCCCCGAATCCGTGCGCGCGCTGAAGCTCGGCGCCTTCGACTTCCTGGAAAAGCCCTGCGAGCTGGAGCGGCTGCAGATCGTCGTCGCCGGTGCCGCCCGCAGCGCCCGCGCGCAGCGCCGGCTGCGCGACGAGGAGCGCCTGCGCGGCAACCGCTACTCTCCCGACGCCTTCATCGGCCACAGCGCGGCCGCGACCAGGTTTCGCAACATGCTGACGCGGCTGTCCGAGGTGCCCTTCTCGGGGCTCCTGCTCACCGGCGAGACCGGTACCGGCAAGGGATTGACCGCGCGCATCCTGCACAACACCGGCCCGCGCGCCTCGGGCCCGCTCATCGAGGTGAACTGCGCCGCGTTGCCCAAAGAGCTGATGGAGGCCGAGCTGTTCGGCCACGAGGCGGGCGCATTCACCGGTGCCAAGGGGCGCCGGCGCGGGCTCATCGAGCAGGCCAACGGCGGGACGCTGTTTCTCGACGAGCTGGGCGAGCTGGCGTTGGACCTGCAGGCCAAGCTGCTGAAGGCCATCGAGGACCGCCGGGTGCGGCGGATCGGCGGAGAGCGGGAGCTGGAGGTGGACATCCAAGTCATCGCCGCCACGAACCAACCGTTGGAGCAGCGGGTGGCGGAAGGCGCCTTTCGGCCGGATCTCTATCACCGCCTCGCCGTCTTTCGGCTGGAGGTGCCGGCGCTGCGCGAGCGCAAGGACGACATCGAGGACTTGCTACCCGTGCTCATCGGCGAGTTCAATGCCCGCTCCGGCCAGCGCGTCGATACGATCCCGACGTCGGTCTGGGGCCGGCTCAAGGGCTACCACTGGCCCGGCAACGTGCGTGAGCTGAGGAACGTGGTGGAGCGCTGCGTGCTGCTCGCCGACGGCCCGGTGTTTCCCGAACACTGGCTGCATCTGGGCGAGGCCGCGGCCGCGACCGATGGCACGCAGCCGGGGACGCTCGCGGAAGGCGAGCGGATCTGCCTGCCGCTGGACGGCAGCCTGACCCTGGATGCGATGGAGCGTGCCATCCTCGACGAGGCGCTGCGCCGCAACGCCGCGAACGTCAGCCTGACGGCGCGGGTGCTGGGCACGACGCGCGAGAAGCTCCGCTACCGGGTGCAGAAGTATGGCCTGAAGGCCACCGACTGAGCCGGCGCCGAGGCGGGCAACCGGGCCAGCGACTGGAGCGGCGACTGGACCGCCAGCCGGCGCGGCAACCGGGCCAGCAGCCGAGACCAATCCAAGGAGATGTTTGTACATGGCACGTGAGCCCCAAGCCCCTCCCGCCCCGGCACCGATCACGCCGCGGGAGATGGCGCCTCTGCTCGTCTTGGTCTTCCTCGGCGGCGCGCTGGGCTCGATCACCCGGGAGCTGCTGACGCCGATGCTGCCCGAGCTGCCGCCCTGGGTCGTCGTGCTGCTGGTGAATGTCAGCGCCTGCTTCCTGGTGGGCTGGCTGTACGGGGCGCAGGATCGCCTGCACCATCACCTGCTCCAGTTCGCCGCCGTCGGCTTCTGCGGCGGGTTCTCAACCTTCTCGCACTTCACCGACCAGGTCTTCAACCTGGCCTCCGAGGGTGAGATGCTGGCCATGACCGCCGATGTCGCGGGCTCCGTCGTACTCGGCGTCGCCGCCGCCTATCTCGGTGACCTGCTCGGGCAACACACCGGCAAGGCGCCATGAGCGCGCTTCTGCTGCATGGCCTGTTCGGACTGGGCGGGGGCCTCGGCGCACTCGCCCGATTCCTCATCACGCTGCGCATCACGCACCGCTTTCCGTTGTCGACACTCATCGTCAATGTGGTCGGTTGTCTGGTGCTCGGCATCGGCATCGGCTGGATGCCCAACCCGGTGCAGTGGAATACCAAGGAACTGGAACAGTTCCTCCACGGCTTCTGCGGCGGCTTCACCACCTTCTCGAGCTTCGCCTATCAGAGCCTGTCGCTGCACCGGCGCTTCACGCCGCTGCACGCGGCCCTGAACATCGTGCTGAGCCTGATCTTGTGCCTGGCCGCGCTGTGGCTGGGACTGTTCATCGGCCGGCAGATCCCGGCACAGTGAGGGCCGGGACAGCATCCTCTGGAGGTCTGCCGTGACTTTGTCCTCGACAACCGACCTCCGCTTATCAAACGTCAGGAGCGAGATCCTTGGACGACGGGTCCGCCGCACCAGATCCGCCGGCAGGTCAGCTGCACGTCAAGCGCCGCCGGGTGGCCCTCGGACACCCGCCTGCGATGGCAACTCCCGCGGACATCGCAAACCCTGGCAGCCCATTTGCGCAATAGCAGGAGACAGCGGCGATGAAGCTGCGTCATGTACTCATCGGTATCCCGGTCATCGCGGTGCTTGCGGGCGCCGGCTGGTGGTACCACATCTATGCCAGCCACCATCCGTCGACGAGCGACGCCTATGTCGGGCGCCATGTCGTACACATCGCTGCCCAGGTGAGCGGCCCGATCAAGACCGTATTGATCAGCGACAATCAGGCGGTCAAGGGCGACGAGCTCCTGCTCACCATCGACCCGGCGCCCTTCGAGCTGGCGGTGCGCCACGCCGAGGCACAGCTCCAGCAGGCCCAGGAAGACCTGGCGGCCGCCGACGCACGCGTGAATGCCGCCGAGGCGAAGGTGGCCTCCGCCAAGGCCAACGCATCAGAGGCATCGCGCCACGCCCAGCGCATCGAGGCGCTGGTGGCCAAGGGCTCCGCGTCGCGGGATATGGGCGACAGCGCCGAGCAGGACAAGCTCGATGCCCAGGCCGCACTCAACAGCGCTCGGGCGGAGTTGGTGGCCGCCAAGGCGGCGCGCGGGGCGCTCGGTGAGAACAATGCCTCGATCAAGTCCGCCCAGGCCGCATTGGCACAGGCAAAGCTCGACCTGCAGCACACCCGCATCTACGCGCCAGCCGACGGCGTCGTCGGCAACTTCGACCTGCGCCCCGGCAGCTATGTCGATGCCGGCAATCCCCTGTTCGCGCTGGTGGAAAGTCACGACGTCTGGGTGGACGCCAACTTCAAGGAGACAGACCTGCCCCGCATCCAGCCCGGACAGCCGGCATCGATCAGCGTCGACGCGGTGCCCGACAGGCAATTCAAGGGCAAAGTGGAGGGGCTGAGTCCGGCCTCCGGGACCGCGTTCTCGCTGCTGCCACCGGAAAACGCCACCGGCAACTGGGTCAAGGTGACGCAGCGCTTCGCCGTGCGCATCCGCGTCCTCGACCCGACACCGCAGTTGCGTGTCGGAGCCAGTGCCGAGGTCACCGTGAACACCACCGTGGACTAGCCCGCAGCGGCGCACCGACATGGCAGAGCCCGGCAACGACCTGAAGCCCGCGGACCGCATCCTGCCCATTGCGGCCGTGATGCTGACCACCGTCATGGCCATCATGGACATGACCATCGTCAACGTCACGCTGCCACATATGATGGGCGCGCTCGGCGCGACGGCGGACCAGGTCACCTGGGTGCTGACCGCCTATATCGTCGCCGAGGCGATCACGATACCGCTCACCGGCTGGCTGGCCGGGCGCTTCGGCCGGCGCCGGGTCATGCTCTACGGCATTGCCGGCTTCGTGCTCGCATCGGCCGCCTGCGGCCTCGCCGAGTCGCTGACGCAGATGGTGTTCTTCCGGCTGATCCAGGGTGTCGCCGGTGCGCCACTGATCCCGCTCTCCCAAGGCGTGCTGGTTGGCCTGTTCCCGGCGGACAAGCGCGGCAAGGGCATGGCCATCTGGGGTATCGGCGTCATGCTCGGGCCCATCCTCGGGCCCACGGTCGGCGGCATCGTCACCGAGCACCTCAACTGGCGCTGGGTGTTCTACATCAACCTGCCGGTGGGGCTGCTCAACCTGGCAATGGTGGCGCGCTACATCCGCGAGACCCCGCGCCGGGAGACCGGTACGGACTGGCTGGGAGCGCTCTTCATGATCGTCGGCATCGGCAGTCTGCAAACTCTGCTCGACCGCGGCAACGAGGAAGGCTGGTGGACCTCGGACTTCATCGTGCTGCTGACCTTCACGGCGGTGGTGGGGCTCGCGCTGTTCGCCTGGCGCGGACTGACCGCAAAGCAGCCCATCGTGGATCTGCGCCTGTTCGGCGACCGTAACCTGGCGCTCGCCTCGTTATTGATGCTGGTGTTCGGGCTCGCGCTGTTCGGCACCATCGCCATCCAGCCGCTGCTGATGGAGCGGCTGCTGAATTACCCGGTGGAGACGACCGGCCTGGTGATGGCACCGCGGGGGTTCGGGGCAGCGCTCGGCATGTTCATCATCGCGCGGATCTCCGGCAGGGTCGACGCGCGCTGGATCATCGCCACCGGCATGGTCGTGGCCGGCACCGCGACCTGGATCATGTCGTGGTACAACCTCCAGATCAGCCCGGGCTGGCTGATCTGGCCGAGCGTGCTGCAAGGGCTCGGCATGGGGTCCATCTTCGTGACCCTCTCGACCCTGGCCTATGCGACGCTGCCGGCAGAGGCGACCGACGCCGGTGCCGGCCTCTACAACCTGGCGCGCAGCGTCGGCAGTTCCATCGGCATCTCCATCGCCGCGACCTGGTACACCAGGCTCGGCCAGGCCGATTGGAACCGGCTCGGCGGCTACATCAACCCCTTCAATCCGGCGCTGGAGCACTGGCTCCAGGTGCAAGGACTCACCCTCAGCGATCCCAGGGCAGCGATACTACTGGCCAACGAGCTGAGTCGTCAGTCATCGATGGTCGCGTTCACGCAGGTCTTCGAGCTCATCGCGCTGAGCTTCGTGTTTATGGCGCCGCTGCTGTTGCTATTGAAGCCGGGCAAGGGGCATTAGCCTGCCCTGCCGGGCGCGGGACAGGCTCGGGCCGGCGCCGTGGGAGCGCCGTCCTCGGCGCGACACGGAGCCCGGGCGGGGCGATCGCGATCGCGGCGGGGACGCCGCTCCCACGGCGGAGCACCCTGCCCCGCCGCCGGAGCACTTTACTCTTGCAGCCTGCGCCGGTTGAGCCTTCCCTCGGCATCGTTTCCACGGTTGCCTCCGTTCGGATCAGGCGCTGCTGCCGCTGCTGTCTCCACCCTGCTGGTGGAACTTGATCCAGGCGATGGCGGTGCCGACCACGGCCATGGTGGCGATGCCGCCAATGGCGAACAGCAGCGCGTTATCGTCCAGGTAGGCGATGAAAACGCCGCTGAAGATCAGGAACAGCCCGAACACGGCCATCTTCCAGTCCAGGTAGAGACCACTCAGCAATCCGGACAGGCCGAGCAGATAGACGATGACGAAGCCATCGGTTTCGGCCCGGAGAAAATGCTGCACGTCCGTCTGGAACAGCAGGTGGATCACGAGCAGCAGCGCCCCCCAGTGGATGACCTGCTGCAGGATGTAACGCAGGCGCGACTGCCAGGTGTCGCCGGCATGCAAGGCCCAGCCGCTCGTGATCGAGACCAGACCCACCAAGGGAATGAAGTAGTCCCAGGTATCCTGCGCCGAGGCTGGATTGTGATCCGTCATCGCGATGAGCACCACCGCAATGGCGTAGAGCACCGTGTATGGCAAGGCCGATACGATGAACTTGCCGATGCCGCTACGCGGTCGTGGCACGAGTTGAGGCAATCCCTCGTGCCTATCCTCGTGCGTGTCTGGCATGTCTTGCGTGTCGTGCGTGATTACGTTCGACATGAGCAGGATCTCCGCTTCATCGAGCATGAATACATGGCCCAAGCCCCACGGCAAAGCACCGCGGACGAGGCGCAGCCTCGACTCGGAACCCCACAAGCCTTAGTGACTGGCGCGGCCGCCCGTGGGAGCGCGCGCAGCCTTGGCTCTCATGGTTGTCATGCATCTTGCTTGCCAAAGGCGTCGAACAGGGCGGCATGGGCAGTTTCAACGCGCGCGGCGCGCCGAGCGGGTTGCCGCGGCGCTCGTGCTGGTGGACAGGACACATCGCCCTTGGTTCATGTCAACCAACACACGTTGCTGCCCCGGCATTCGCCGACACCCGTTGCCCGGCGATGACGGTAAACAGCGGCTTGGCATGAATTGTGACTCCAAATGAACACTGGCCATCGTGGCCGGTGCGAGTCGTAAACAACTTTCAGGATGCGAGCCATGTCTGACATGCCCACACAGGCAGTTATGCCCGATCCCTTCGCGAGCATCATGCTGGAGCTGGCGCTGTTGATGACGATGGTCATCGTCGCCCGCTGGGTCACCAGCCGCTTCCGGCAGCCGTCAGTACTGGGTGAACTGCTGATCGGCGTGGTGGTGGGAAATATCGGCTACTGGCTCGGGCTGCCGTTTTTCAAGTTCGTCATGATCTACGGGGCGGCCAGCCCGGTATTCGATCAGGTCTGGCAGACCGGCGTTTCAGTCACTCAGGCCGCGTCCGAGGTCTTCAGCCCGGAGGAACTGGCCCCGGGCGGCCAGGGGCACGAGGTGCTGCAGCTCCTGAGTGGCGGCCACGCGCTGGCAAACGTCAATACCGGCATCAGCCTGTGGCTCTTCTCCAGCCTGGGCATCATCCTGTTGCTATTCAACGTCGGGCTCAAGACCGGCATTCGCCAGGTGCGCGGGGTCGGCCGCGATGCCGCACAGGTGGCCGTAGTGGGCACGCTGGGGACGCTCGCGATCGCGCTTGTCGTAGCCTGGCTCCTGCCGCTCGACCTGTCCCCTGCCGGGCGCTTCTTTATCGCGGCGACCCTCGGCGCCACCAGCATCGGCGTTGTCACCCGCATGCTGGAAGACATCGACAAGGCCACCACGCCCGAAGGGCGGCTCATCCTGGGAGCCTGCGTGCTCAACGACGTGATCGGCCTATTGCTGCTGGCGCTTGCCATCGAGCTGGTCGTCAAGGGCCACATGGACGTGCCGGCGGTAGCCTGGCTCCTGGTCTCCAGCGTCGCCTTTCTCGCCGCCATCGTGATCTTCGGGGACAGACTCGGTGGACCCCTCGCCCACCAGCTCAACCGCATCTCTCCGCCGGAGCTGCGCTTCCTGGCGCCGCTTGCCTTCGCCTTCTTGCTCGGGTGGCTGTGCAGTTCGCTGGGTCTGAGCGGCACCGTCGGCGGCTTCGCGGCTGGCCTCATCCTTTCCGACGAGGCTCTGCGCGATACCACCAAGCAGATGCTCGTGCCCCTGATCGCGGTCTTCACGCCCATCTTCTTCCTGCTGATCGGCATGCAGGTGAACCTGGCGGTGTTCCTTCAGTGGCAGACCATGCTGCTGACCTTCGCGCTGCTGCTGGCGGCGGTGCTGGGCAAGCTCACGACCGCCTGGGTGGCGGGATCAGACGTGGACCGCGCCACGGTTGCGCTCGGCATGCTCCCGCGCGGCGAGGTGGCGCTCATCTTCGTCGGCGTCGGCCGCTCGCTCGACATCATCAACGACCAGCTCTTCGCCGCCCTGGTGGCCGTCATCATCCTGCTCGCGTTCGGCTCGGGTCTGGCGCTGAAGTGGGCCTTCTCGCCCCGGTCGCCCCGGGCCGAGGCCATGCTTGCGCGGTTGGGGCGCTGGCCGGCGTCATGAGTCGGGTTCGAGGTGGTGTACGGTTCACACACCGACACGCACTTCCGCCCGTGGCGCCCGGTCACGGGCTCGGGCTCTGACCGTTTGCCGGCGCACGCGTTGGTCGGAGGCCGCCGTGCGAGCGGGTGTGTATCGGGTTTACCGGCCTTGTCGGTCGACACGAAACGCTGGAGGCGGCCTCAGCGCGGCTAACGCTGCGCGGGCCGGCGAGACGCCGGCGCTCCCAGGTGCCGGCGAGACGCCGGCGCTCCCACAGGTGCCGGCGGGACGCCGGCGGTCCCGGGGGCTAGGCGCTGGGGGCGGGCTCGGCCTTGCTGCCGGTGAAGCGCTCGATCAGCCCGTGCACGCTCTCGTGCATGGAGAGCAATGAGGGGATCACCAGCAGCACCAGTACAGTGGCGAAGGCGAGACCGAAGGCGATGGACGTAGCCATCGGGATCAGGAACTGCGCTTGATAGGATTTCTCGAAGAGCAACGGGGTCAGACCCGCAATGGTCGTCAGCGAGGTCAGCAGCACGGCGCGCAGGCGCTGGCAGGACGCCTCCACCAGCGCCTCGCGCACGGGCATGCCGCCGGCGCGCAGGTGCTTGTAGAAGGTCACCAGAATAATGCTGTCGTTCACGACGATGCCGGAGAGGCCGAACATGCCGAACAGCGACAGGATGGTGAGATCGATGCCCATGACCCAGTGCCCGATGAGCGCGCCGGTGAGCCCGAAAGGGATGGCGGTCATGACCACGATGGGCCAGCCATAGGACGAGAAGACCCAGGCCAGAATGAGATAGATCAGAATCAGCCCCAGCCCCAAGCCCTTGCGCATGTCGGACAGGGTGTCGCGCTGGTCCGCGGAGCGCCCTTCAAATGAATAGTGGATGCCGTAGTCGCGCGCCAGCGCCGGCAGCGGCCCCTGCTCCAGCGCGGCGATGATGCGGTCGGTGTTGTTGACGCTGGTGTCCACGTCGGCGGTGACCTCCACCGCGAGTCGCCCTTCCGCATGGCGCAGCACCTCGAAGCCGCGCCGCGAGTGCCAGTCCGCCACCGCCGTCAGCGGCACCGACTCGCCATTGGGCGTGCGGATATTGAGCCGATACAGGCTCGCGAGGCTCGCGCGCTCATCCTCCGGCAGGCGCACGCGCACCTCCACCTCGTCGGCGCCATCCTGAAAGATCTGTACCAGTTGGCCGTCGAAGGCGGCGCGCAACTGCTGCCCCAGGCTTTCCACCGTAAGCCCCAGCGCCTGACCGGCCGGCGTCAGCGAATAGATGAGCTGCTCGCGGCCGTAGGCCATGTCGTCTTCCACCTCGCGCACGCCGTCGATGCCGGACAGCGTCTGGGCGAGGTCCACGGCGGCGGCCTTGAGCACGGCGGAGTCATTGCCAGTGAGGCGCACGGTGAGGTCCCGCCCGGGCGGCCCCACGCGCCGCGAGGCGATGGTGAGGTTCTCCAGCCCCGCCGGCTGCCGAATGCGCTGGCGCCAGGCGCGGATGAACGCGGTGTTGCGCACGTCGCGCAGGTCGCCGTCGATGAGCTCCAGGGTGAGGCCGCCGAGTTGGTCCGCCGCGGCCGGGTCATCGGCCTTGGAGCCGTGGTAGGCGATCATGGCATCGATGAGCTTGCCGCCGCTGCGCTTGTCGTCGAGGGCCGCTTCGGTCGCGTAGGCGGTCTGCTGGAGGTGCGCGAGGAAGCGGTCCACCACCTGTCGCGGGGTGCCGGCGACGAAGGTCACGTCCGCCTTGATGATCTGCGACTCGGGTGTCGGGAAGAAGGTGAAGCCGATGCGCCCGCCTGCCATGAGTCCGACGGCGCAGAAGAGCAGCGCAATGGCCACGGCGACGGTGGTGAAGCGGTGAGCGATGGCGAGGGTCGCAAAGGGGCGGTACAGCCGGTCGCGAAAGGCCTCGAAGCCCCGGTCGAGCCGCGCGCGGATGGACCCGGGCTTGATCTTGTGGGTGTGGAGGAAGGCGTTGCGCAGGTGCCCCGGCAGCACCAGGAAGCTCTCCACCAGGGAGGCCAGGATCACGCAGATGATCACCACCGGGATGGCACCCAGGATATTACCGATGCGCCCGCCCACCAGCATCAGCGGCAGAAAGGCGGCGATGGTGGTGAGCGACGAGGCGACCACGGGCGCGAGCATGCGCCGCGCACCGCCCTCGGCGGCCAGCAGCGGGTCCTCGCCCATCTGGTAGTGGGCCATGGCGTCCTCGCCGACGACGATGGCGTCGTCGACGATGATGCCGAGTGCCATGATCAGCGCAAATAGCGTGATCATGTTGATGCTGCCGCCGGTGAGATACAGGATGAACAGCGTCGCCGCGAAGGACACAGGAATGCCCCAGGCCACCCAGAAGGCCACCCGACCGGTGAGGAACAGGTACAGGATCAGCACCACCAGCACCAGGCCGCTCAGGCCGTTGCGCACCAGGAGCATGATGCGGTCGCGCACCAGCTCCCAGGAGGCGTCGTAGACGGTGACCTTGACGCCCGGCGGCAGGGTTGGGCGAGTGTCGTCGAGCCACTTCGCCAGCGTTTGCGCAGACTCGAGGGTGTCGCCGGTCTCGGCGCGGCGCACGATCATTTCCACCGCGGGCTTGCCTGCGACGCCGACCTGGATGGTGTTGTCGCTCGGGGCGCGGTCGATGGTGGCGACGTCGCCGAGGTTGACGCGCAGCTCCTCGTCGGTCTTCACCGGCAGGTCGCGAAAGGCGAGCGGGTCGCGGCGCTTGTCGAGGCTGCGCAACTCCCGCGACCCTTCCGCACGGCCGACGGAGCCCGCCGGCAGATCGCGGCTGAACTCGCCCACCCGGTTGCCGATATCGCGCAGGCCCAGCTCGAGCTGCTCCAGTTGCTCGGTGGGCACCTGGATGCTGATCTCCTCGTCCGGCAGGCCGTTGATGTCCACCTTGTCGAGGCCGCGGTCCAGTAGCTCGGACTCGAAGCGGCGCGCCAGCTTGCGCAGCTCCGCCGGGTCGTCAAGGCCGGTGATGAGCAGCCGCGCCACCTGCTCGTAGCGCGTCAGGAGTGAAATCTCGGGCTTCTCGGCATCCAGCGGGAAGTTGCGGAACTCGTCCACGAAGCGGCGCACCTGGTCCAGCGCCAGCAGCGGGTCGGTGCCCTCCTTGAACTCCAGCGTGATGGCGGAGATGCCCTCGCTGGAGGTGCTGGTCAGCTTGTCCAGGTTGTCCACCGAGCGCAGGCGCTGCTCCAGGGGATCGGTGATGCCGTCCTCGATGTCCTCGGCGCTGGCGCCGGTCCAGACCACCCGCACCTGCACGACGTCCAGCTCGAAGTTCGGGAAGAACTGCACGTTGAGCTTGTCGAGCGCGAAGGCGCCGGCCAGCAGCATGATGATCATGAGCAGGTTGGCCGCGACCTTGTGATGGGCGAACAGCCCGATCAGGTCGCCGCGATGCTGCATGGCAGGCTGCTGGCGGCTAGACGTGCGCGGGCCGCGCGGCGCGAGCGCATCGCCCGCGGGCGGTGTTGGGTGCTCGCTCATTGCAGCGTCTGCGCCTTGCCGGCGTCGGCGGGACGCGAATCGCCCCGCGCGGCGGGCGCATCTTCCGCTGCCGACGCCCCGGCGACCCGACTCTCGTCGAGGGTCTCCGCGCGCAGGCCGTCGATGGCGTTGGGCATGTGAGTGGTCACGATGAGATCGCCACGCCCGAGCAGCGGCGAGCGCACCAAGAGCCGCTCATCGCCATCCGCACCGCCCTGGCGCTCGCCGAGCGTATCCACGTCGATCCCCACCATGCGGCCGTCCTGGAGCTTGTAGATGCGTCCACCGCCGTAGACGGCGCGGAAGGGCACGGCGACCACGCCGTCTCGGGCTGGCCGCTCCAGGCGCACCGTGAGCATCTGCCCGAGCCTGAGCGCGGACGGGTCGCCGCTCACCTCAAACAGCCCGTCGACGCCGCTCGGCCCCGCCTCGCCGGCGATGCGCTCCAGCGCCAGCTCCAGCGCCTGATCGCCCGGGTCGGCCGTCGCCGGCAGCCGGCCATGCTCGTGCAGCGCCGCCAGCAGCTCCGCCTGGTAGGGCGCGGGAATACGGGCCCGCACCTGCAAGCTGTCCAGCCCGAACATGCGCACCAGCACTTCGCCCTTGGCCACCTGGTCGCCCGCGGTGACCTCGACGCCGGTGACGATGCCGTCATAGGGGGCGCGGATGGTGGCACGCTCGTACTCGAGCTGGAGCTCCTGGAGCCGCGCCTGGTTGCTCGCGAGCCGTGCCTCGAGGGCACGCAGGCGGGTGGGATGGTCGGCCAGGCTCATCTCCCGATTGCTGACGACCAGGGCCTGCTGCACGGCGGCCTGTTCCGCATCATCCAACGCCTGCTCGGCGCCGACCTTTTCCGCCTTGAGCCGCCGCTGGCGCTCGACGGCATCGCGCGCCAGCTCGAGCAGGCGCTTCTCCTGCGCCAGGGCCAGGCGGTCGGTCTCGTAGCGGTTCTGCTCGCTGCCGATCTCGGCCTCCAGCTCGGCGATCTGCGCCTTCACCTGGTCGATGCGCGGCACGAAGTCGCGCGCGTCCAGGCGCACCAGCACGTCCCCCGCGCGCACGCGCTCGCCATCGCGCACCGCCACCTCGGTGACCCAGGCCGGCGCGGAAGCGGTGGCGCGCAGCAGATCAGGCGTCTCGACACGGCCGTACAGCCTGAGCTCCGGGGCCATACGCTCGGGCATCGTCCGCTCGACCTCCACCCGCCAGATGCGCTCCTGCACCTCCGGCGGCGGCTGCTCCGGTCTGGTGGACTTGAGCACCCGGAAAACGCCGACACCGAGCACGAGCACCACGATGGGGAGAAGAATCTTGATGGCTTTACGCACGGTCCGGCTCTGCTGCTTGGTCGGGTGTGCCGCCACGCCCGGTGCGGAACGCTGTCGCGCCGCGCCGGGTGCAGGGCTGCTGGTCAACCGCTTAAGGATCAGGCCGCCGGCCGCCAAGAGCAACGCGGCATGTCAATTCGCATGACTTTGATCCGGCTTTTCCGCGGACCGGGGCTGCCCGCGGCCTCGCCCCCGCCATCCGCGTCGCCATCGACCGATCCGGGACTGGTGGCTGGACGACCGCCGGCGTACCTCGCGCAAAGTGTCCGCGACGACAGAACACGCCAGAGCGCTCGTCGCAAGGCCCTATTTGTGTATATCTAACCCCCTGATGCAAAAATATTGCAGAGAGCATTTTTCGTGTTCGACTGACAGCGAATACGCAGCATTTCGCCGGCTCCATGGCCCTAAGCATATACATAACGTGTTCTACAACGAAGCATCCTCGTCATCTGCGCGCGGTAGAATACCCTTACAGTTTTGAAAGACTCGTACCTATAGTTACGTGCACTATTTCCCTTAGGTCGCTCGGCGTTTTGGCGTCCTCACTCCGCTTTAGACGAGGTGTTCAAGCATGTTCGGCAAGACGGGCTCGATTCTGCTTTCCATCGGCAATCTGCCGCCGCAAGTCTCCCGGAAAGCCCTGAAAGCCCATGTCCAGGGCGTCATCGACGGCCTCCATGACACCGGGTTTCGTCTGACGCCCGCCATCTGCAGTTGCAACATCCTGCGGCTCACGAACCCCGACACGGGCATCGTCACGCACCAGGGTCTGGTCTCGATCCAGCCGGCAAAGCTGGCGTTTCAGGTGATGGAAGTCTTGGAGCAGACCCCTCTGCGCGGACTCAACCTGCAGGTGAGCCGGTACCGCCACAGCAGCTTTCCCGTGAATTCGAGCATGCCGCTCACATCCATGAGCGACCTGCTCGGCGTCAGCGCAAATCGCGAGCGCGGACAGCTCGCGCCGCTCAAGCTAGACCTCGTCGCCGACACCGGCGTGCACAAGCCCGATGCCGCGCAGCCGTCGACAGCCAACCCCGACAGCGCCTTCGCTCACTGATTGCCCAAGCCCCGCGCTTGGCAGCCCCAGCTCCTGCCGCCGAGCCAAACCCGCCCCGCCGCGCCGCGCCCTGCGGGGTGCTCCGCCGCGTTCCCGAGCATCGCAACCCAAGAACGTCAGGCGCTCGCTTCGCGAGCCGTCATGCTCACGCGGAGCGCTCGTTGCCCGTGCGGCTGGACGACGCGACCCGAGGCGGCGGCGCGATGGAGCGCACGCGCAAATGCAGGGCAGTTTTGGCAAGCAAATGGGCGCTCACCGGCGCGGTGATGAACAGGAACACCGTCACCAGCAGCTCGTGCAGGCTGATGCCCTCGCCTTCCATGCTGAAATGGATCACCGACGCCGTGAGCAGCGCGCCGACGCCGAGGGTCGTCGCCTTGGTGGGGCCATGCAGGCGGCTGTAGAAATCGCCAAGCCGCGCCAACCCCAGGGAGCCAATGAAGGTGAAGGCCGCGCCGATGACGATCAGCACCGAGATGGCGATTTCCTGCATGTTGCACCTATTCGATGATGTCGCCGCGCAGCAGGTACTTGCACAGCGCGGCCGTGCCGACGAAGCCCATCATGGCGATCAGCAGCGCCGCCTCGAAGTACAGCCCACTGCCGAGCCAGATGCCCACCAACACCAGCAACGCGATGGTGTTCACGTACAGGGTGTCCAGCGCCAGGATGCGATCCGGATGGTCCGGACCGACCAGCAGCCGCCACAGGCTCAACAGCATGGCGGCGCAGACGAGGGTCAAGGCGATGATGAGGGCGATGCTCAGCATGGTGGCTCGAACGTGTCCGGCTTGAAGATGTCGGGTTCGACGATGTCTGGCTCGAAGATGTCTTTAAGGGGCCGCTCGTAGCGGGTCTTGATCTCCCGCGCCAGCGCGTCGGGGTCCGTCACCCGCAGTCCGTGCACCAGCAGGGTGCGGCGGTCCGGGCTCAGCCAGGCGGACACGGTGCCCGGGGTCAGGGAGACGGTGTTGGCCAGGATGCTGAGGGCCAGCTCGGTGCGCAACTCCAGCTGCACCGGCACGAAGGCCGGCCGGGCAAAGCGACGCCCCCCAAGGATCAGCAGGGCGACGGTGAGGTTCGCCACCAGGATGTCCCAGAGCACCTTCACCAGAAAGAACACGAGCCACCAGGGCCGTGCAATACGCACCCGATCCGGCCAGAAGCGGCGCGTGAACAGCGGAATGGCCCAGCCCAGGCACAGGCCCAGCAACGCCTGGCCGCTGGTGAAGCTATTCACGAGCAACAGCCAGACCAGGGCCAAGGCCAGCGTCAGCAGCGGATGCGGCAACAGGCGGCCCAGCATGTTCAGGTCTCCGCGGCGCCGACCAGCACCGCCTGGATGTAGCGCTGCGGCTGCAGCAGGCCCTCGGCAGTGGCGGCGGTAAAGTCCGTGACGGGGCCGGCGGCGGCCACCAGGGCCAGGCACAGGGCGGCGAGACCCATCACGGGTGCGAGCCGGGACCAGTCCGGCCCGGCGTGTTCCTCGCGCCCGCCGACGACACAGCGATCGCCCGCGCCGCCTTGGCGCGCGCCCTCCTCACCCGCGACCGCCGGTGCAAGGTCAGACACCGTCGCGGCGCTGGCCCAGCCGCGCAACCCGCCGGTTGGTCGGTAGAACAACAGGCTGCCGCTACGTGCCAGCGCAACGATGGTGAGCAATCCCACGCTCAGCACCAGCGCGAGCACCCAGGGCATGGCTGGCAGGTCCAGCGCGGCCTGCAGCAGCATCCACTTGCCGAGGAAGCCGGACAAGGGCGGCAGACCGGCGATGGTCACCGCCAGCAGGAAAAACAGTCCCCCCACCAACGGTGCGGCCGGCACCGCCGGCCCGGGATTCAGCCGGTCGCCCAGGGCGCCGCGACCGCGGGCGATGACGTCCGCCAGCAAAAACAGGGCCGCGGCGGCGAAGGTACTGTGCGGTAGATAATAGAGCCCGGCGGCGATGCCCCGGGACGTGCCCAGCGCAAAGGCGGTCAGCAGGGTGCCGATGGACAGCACCACCAGGTAGGCGGCCTGACGGCGCAGGCCATCGGCGGACAGCACGCCGAGACCCGCCACGACGATGGTCAGCAGCGCCAGCGGCAGCAGAAACGGCTCCAGCAGGTGCGCCAGCGGGCCGGCGTCGGCGCCGAAGATTAGCGTCTCCACTCGCAGGATGGCGTAGGCACCCACCTTGGTCATGATGGCGAAGAGCGCCGCCACCGGTGCCGACGTGCCCGCGTAGGCGGCCGGCAGCCAAAGATACAGTGGCACCAGTGCCGCCTTCAGCGCAAACACCGTGAACAACAGCAGGCCGGCCGCGCGCACCAGCCCCACGTCCGACGGGGCGGTGGCGGCCACCTTGACGGCCAGATCGGCCATGTTCAGCGTGCCGAGGATGGCGTAGAGGGTGCCCACCGCAAACAGGAACAGCGTCGAGCCGAGGAGGTTCAGGATCACCAGGTGCAGGCCCGCGCGCACCCGCGCGCGTCCGCCACCATGCAGCAGCAGGCCATAGGATGCCAGCAGCAACACCTCGAAGAACACGAACAGGTTGAACAGATCGCCGGTCAGAAAGGCGCCATTCAGCCCGAAGAGCTGAAGTTGGAACAGCGGGTGGAAGTGACGGCTGCCGCTGTCGGTGCCCTGCACCGCATACAGCAACGCGAAGCAGGCCAGCAGGGCCGTGATCAGCAGCATCCAGACGCTGAGGCGGTCGGCCACCAGGGCGATTCCATAGGGTGCCGGCCAATTGCCCACCTGGTAGACCAGGATGCCCTCGCCGGCCACCTGCACGAACAGCCAGAGCACGGCCGCCAGTTCCAGCGCCACGGCACCCAGATTGAGCTTGCGGCGGAGCGCCAAAGACAGCCGCCGCCGGGTCAGCAGCAGAACGATCGCCGCCAGCAGCGGCAGCAGCAGCGGGACGATAACGGCCTGGCTCAAGCCTCGTCCTCCCGGTCGTTCGCCCAGCCGTCTGCCCGATCCTGCTCCCACTCATCCCTCGGGTTGTCCGGTGGGCGGCCATCCACGTGATCGTTGCCGAGCTCCGCCTTGGCCTTGAGTGCCAGCATGATCACGAACGCGGTCATGCCGAAGGCGATGACGATGGCCGTCAGCACGAGCGCTTGGGGCAGCGGATCGGCATAACCGGCAGCCGTGTCGCTGATCACGGCCGGCTGCCCCACGGTGAGCCGCCCGGTGGCGAACAGGAAGAGGTTTACGCCATAGGACAGGAGCGTCAGGCCAAGCACCACGGGAAAGGTGTAGGCACGCAGAGCCAAATAGACGCCACAACCGGTGAGACTGGCGATGATGCCGGCGAACAGGGCTTCCATGACAGCAGACTCCGTCAGTCGGCGGCGAGGCGAGACGTCGGATGCGGTGCCGCGTCGCGGGCAGCCCGCGGGCGACCGGCGTCGGGCAGATGGCTGGCGCCGTGCATCAGGCCCATGTGCACCAGGATCAGAAGCGTGGCTCCCACCACCACCAAATAGACCCCGAGGTCGAAGGCGATGGCCGAGGCCAGTTCGAAGTCGGCGAACGGCCAGTGCACATGGGTGAAGGCAGAGGTCAGGAACGGATAGCCCAGCAGCATGCTGGCGCTGCCGGTGACGAGCGCGGTCAGCAGCCCAAGACCGATGGCCGGGTGCAGGTTACGCGGCATCCGTGCATGCGTCCAATCCACGCCGTTGGCCAGGTACTGCATGATCAGGGCCACCGCCGTCACGAGTCCGGCGATGAAACCGCCGCCCGGCAGGTTGTGGCCACGCAGGAAGATGAACACCGCCACCAGCAGCGCCAGCGGCAGCAGCAGACGCACCAGCGCGGCCATGATGGGCGGGTGCACGTCCCAGTCCCAGGGCCGGCCGGCGATGTCGTACCGCGGTCCGGGCAGCCGCAGATCCTTCAGCAGGGCATAGATGCCGAGCCCCGCCAGGGCCAGCACGGTGATCTCGCCGAGGGTGTCAAAGCCGCGGAAGTCCACCAGGATCACATTCACCACGTTGGCGCCGCCGCCCCCGGAGACGCTGTTGTCCAGAAAGAACCGCGAGATGCTCGCGTGCGGACGGGTCAGCATCGCCCAGGACAGAATGCCGGCGCCGCCGCCGGCGCCCAGGGCGATGAAGAAATGCCCGAGCCGCCGGCCGGTGTCGGTCTCCACCGGCGTGCGCCGCGGCAGGAAATACATGGCCAGCAGCAGCAGGACGATGGTGACCACCTCCACCGACAGCTGGGTCAGAGCCAGATCCGGCGCCGAGAACTTCACAAAGATCAGCGACACCAGGAGCCCGGCGGCGCCCAGCACGATCAGCGACGTGAGCCGGCGCTGGTGGATCAGCACCGACGCGAGCCCCACCACCACCAGCATCGCCGCCACCAGCACGCTGGCCGCGTCGGGCGCACTCACCGCCACCGGGCCGGTGATGGGCAGGCGCGGCGGGATGATGCCGACAGCACCGGCGACCAGCGCGGTGACGATGAACACCGCGGCGAGGCGCTGCAGGGAGCCGGTGTCCAGCAACCGGGTGACGGCCCCGGCCAGCGCCAGCACCTGGCGCAACACCCACCGGTAGACGGCGGGAGCATCCAGCAGGCCGTGCCAGCGACGGGCCAGGGCGAACAGTGGCCGGCGCCCGCCGTAGACCAGCACGCCGCCCACCAGCGCCACCACGCTCATGAGCAGCGCGGCATTGAAGCCATGCCAGATGGCGAGGCTGTAGTGAGGCGGTTCCGCCTGCAGCACGGCGGCCACCGCCACGTGGAGAAACGGCCCAACGGTATAGGCCGGCGCGACGCCCACCAGCAGGCAGATGGCCACCAGCACCTCCACTGGCACCTGCATCCAGCGCGGCGGCTCGTGCGGCGTGCGCGGCAGGTTCACCGGCTCACCGTTGAAGAAGACGTCGTGGATGAAGCGCAGGGAATAGGCCACCGCCAGTACGCCCGCAAGCGCCACGGTGGCGGGGAATACCCAGATCCAGACGCTGTCCCTGGCGAAGTTCACGGCCTCGCCGAAGAACATTTCCTTGGACAGAAAGCCGTTGAACAGCGGCACGCCGGCCATGGAGAGCGCCGCCACGATCGCCAGGGTCGCCGTGTAGGGCATGTAGCGCCAGAGGCCGTTGATGAGCCGCATGTCACGGGTGCCGCATTCGTGGTCGATGATGCCCGCGGCCATGAACAGTGATGCCTTGAAGGTGGCGTGGTTGATGATGTGGAACACGGCGGCCACCGCCGCCAACGGCGTGCCGATGCCGAACAGCAGCGTGATCAGTCCCAGGTGGCTGATGGTGGAGTAAGCGAGCAGCCCTTTGAGGTCGTGCTTGAACAGCGCAAAGTAAGCGCCCATCAGCAGCGTGGTCAGCCCGAGGCCCATGACCAGGTAGGACCACGCGTGGGTGCCCGAGAGCACCGGGAACAACCGCGCCAGCAGGAACACGCCCGCCTTCACCAGGGTGGCGGAGTGCAGATACGCCGAGACGGGCGTCGGCGCCGCCATGGCCTGTGGCAGCCAGAAGTGGAACGGAAACTGGGCGGACTTGGTGAAGGCCCCCAGCAGGATCAGCACGAGCATCGGCGTGTAGAGGGGGTGTGCCCGGATCGCATCGCCCTGGGCCAGGATCGCCGACAGATCGTAACTACCCGCGATCCGCCCCAGCAGCAGAAAGCCGCCCAGCATCGCGAGCCCGCCGAGGCCGGTGATGGTGAGTGCCATGCGCGCGCCGTTGCGGGCATCGCTGCGCTGCTGCCAGTAGCTGATCAGCAGGAACGACGACAGGCTGGTCATCTCCCAGAACATCAGCAGCAGCAGGATATTCTCCGACAGCACCACGCCCATCATCGAGCCCATGAACAGCAGCAGGTAGGCGTAGAAGCGGCCGGTGGAGTCCGATTCCGACAGGTAATACCGGGCGTAGAGGATCACCAGCAGACCGATGACCAGGATCAGGATCGCAAACAGCATCCCCAGCCCGTCCAGCCGGAAGGCCAGGTTCAGACCCAAGTCCGGGAGCCACGCCAACTGTTGCACCAGCGTCTCGCCATGGAACACCGCCGGCTTCGACGGGATCAGCGCGGCCAGCGCGAGCGCGGCCAGCACCCCCGCCATCCAGGCGGCGTGCAGCCGGCCGAAACGCGACACCCAGGCAGCCAGCGGTGCACCGAGAAGCGGGATCAGAACGACAAGGGACAGATTCATGGGGAGGCACGTTGTCGCGACGCACGGAGTCTAACGCAAGCACCGCGGGTGCAGGAGCCGCAGAACACCGGTCATGCCAGTCATGCCGGGCCACACTCGGCGCCGCAAGCGCGCTGCTCTGAACGGCCCGGTCACGGCTGCTTCGCTAAGCCGGGCCGGCGGCACCTTTCGACTCCACCGCCAACAGGCGCCGCAGCAGGTCCAGCGCCAGGTCGCCGATGCCCGGCGCCTCGGACTCCCGGGGACCCGCGACATTCAGCACCCGAACGCCCTGCCCTCGCAGCCAGGCATCGATGATGTCGGGCTCGGGCGCCGCGTCCAGGTCCAGTTGGAGCAGCGGCCGTCCGCGACGCCGTGCGGCCTCCGCGGTCAGCGCCGTGCCGCCGGCGAGTGCCCCACGGTGCAGGATCAGCGTGGCGTCGCTGTCGCGGACGTTCCACTCGGTGCGCTGCGCCGGATCGGCACTCGGGGTTTCGTGCAATGGATAGCGCTCCGGGATCACACCGTCCTCCGCGGCGCGCCCCTTAGGGCACCAACCACCGACCGCAATGCCCTGCGCCAGCGCGGCGTCCAGCGCGGCACGGTCGACACCCGTCTGACCGCCGCTGACGAGGCGCGTCAAGGACCATGCCCGCCGGGCCCGCAGCGCGGCGATCAGCTCACGGTCGCGGCGGGCGAAGTACTGGTCCTCGTCCGCCTGCTCCTTCAGACGCAGCTTGTCGATGAAGTCGGGCATGGCGGTAATCGAGAGCGCGCGGAGCCATGATCGGTGAAGCGAGGCAGATCAGCGCCTCGGCATGGACCGCCGCGGCGGCATCGGCCACCATGGTAACCGAGGAATCCGCAGGCCCACACCCAGCATGCCCAAGACCTTGCCCATCAGCACGGCACTACCCTCCGCTGCCGACAGCTATCGGCTCGTGGCGTGGCTGTTCCTGCGCCTGCTGGGACTCGTCTACTTCGCCGCCTTCGCGTCGCTTGCGCTGCAGATCCAGGCGCTGGCGGGCGCCGAGGGCATCCATCCCATCGCCGAACAACTGCTGCGCGCCCGGGAGATCTACGGGGCGCTGCGCTTCCTGCAGTACCCGTCGCTGTTCTGGCTCAACGCCAGCGACCTGGCGCTGCTGGCGGTCGCCTGGGGCGGTGCGCTGCTCGGGCTCTTGCTGTTCCTCGGCCGCGACAACCGCGTCCTGCTGATCCTGCTCTACCTTTGCTATCTGTCGCTGTACCAGGCCGGACAGCGCTTCACGAGCTTCCAGTGGGACTATCTGCTGCTGGAGACGGGCTTTCTCGCGATCCTGCTGCCCGGGGGGCCCAGGCTCGTGGTTTGGCTGTTCCGCTGGGTGCTGTTCAAGCTGCGGTTTCTGTCCGGGCTGTCGAAGATCATCAGCGGCGACGAGAGCTGGCGGCATCTGACGGCGCTGAACCACTACTTCGAGACCCAGCCCCTGCCCCACATTGGCGCCTGGTACGCGCACCAACTCCCGGATTGGCTCTTGCGCGTCGGCACCGCCGGCACCCTGTTCGTTGAGTTGGTGGTGCCGTTTTTCTTTCTGCTGCCGCGGCGCTTCCGGCACATCGGCGCCTGGCTCACCATCCTGTGGCAGGTGCTGATCATCGCCACCAGCAACCACAACTTCATCAACCTGCTCACCATCCTGCTGTGCCTGTTCCTGTTCGACGACCGCGCGCTGGCGCGCGTGCTGCCGCGCCGGCTGCCGGCCTGGGCCACCGAGCGCTCACCGCTACCCGTAAAGGCACGCCCGCTGGTGACCGCACTCAGCGTCGGCGTCGCGCTGGTGGTGGTGCCGGCGAGCGTGGTGTCCGCAGCGGAGATGGTCTGGCGCAAGCCGATTCCCACCCTCAGCGGCTGGGTCGACTACCTCGAGCCCTATCGCATCGCCAACCGCTATCATATCTTCCCGATCATCGACCGCGAGCGCATTGCTGTGCAGGTGGAGGCGTCGCGCAACGGCCGCGACTGGGTGGAGCTCGACTGGCGCTATGCGCCGGACGACCCCGCGGAAATGACACCCTTCGTCGTACCGCGCCAGCCGCGCTGGGACTGGCAAATCTGGTTCGTGCCCAAGGCGCCGCCCTTCCTTGACGACTTCGGGACCTTTCTCGAACGGCTGCTGGAGGGCTCGCCGCCCGTAACCCGGCTGCTGGCGAAGCCGCCGTTCGCCGACGGGCCGCCGACGATGCTGCGGGTGCGGGTCTACCGCTACCGGTTCGCAACGCCGGAGGAGCACGCCAAGCAAGGCGTCTGGTGGGTGCGCGAGGACCTCGGCCCCTTCTGGCCGCTGCCGGCTTTGAACGTCGACGACTTGCGCCCGGCCGCACGGCCGCAGCGCGCCTAGGCAGGAAGGGCCGAGGGCCGAGCCCCAAAGCGCGACCGCCCAGTTTCCGTCGACTGCCGTTCCGGCCCTTGGCCCTTAGCCCTTTCTGATCGGTGCTGCGCTGCACATCTGGCTTCACACATCTGCAACGATCTAGGCCCTTCAAGCGACTTGGTGCCGTCCTGTCGTTGCCCGTCTCAGTGCCCGTTCGGCGCGCCGAACAGCGCCGCGTAGTTCTGCGCCGTCAGCTCGGCAACGGCCGCGGTGGTCATCCCGCGCAGCTCGGCGATCTTCTCCGCCACGTGCACGACGAAGCGCGGCTCGTTCCTCTTGCCGCGGTGCGGCATCGGGGCCAGGTAGGGGGAGTCGGTCTCGATGAGCAGACGCTCCGGCGGCACCCGGCGCGCCACGTCGCGCAGCGCCTCGGCGTTGCGGAAGGTGACGATGCCCGAGAACGAGATATAGAAGCCCAGATCCAGCGCCTGCCGGGCCATGTCCCAGGTCTCGGTGAAGCAGTGCATGACCCCGCCGGCCGCATCAGCGCCGGTCTCGCGCATGATGGCGATGGTGTCTTCGCGGGCATCGCGGGTGTGGATAATGAGCGGCAGCGCGCTGCGGCGGGCGGCATCGATGTGCACCCGAAAGCGCTCCCGCTGCCACTCCAGGTCGCCCTGGTTGTAGTGGTAGTCGAGACCCGTCTCGCCGATGGCCACCGCACCGCTCTCGGCAGCGAGCCGCACCAGTTCCTCGACTGTGGGCTCGCGCGCGTCACGCTCGTTCGGGTGCACGCCGACCGAGATGGAGACGTCCGGCTGCCCCGCCACCCGCGTGCGCATGGCGTCGAAATCCTCGAGGTCGATACAGACACAGAGCATGTGGCCGACGCCGGCCGCGCGGATCGCTTGCATCAGGGCGTCGAAGCGCCCCGCGTAAGGCGTGAGGTCAACGCGGTCCAGGTGGCAATGGGAGTCCACGAGCATGATCCGGCTCCAAATCAGTCTGCCGGCACCGCGTACCAGCGCCTTACATGGTGTGGGTAGGACGGTCGGCTTCCAAACCGCCGGCGAGGTATTCCTCGATCTTGCGCCGCGCGTCGCCCTTGTCCTGCTCGGTGAACTGGATGCCGACGCCCACTTGCCGGTTGCCCTCGGCGCCGAGAGGCGTGATCCAAACGACGGTGCCGGCCACGGGAATGCGCTCCTTCTCGTCCATTAGCTGAAGCAGCAGGAACAGCTCGTCGCCCAAGCTGTAGCGCTTGCTGGTGGGAATGAAGAGTCCGCCGTTGCGCACGAAGGGCATGTAGGAGGCATAAAGCGCCGCCTTGTCCTTGATGGCGAAGCTCAGGATGCGTTGGCGGCCGGTTTGTGATTCGGAGTCCATGGTGTCTTGCGCGATGCGATGCGCCGCGTGGTGGTGCCGGCCAGTTGCAGCGGCTATGGAACGGGCCTGGAATGGATCTGGAACGAATCAGGCCGATCGGCTCAGTTGGGCCCAGCGCAACAGCAGGGATTCGAACAGCAGCTGCTTGTTCACGGTCGACGTAGCCTGCGCGCGCGCGGCATAAATCTGCCGCAGGTAGTGATGGCCCTGTCGCGGCTCCAGGCCGGGTGCGATGGACGCCAGCGCGCGGCGCTGGTCCGGGTTAGTCAGATGCTTCACGCCGGGGTCCACCCCAAGCCGTAACCGGTCGCTCACCCAGCCGGCGAGCCAGTCCAATACTAGCCCCGGCTCCAGGGACTGCCAAGCCTGGGCGACGGCGAGCGGATCCGTGCTCCCCGTACTGACGGCCTCGAGGCCTTGCAGGCACCGTGTCCGCGCCTCGAGTTGTCCCTCCGCGGCCAGCTCCAGCGCCCGCAACGGCGCGCCGTGGGCGATGTCGAGCAGTCGTGCGCCGTCCCCCTTGCCCGCGAGTTGCTCGTTCAGCCAACGCAAGGCGGCCTCCGCTGGCGGCACGGCGAGCGTCAACCGCTGACACCGGCTGCGGACGGTGGCCGGCAAGCCGCCCGGCGCCTCCGACACCAGCAGCCAAAGTGTGGCGGCGGCGGGCTCCTCCAGCGTCTTGAGCAGGCTGTTGGCGGCCACGGTGTTCATGGCCTCCGCCGGTGCGATGCAATAGACGGCACGCCGCCCCCGGCTCGACGTCATGGCCTGGCTTCCGCACAGCGCCCGGACCTGATCCGCCTTGATCTCGCGGGTCTTGCTGTCTTCGTCCGGCACCAGCCGGGCCAGGTCCGGGTGACTGCCGGCCGCGAGCAGCCGGCAGTCCTCACAGGTCCCGCAGGGCAGCCCGTCCGATGTCGGTTGCGCACAGAGTAGCGCCGCGGCGAGCAGATCCGCGAAGCGGCGCTTGCCAATGCCGGCGGGGCCGGTGATCAGCAATGCATGGCCGAGGCGATCGGTGCGGACGGCGGCCTGGACGGACTGCCACGGCGCATCGAGCCAGGGCAGTGGCGCCAGCGAGAGCGGCTCGGCGAGGATCATTGCGATGAGTCCGTCCCGCCTCGCGCCGGACTCCGCGCCGGGCCGACGCGGGCGAGATAGGCGCGGACCGCGGCCAGGGTCTCGGCGGTCACGACGGCCTGCTCGCGCCCGGCATCAATGCACACTATGCGCCCGGGCTCGGCCGCGGCACGCGCCAAATAGGCATCGCGCACGCGCTCGAAGAAATGCAGCGCCTCCGACTCGAAGCGGTCCGGCGCTGAGCGCCCGCGCGCACGGGCCAGACCCATCGCCGCCGGCAGGTCGAACAGCAGGGTCAGATCCGGCCGCAGCGTGCCCTGCACCAGTGCCTCCAGCATCCCGATGCGCTCCGGCGGTACGCCGCGGCCGCCGCCCTGGTAGGCGTAGGTGGCATCCGTGAAGCGGTCGCAGACGACCCAGGTGCCTGCATCCAGTGCCGGCACGATGCGCCGGTGCAAGTGCTCGGCGCGGGCGGCGAACATGAGCAGCAGCTCGGTATCGCCATGCATGCCGGTGTTGGCGGGGTCCAGCAGGACCGCGCGAATGCGCTCGGCGATCTCGCTGCCGCCCGGCTCGCGCGTGACCAAGACATCGAGACCGGCGGCGCGCAGTCCGTCCGCAACGGCCTCGCGCTGGGTGGTCTTGCCGGCGCCCTCGATGCCCTCCAGCGTGATGAAGTGCCCGCGCATGTCGCTTGCCCTTGGTCGCCCCGGCCCGGCGCGGCTCAGATGTCGGCCGCGGCCGTCTCCGGCTTGTCCGCAGGCGCATCGGCGCCGCCGGTCTCTTCATGGCGCAGCTCTGCGCAGGGCTGCTTGAGCTGGAAATGCCTCACGGCGCAATTGTGCTCCTCCAGGGTAGCAGAGAAGTAGTGGCTGCCGTCGCCGCGGGCGACGAAGTAGAGCTCGTCCCCCGCGGCCGGGTGCAGCACCGCATGGATGGCCTCCCGGCTCGGCAGGGCGATAGGGGTCGGTGGCAGCGCCGGGATCACGTAGGTGTTGTACGGCGTCTCCCGACGCAGGTGCGCACGGGTGATGTTGCCATCGAAGTCCTCGCCCAGCCCGTAAATCACCGTAGGGTCGGTCTGGAGCTTCATGCCCTGCTCGAGCCGGCGGGAGAAAACGCCGGCGATGCGCGGGCGCTCGTCGGCCTTGCCGGTCTCCTTTTCGACGATGGAGGCGAGGATCAGCGCCTCGTAGGGTGTCTTGACGGCTAGGTCGCCGCCACGCGCGCCCCATTCCTCATCCAGCACCTCGCGCATGCGCCGATACGCACGGGTCAGAATCTGCACGTCCGTGGCACCGCGCTGGAACAGATAGGTGTCCGGATAGAGCCAGCCCTCCGGGTGCTCCGACTCGATCCCCAACCGCTTGACCAGCTCATCGTTGGGCAAGCCCTTGAGCTCCATCTCGAAGACACCGGCATCATCGACCGCCGCGAGCGCCTGGCGGAAGGTCATGCCGGGCACAATGGTCACCGGGAACTGGATCGACCTGCCGCTGGTCAGTCGCGCCAGCACCTGCGGCGGCGTCATGCCGGGCTCGATGGCGTACTCGCCGGACTTCAGGGCGTTCTGCTGGTTGTGCTCGTAGGCAAGCATCGTGAACAGGAACCGGCTCCTGATCCAGCCACGGTCGGCAAGATCGTGCGCGACACCACGGATGGTGGCCCCGTTGGGAACCTTGTAGACCACCTGCTCGGCGTTCAGCTTCACCGGTGTGGCAAGGAAGTCCTGGTACAGCGCCCAACCGCCCCAGGCGGCGGCACCGCCGGCGATGGCGAGCACCAGCAAGGTCGAAAGGATGGTCTTCACGCAAGGGTCTCCGGTTCGAGCGCGGTCGCCCGCACCCGGTCGATCAATGCCGCCGGCACGGTGCCGGCGCTATAGCGATGCTCGCACAGCCAACCCACCGGCATCAGCCCCAGCAACGCATTGCTCATCATGAGCCCGTCGGCGGCATGCAGGTCAGACAGGTCGAGCTGCCGTTCCTGGAACGGGATGCCGAGCGCCGTTGCGCAGTCCCGCACCACATCCCGAACCGTGCCGGCGACGCCGCACCGCGTCAGGGGCGGTGTAGCGATGCCGGCCGCGTCCAGGACGTAGATATTCGACATGGTGCCGCAGACCGGGTGCCCGCGCCCATCGGACATGATGCCATCGAGGATGCGCGGATCCGACCACTCGGCGCGCGCCAGCACCTGCTCCAGCCGGTTCAGGTGCTTGATGCCGGCAAGTCGTGCATTGTCGCCAAGCGGGGTTTCGCACAGCGTTAGCCGGATGATGGCTTCAGTGCCCCGCCTCGGCTCGGGTAGGCCCGGATGGAAGGAGAGAATGCGTGTCGGTCGCGGTGCCGGCGGCGCGGCGTAGCCGCGCGCGCCGCTGCCACGGGTGAGGATGAGCTTGAGTACGCCGTCGGCTGCGTCGGCGCCGTCGAGCAACTGCCGCGCCTCGGCGACGAGGGTGTCCGGCGCCGGCACCGGGATGCCGAGACGCTCGCAGCCCAGCGCGAGCCGCTCCAGGTGCCGTTGCCACAGGCAGGGACACCGGCCCCGGACCGCGATCGTCTCGAAAAGGCCGTCACCGTAGTGCAAGCCACGGTCGGTGACGGCCACACGGTCGGCGGCACGGCCGTCGACCAGTGCTGAAGCGCGGGCCACGTCCCTCTACCTCACGCGCCTCCCAATGCTCGGGGAACGACGCGCTAGATGCGCTTGAAGATCAGCGTCCCGTTGGTACCGCCGAAGCCGAACGAGTTGCTGAGCGCATAGTCGATGCGCATCTGGCGCGCCTCATTCGGCACGTAGTCCAGGTCGCACGCCGGGTCCGGCGTCTCGTAGTTGATGGTGGGCGGCGCCACCTGGTCGCGAATGGCCAGCACACTGAAGATGGCCTCCGCGCCACCGGCGGCACCAAGCATGTGCCCGGTCATGGACTTGGTGGAGCTCACGGCGACCTTGTAGGCGTGCTCGCCCATGGCGAGTTTGATACCCTTGGTCTCCGCGATGTCACCCGCTGGCGTCGAGGTGCCATGGGCATTGATGTAGTCGATGATCCCGGCATCGATACCGGCGTCTTCCAATGCCAGCCGCATGCAGTCTGCGGCACCAGCGCCGTCCTCGGACGGTGCGGTCATGTGGTAGGCATCGGAGTTCATGCCGATGCCGACGACCTCGGCAAGAATCGGCGCACCGCGCTTGACGGCCGCCTCATACTCCTCCAGCACCATGACGCCAGCGCCGTCGCTGAGCACGAACCCATCGCGCTCCTTGTCGAAGGGACGGCTCGCCCGCTGGGGATCGTCATTGCGCGTCGACAGCGCCCTGGCTGCCGCGAAGCCACCGAGCCCCACCGGCGATGTCGCCATCTCAGCGCCGCCCGCCACCATCGCATCGACCATGCCATAGCGGATCATGTAGGCCGCCTGACCGATGTTGTGCGTGGCCGTGCTGCACGCGGACACGATGGAGAAGTTCGGCCCCTTCAGCCCATACTTGATGGACAGGTCTCCGGCAACCATGTTGACGATGTTGGCCGGTACGAAGAACGGCGAGATCTTGCGCGGACCACCTTCGACGTAGGCGGCGTAGTTGTTTTCGATGCCCGTGATGCCACCGATGCCCGAGCCCACCGCCACGCCGATGCGCTTGGAGGTTTCCTCGGTAATGGGCAGCCCCGACGCCTCGATGGCTTGGGTACCCGCCGCGACGCCATAATGGATGAAGGCATCCATCTTGCGCGCCTCCTTCTTGGAGACGTACTGGGTGGCATCGAAGCCATAGATCGGACCGCCGAACCTGGTACTGAAGGGTCCGACGTCGAAATGGGTGATGGGCTGGATGCCGCTGCGCCCGGCCAGAATGTTCTCCCAGGCGGAGGCGATGTCGAGCCCGACGGGCGCAACGATGCCCACACCGGTGACGACGACCCTTCTACCTCTCATGCTTCACCTCTCGACAACCTGCTGAGGCGGCTGCGCCCGCCGGACGCCCGCCATCATGCCGTGGCGCCGCGGATGCGACGCCCCACCGCGGGGCGCGGTACGCGGCTCAGTTCAGGTGCTCATTGATGTAGTCGATTGCTTGCTTGACCGTGGTGATGTTCTCGGCATCCTCGTCGGGAATCTCGGTATCGAACTCCTCTTCGAGTGCCATCACCAGCTCGACCGTGTCCAAGGAATCGGCGCCGAGATCGTCGACGAACGAAGACTCCGGCGTCACCTCCTCTTCCTTGACGCCGAGTTGCTCGACGACGATCTTCGTGACTCGCTCTTGAACGCTGCTCATGCTGTTTAACCCTCTTGACGTGTATGGGCCGCGGCGCGGTGCGCCGGCGGTATTTTAGTGACAAACGCGTGCCGTTGAAAGCTCGGAACCTATTGACAAAACGCAACTAAGGTTCTGATAACTCGTTACTTTCGTCCCGGCACACCACGGGCACGCTAGGCCATGTACATGCCGCCGTTGACATGCAGCGTCTCACCGGTGATGTAGCTCGCTGCCGGCGAGGCGAGAAAGGCCACTGCGGCGGCAACTTCTTCCGGCGCGCCGAGCCGGTTCAGCGGAATCGACGCCAACAGGGCTTGTCGATGATCGTCGCCCAGCCCGCGGGTCATGTCCGTGTCGATAAACCCGGGGGCCACGCAATTGGCGGTGATGCCGCGCGCGCCCACCTCCCGGGCCAGGGATTTGGTGAAGCCGATCATGCCGGCCTTGGCGGCGGCGTAATTGGCCTGGCCCGCGTTACCGGTGGCGCCCACCACCGACGAAATATTGATGATGCGGCCCTTTCGTGCCTTGGTCATTGGCCTGAGACAAGCCTTCGTGAGCCGATACACCGAGGTCAGGTTAGTGGCGATGATGGCGTCCCAGTCCGCCTCCTGCATTCGCAGCAGGAGACCGTCGCGAGTGATGCCGGCATTGTTCACCAGGATGCCGGGCGCGGCGCCGAAGGCTTCCTCGATGGCAGCGAGCGTGGCCTCGATGGAGGCCGGATCGGTCACGTTGAGCTCGAGCCCGATGACCTGTCGGCCTTCGCCCGCCAGTTCCTCGCCGATACGCGCGGCACCCGCGGCCGTCGTCGCCGTACCCGCCACGGCGGCGCCCTGCTCCAACAGAGCCGTCGCGATGGCCCGGCCGATGCCGCGGCTCGCGCCCGTCACCAATGCCACTTCGCCGTCAAGCATTCCCGATCACCTCCAGAGCGTGGTCCAACCCCGCCGGGTCGAATACCGGCAGGGTCGTGATGGTCTTGTCGATACGCTTGCCAAGACCTGCGAGCACCTTGCCGGGACCGGCCTCCACCGCCGTGGTGATGCCCATGCCCGCCAGCGCACGGATGGTCTCGACCCAGCGCACCGGGCTGTAGAGCTGTTGCGCCAGCAGGTCGCGCAGGGTGTCCGGATCTTCCGCGATCGCCACGGAGACATTGTGCAGCACCGGTACAGCGGGCAGACGCAGCTTCGTTGCTGCCAGACGCTCCGCCAACCGTTCGCCGCTGTCCCGCATCAGCGCACAATGCGACGGGACGCTGACCGGCAGCACCACCGCCCGCCTGGCGCCGGCGGCCTTCGCCGCGGCGACACCCCGCTCCACCGCCGCCTTGCCGCCGGCGATCACCACCTGCCCGGGTGCGTTGAAGTTGACCGCCTCCAGCACTTCGCCGTGCGCTTGCTCAGCGCAGACCTCGACAACTTGCGCGTCATCGAGCCCGAGGATGGCCGCCATCGCCCCCTCGCCGGCCGGCACCGCGGCCTGCATGAGCTGCGCACGCTCAGCGACCAGGCCAATGGCGTCCGCAAAGTCCAGCGCATCGGCACAAACCAGCGCCGTGTACTCACCGAGGCTGTGACCGGCCATGGCCGCGGGCGTCGCGCCCCCGCGCGCCTGCCAGCAGCGCCACACGGCGACCCCGGCGGCAAGCATCGCGGGCTGCGTATTCTCGGTCTGGTCGAGTCGTTCGGCCGGCCCCTCGGCCGCCAGCGACCAGACGTCCCGGCCGAGCACGGCGGATGCCTCGGCGAACGTCTCGCGGACCTGCGGGTAGGCGTCGGCGAGGTCCGCCAGCATGCCGACGGACTGTGACCCCTGGCCGGGGAAGAGAAAGGCGAGCTTGGTTTCGGTCATTCGATGATCAGGAGATATGCGGGCGATGTGCGGGCAATGAGCAGACGATAAGCCGGCAGTAGACAGGCAGGCGAGACGGCAGCCCGGTCCGTACCGGATTGCGATGGTGCCTCAGTAACGCAGCAGCACCGAGCCCCAGGTGAAGCCGCCGCCGAAGGCCTCCATCAGCACCGTCTGGCCGCGCTGGATGCGCCCGTCACGCACCGCCTCGTCGAACGCGAGCGGCACCGAGGCCGCCGAGGTGTTGCCATGCCGGTCCACGGTCACCACCACCTGCTCCATGGCCAGATCCAGCTTGCGGGCGGTGGCCTGGATGATACGAAGATTGGCCTGGTGCGGCACCAGCCAGTCGATGTCGGCGCGGGTCATACCGTTCGCGTCGAGGGTCTCGTCGACGATGCGCCCGAGCGTCGTCACCGCCACCCGGAACACCTCGTTGCCCTTCATCTCCATGTACGGCGAGCCGTTGAAACCGTTGCCGATCCCGGCCGGCACCTGCAGCAATTCGCGGTAGGCGCCGTCGGCGTGCAGGTGCGTCGAGACGATGCCTGGCTCGCTGTCGGCACCGAGCACGACGGCGCCGGCACCGTCACCGAACAGCACGCATGTGCCGCGGTCGGTCCAGTCGATGATGCGCGAGACTGTCTCGGAGCCCACCACCAACGCGTGGCGGGCGGCACCGGTGCGGATGAACTTTTCGGCGACGCCGAGGGCGTAAATGAAGCCGGTGCAGACCGCCTGGACATCGAAAGCGGGGCAGCCGCGGATGTCCAGCCGATGCTGAAGCAGACAAGCGTTGCTCGGGAAGATCTGATCCGCAGTGGTGGTGGCAACGACGATCAGATCGATGTCTGACGGCGCGATACCGGCGGCGTCCATGGCGCGCCGCGCGGCCTGTTCGGCCAGGTCGCCGCAGGTCTCGCCGTCGGCGGCGATGCGCCGCTCGTGTATACCCGTGCGCTCCCGGATCCACGCGTCCGAGGTGTCCACCATGCGCTCGATGTCCTGGTTGGTCAGGACCTTCTCCGGCAGATACCCGCCGGTGCCCAGGATGCGTGCGTAGGTCGTCATGCGCTCGCCCGCATCGGTGCCGTGTCCAGATGTGCCGCCACCTCGTGCTCGATGCGCGAGATGACCTTGGCCTCGATCTCGTGCCGCGCGATGTGGATGGCATTCTCGAACGCGGTGGCATCCGCACCGCCGTGACTCTTCACCACGATGCCACGCAGACCCAGCAGGCTGGCGCCGTTGTAGCGCCGTGGGTCCGCCTCTTCCTTGAAGGCCCGGAGCGTCGGCAGCGCCAGCAGCGCCGACAGCCGCGACCAGAGGTTCTTGCGGAAATGCTTGCCCAGCATGTGGGCGACGAGCTTCGCGACGCCCTCGCTGGACTTGAGCGCAACATTGCCGACGAAGCCGTCGGCCACCACGACATCCACATCGCCCATGAAGATGTCGTCCCCCTCGACGTAGCCGACATAATTGAGGTCGGAGCCGGAGATGAGATCGTGCGCACGACGCACCTGGTCGTTGCCTTTGATCTCCTCCTGGCCGATGTTCAGCAGTCCCACCCTGGGGCGCGCAACGCCTTCCACGGCCTTCACCAGCTCGCTGCCCATGACCGCGAACTGGAACAGGTGCTCCGCGCTGCAATCCACGTTGGCCCCGAGGTCCAGCATATGCGTTCCGCCCCGCGCCGACGGCATCGCGCTGATGATGGCAGGCCGGTCCACGTTCGGCAGCGTCTTCAGCACGAAGCGCGCCGTGGCCATGAGCGCACCGGTGTTGCCGGCGCTGACACAGGCATCCGCCGCGCCTTCCTTGACCAGGTCGATGGCGACGCGCATGGAGGAGTCCTTCTTGCCGCGCAGCGCCTTGGACGGCAGCTCATCCATGCCCACTGTCTGGCTGGCGTGATAGATGCGGATGCGGGCGTCCTCATCCACGCGGGGCTCGGCGGCGAGCATCGGCTCGATGACCTCCCGCTGCCCCACCAGGACCAGGTTGATGTTCTGTACCTTGCTCAGGAAGGCCCTGGCGGCAGGAATCACGACCCTGGCGCCGTGATCCCCGCCCATGGCGTCAAGCGCGATGGTCGGAGGTCGGCTCATGTTCCGCTCCCGCGGGCTCGCAACGGACGGCGCCGGCAAGCGTGTTATTCGGAGCGGTCCACGACCTTGCGGCCGCGGTAGAAGCCATCGGGCGTGACGTGGTGCCGGCGATGGATCTCGCCGGTGGTGGCATCTTCCGACAGGGTCGGTCTGCTGAGCGCGTCGTGGGAGCGGCGCATGCCGCGCTTCGACGGGGTCTTTCGGTTCTGCTGAACGGCCATGATGAGCTCTCTCCGATATCCTTGATTAATGTGCCGAATGCTGCCCTTGATATAGGGTGGCGCCGTGCGCCAGGCGTCAGTGCCCGCGCTTCAGCCCCTCCAGCACGGCGAATGGGTTGTCATGTGGATGCGACGTGTCGTCCGGCAGGTCTTCCGCCGGCGCGGCAAAGGGTGGCGGCGCGCAGGTGCCGGCGGCGTGACGTGACACCGCCGGCACCGCCAGCAGCAGTTCGTCCTCCACCAGCTCCGCCGGGTCGATATCCGCTTCTTCCGGCAGCAGCGGCTCGTACGCCTCCGGAAGCTGGGCCGCCTCGTCCAGCCCCTCGACCACTGCCAGCGTGAAGCTGCTGGACACGGGTAACTCCAGCACGCCGTTGCAGCGCTCGCAGCGCAGCCGCAACGTCGCGCTCACCCGGCCCTGGATCAGATTCCGGCCACTCGCATCGCGTCGGAAGCTGAGCTCGTACGCGGCGTAATCCGACTCCGCGCTCTCGCGGTCGTCCAAGACGACCCCCGCCAGCCGTGGCATACGTCCGAGCGGCAAATGGCCGGCGAGTTCGCGACCAAGCTCTGCCAGCCGACGTGGGTCAACGGACTTTGGCAACGCGTCGCGCATAAGCATTCAAGTATAACGCTTCCACGGTGGACGCACAAGATCGGTGCCGTTCAAGGATCGGGCGATTTCCGAGCTTCTCGATCCGCTCATCGCCGGGCGATTGAACACGGCAGGGCATCCCGCCGGGCATGGAAAGCGCCGATCAATCGGCGCTTCCTCAAGGCCGGCGCAATGAGCGTCGCACTCGGCTGGCGCAATTGGCCGGCCCGCCATCGTTGACCTCGCGGCACTGCCCGTGATGGTCCTGTCAGCTACCCGTGAGTGCCAGCAGGACACCCGCGGCGACCGCCGAGCCGATGACACCGGCCACATTTGGGCCCATCGCGTGCATCAGCAGGAAGTTGTGGTGGTCCGCCTCGAGGCCAACCTTGTTCACCACACGCGCCGCCATGGGAACCGCCGAGACGCCGGCGGCACCGATCAGCGGATTGATCTTACCGCCGCTGACGCGGTGCATGACCTTGCCCATCAGCACACCCGCCGCGGTGCCGATGCAAAAGGCCAGCGCGCCGAGGACGAGGATGCCCAGGGTATCCAGCGCCAGGAACCGGTCCGCGGAGAGCTTCGAGCCCACCGCCAGCCCCAGCATGATGGTAACGATGTTGATGATCTCGTTCTGAGCCGCGCGGCTCAGGCGCTCGACGACACCACACTCACGCAGCAGGTTGCCGAAGGTCAGCATGCCGATCAGCGGTGCCGCCGACGGCAGCAGGAAGGCGCACAAGAGCAGCACCACAAACGGGAACAGGATGCGCTCGAGCTGCGACACCGGGCGCATCTGCTGCATCACCACCGCACGCTCCTCTTTCGTGGTCAGCGCACGCATGATGGGCGGCTGGATGATGGGCACCAGCGCCATGTACGAATAGGCCGCGACCGCGATAGCACCGAGCAGGTCCGGCGCCAGCCGCGAAGCGAGGAAGATGGCCGTCGGCCCGTCCGCACCACCGATGATGGCGATGGCGGAGGCATCCTGGATGGTGAAGTCGAATCCGGGCAGGAAATTCAGCAGCGCCGCGCCGATCAAGGTGCCGAAGATGCCGAACTGCGCCGCCGCGCCGAGCAGCAGCGTGGACGGCCGCGCGATGAGCGCGCCGAAGTCGGTCAGCGCGCCGACCCCCATGAAGATCAGCAGCGGAAAAATGCCGGTCTCGATGCCGACGGTGTAGATCATGCCAATCAAACCGTCGTGGCCGCCGATGCCGGCCACCGGGATGTTGCTCAACAGCGCCCCGAAGCCGATGGGCACCAGCAGCAGCGGCTCGAACTTCTTCGCGATGGCCAGGTAGATGAGGCCGCAGCCGACGGCCATCATCAACAGTTGACCCCAGCCCATGTTGGCGATGCCCATGGACTGCCAGAGCTTCAAGAGTTGGTCCATCTGCGCGCTCTTTCCCGGGTCAGGCCAGTGACAACAGCGGTGCACCCAGGGCCACGGCGTCGCCGTCCTTGACCCGGATCTCCACCACGATGCCGCCGGTGGTGGCGCGCACTTCCGTCTCCATCTTCATCGCTTCCAGCACCAGGAGCACGTCGCCGACCCCCACCCGTTGGCCTGGCTTGACGTTGACGCGCACGATGTTGCCGGCCAGCGGCGACTCCACCATGTGCGCGGCGGCCGCCGGGGTCGGCGCCACGGCGGCGCCCGGCGCGGCGGCCACGTGCTCGATGCTGCCCTCGGGCGACACGGTCACCGCATAGCTGCGTCCGTCCACCTCGACCCGATAGCGCTCGGGACCTGTCGCTGCTGCGGCCGTTCCCGACTGGCTTGCCGACTGGTTTCTCGATTGAGCCGCCGCTTGGGCGTTCGCCTTGTCCTCGGCGTCCAGCTCCCAGGGCGGCCGCTCGAACGCCGACGGATCGCCGCGGTGCTCCAGGAACTTGAGCCCCACCTGCGGGAACATGGCGTAGATCAGCACGTCGTCGACATGATCCTCGGCCAGTGTCAGCTTGCGCTGCCCGGCGATGGTGTCGAGCTCCGCCGCCAGCCGATCCAGCTCCGGTTCCAGCTCGTCCGCCGGGCGGCAGGTGATGGGTGCCTCGCCGGCACCGAGCACGCGCTGCTGCAGTTCTTGACTCACCGGCGCCGGCGTGGCGCCGTAGGCGCCTTTGAGCACACCGGCGGTCTCGTTGGTGATGGACTTATAGCGCTCGCCCATCAGCACGTTCAGCACGGCCTGGCTGCCGACGATCTGGCTGGTGGGTGTCACCAGGGGCAGGTAGCCCAGCTCCTCGCGCACCCGCGGGATCTCCTCCAGCACCTCGTCGAGCCGGTCGGTGGCGCCCTGCTCGCGCAGTTGGTTTTCCATGTTCGTGAGCATGCCGCCCGGTACTTGCGCCACCAGGATGCGCGAGTCGACGCCACGCAGCGAGCCCTCGAAGCGCGCGTACTTCTTTCGCACCTGACGGAAGTAGGCGGCGATCTCCTCCAGGAGCTTCAGGTCCAGCCCGGTATCGCGCGGCGTGCCCTCGAGGATGGCGACCATGGACTCCGTCGGCGAATGGCCGTAGGTCATGCTCATCGAAGAAATGGCGGTGTCCACCGTGTCGATGCCGGCCTCGGCCGCCTTGACGTAGGTGGCGGTGCTCATGCCGGTGGTCGCATGGCACTGCATGGCGATGGGGATGGTGCAGCTCGCCTTCAGGCGCGTCACGAGTTCCTCGGCCACGTACGGCCGCAACAGCCCGGCCATGTCCTTGATGCAGATGGAGTGGCAGCCCAGGTCCTCGAGGCGCCGGCCGAGATCCACCCAATAGTCCACGTCGTGCACTGGACTCACGGTGTAGGACATGGTGCCCTGTGCATGCGCATCCGTGGCCAGCGCCGCGCGCACCGCCTGCTGCAGGTTCCTGAGATCGTTCATGGCGTCGAAGATGCGGAACACGCCGATGCCGTTGGCCGCCGCACGCTCGACGAACTTGTCCACCACGTCGTCGGCGTAGTGCCGGTAGCCCAGCAGGTTCTGCCCGCGCAGCAGCATCTGTTGGGGCGTGTTGGGCATGGCCGCGTGGAGTTGGCGGAGCCGCTCCCAGGGGTCCTCGCCGAGGTAGCGGATGCAGGCATCGAAGGTGGCGCCGCCCCAGCTCTCCAGGGACCAGTAACCGACCCGGTCCAGCTTCTCGGCGATGGGCAGCATGTCCTCGATGCGCATCCGTGTCGCCAGCAGGGACTGATGGGCGTCGCGCAGCACGACATCGGTAATCCTTAACGGTGTCTTCTCGGTCATGGATCTCTCACTTGAAACAATGAAGAGCGTTGCATGCGTGCGGGACGCGCAGGCCGCGCGTCAGTGCCGCGGACGGCCTCGGCCTGCCCGATAGCGGGCGACGGCGGCGGCGATGACGGCCACCACCCGATCGTCGGCGGCGGCGGACGTTTGCGGGGCAGGCGCCGCGGACACCGGCGCCAGGCGCAGTGCCGCCCAGGACATGAGCCGCAGCATGCCCACCAGCAACAGCAGGAAGCTGAAGACGATACCCATGCCGATCATCAACAGGCGCAGGCTCTCCAGCAGCAGGGCCGTTTCACTCATGGATTGGGCATTCCCGGCTGGGGTTGGACGGGCGCCGCGGCCCCCTGCTCGGGCTCAAGCCCGGGCTCTCCGGCCTGAACTCGAGCTGGGGGTCGAGCTGGGGTCTGAGCCTTGGGGCTCGGCTCGCGGCGTCGGTGCTGACAGGGGTGAATCAGGTGGCGTCGAAGGGGTGGCGCACCACCAACGTCTGGGCGCGGTCGGCGCCGGTCGAGACGATGTCGATGGGCACGCCGCCCAGTTCCTCGATCTTGGCGAGGTAGGCGCGCGCGGCAGCCGGCAGCGCATCCAGGGACTCCGCGCCGACGGTGGACTCGCGCCAGCCGGGCATCTCCATGAAGTGGGGCTTGCAGCGCGCCAGCGCATCGGACCCCACCGGCGGGGCGTCCAGCAGCTCGCCGTCCAGCTCATAGGCGGTGCAGATGCGCAGCGTCTCCATGCCGTCCAGCACGTCGAGCTTGGTGATGCACAGCCCGGAGACGCTGTTGATGATGAATGAGCGCTTGAGCGCCACCATGTCGAGCCAGCCGCAGCGGCGCTTGCGGCCGGTGGTGGCGCCGAACTCATGGCCCTGGGCACCGAGGTGATCGCCGTCGTCGTCGAACAACTCGGTCGGGAAGGGCCCGCCCCCCACACGGGTGGTGTAGGCCTTGACGATGCCGAGGACGTAGTCGAGATCAAGGGGGCCGACGCCACTGCCGCTCGCGGCACCACCGGCGGTGGTGGTGGACGAGGTGACGTACGGATAGGTGCCGTGGTCGATGTCCAGCAGCGCACCCTGCGCGCCCTCGAAGAGCATGTTGGCGCCGTCGGCGCGCATGCGCGCGAGCCGGCCCGCCACGTCGTCCACCATCGGTGCGATCTGCTCACCGTGGGTCAGGGCACTGTCCAGCACCTCGGAGAAGTCCACGGGCGGCGCCTTGAAGTAATGCTGGAGCGCGAAGTTGTGGTACTCCAGCACCTCGCGCAACCGCTCCTCGAAGTGCGCCGGCTCCATGAGCTCGCCGAGCCGAATGCCGCGCCGCGCAATCTTGTCCTCGTAGGCGGGACCGATGCCGCGGCCGGTGGTGCCGATGGCCTTGGCGCCACGGGCCAGCTCGCGGGCCTGATCGAGCGCGATGTGATAGGGCAGGATCAGCGCACAGGCAGGGCTGATGCCGAGGCGCTCGCGCACCGGCACACCCCGTTCCTCCAGCGTCGCCGCCTCGCTCAACAGCGCTTCGGGTGACAGCACCACACCATTGCCGATGAGACAGACGACGCCATCGTGCAGGATGCCGGACGGAATCAGGTGCAGTATGGTCTGCTCCCCATCGATGACCAGCGTATGGCCCGCATTGTGGCCGCCCTGAAAGCGCACTACCGCATCGGCCCGCTCCGTCAGCAGGTCGACGATCTTGCCCTTGCCCTCGTCGCCCCACTGGGTGCCGATGACAACAACGCTCTTGCCCATGTCGGTCTTATCTCCGCTGGCCGCCGATCCCGATGATCGAGCGACACGTTAACACGATGTTCATGCCGCGGGTGCGCTGCACCCCACTCCCGGCCCCTGTTGCTGCACGAGGCATCTAGCTCTCGTCGGTTGCGTCCGCGGCGCGGCGCAATGTCCAGCCGCCGGCGGTCTCGACCAGCACTTCTGCTGCCTCGGAGATCTCAGCCGCGCTGCCCGGCAGTTGTTGGATCACGCGGCGGCCGGCACGGCGCAGCTCCGCCACCGCCGCCTGCAGCGCCGCATCCGTGCTCCACGGTGCCAGCACCGGCGACGCCGACGCCGACGCCGGTACCTCCCGCGGAGCGGCCTGGGCGATCAGACCCTTCAGGTCCGTGCTGAAGCCCACGGCCGGCCGCTCCCGGCCAAACACGTGGCCGATGTTGTCGTAGCGCCCGCCGCGGCCGATCTCCAATCCCCACCCTGGAACAAAAGCGGCAAAAACGATGCCGGTTTTGTAGTTGTAGCCACGCAGCTCGGCGAGATCGAAGTGCACGGACAGCGCCGGCAGCCAGCGGGCAGTCTCCTCGGCGACGCGCCGCAGGCGCTCAAGTGCCGCCTGCACCGGGGCATCTGCCGCCGCCAGGGCGTGCCCGGCACGTTGCAGCGCGTCGTCGCCGTTCAGCTCCGGCAACACCAGCAGCATATCGCCGACAGCGGGCGCGACGCCGGCCTGGTCGATGAGCTCGTGGATCTCTGGAATCGCCTTGCGCTGCAGGGCGTCGAACAGGGCCATCTCCTGCCCCCGATCCAGCCCCGCCTGCCGCGCCAGCCCGCGGAAGATGCCGACGTGGCCCAGGTCCAGATAGGCGTTGTCGATGCCGGCCACCGCCAGCGTCGCGACGAACAGACGCAGGATTTCGACGTCGCTCTCCATCCCGTCGTGGCCGAAGATCTCCGCGCCGATCTGCAACGGCGAACGGGAGCCGGCGAAGCCGTCCGAGCGGGTGTGCAGTACCGTCCCCAGATAGCACAGCCGCGTCGGCGCCTCTCGGCGCAGCCGGTGGGCGTCGATGCGCGCCACCTGCGGGGTCATGTCCGCACGCACCCCCAGCAGACGCCCGCTCACCTGATCCGTGAGCTTGAAGGTTCGCAAGTCGAGATCACTGCCCGTGCCGGTGAGGAGGCTGTCGAGGTAGTCGATGAACGGCGGAATGACCAGCTCGTAGCCCCAACTTCCGTAGAGGTCGAGCAGTTCGCGGCGCAGGGCTTCCACCCGCGCCGCCTCCGGCGGCAGCACCTCGTCGATGCCGTCCGGCAGGCGCCAGCGTTCTTCGTTCATGGGGCTCGCGGGAAGTCGTCAGGTGGAGTCGGGATCAGTTGATCAGGTACAGGAACGCGACGCCGGCCAGCATGCTGAACAACCCCGTCAGCCGCAGGCTGCGGTTGTCCTGCCGGGCCACTTCCAGCAGCAAGCGCCGCATAAGCCCAGGCGCCAGGAAGGGCAGCATGCCCTCGATGACGAACAGCAGCGCCACGGCCACCAGCAGGTCATGCCACATAGGAAATCCCAAGGGGAACGCGGCCGGCGAAGACTGCGGACCGCGGCGCCGGCGCCAGGCGACGGCGCGGAATCATTACAAAAGCTGTCGGCAAAGTCTAACGCCCGCCGGTCGGCAGGCGTTAGGGGCCAGATCAAGTCAGCGACGCCCGCTGGCCTTGGAGAGAGCCCACCACGCCTGCACTCCCGGGGTGCGGCGCGGTGGTGCCTTGTACAGACATGGTGCCTGGTGGCGGGCGTGCACCCCGTGGCCGTTCCGTCAGTCGTAGGGCATCGGCGGCGACAGCCGCGCGCTGAGCCCCGGTGCGGGCACGGCCGTCGCAGCCTGCGGGGGCTCCACGGAAGGGGTACTGTCCTTCAACCTACCCTCCTTGTCGCTGAAGAAGCGAAAGAACTCCGAGTCCGGCGCCAGCACCAGTGTGGTGTCGCCCTTGCCGAACGATTCCACGTAGGCGTTCAGGCTACGGTAGAAGGCATAGAATTCCGGGTCCGCCTGGTACGCCTTGGCATAGATCCCCGCCGCCTTCCCATCGCCTTGACCGCGCGTCTCTTCCGCCTCCCGGTAGGCGTCGGCAAGAATCACGGTGCGCTGGCGGTCGGCGTCGGCGCGGATACGCTCGGCGGCCTCGGAGCCCTTCGCGCGCAGGTCGCGGGCCACCCGCTCGCGCTCGGCACGCATGCGGTTGTACACGGACTCGCTGACCTCCGGCGGCAGGTCGATCTTCTTGACCCGCACGTCCACGACATCGACGCCGAGCTCGGAGGCCTGGGTATCGATCTGCTTGGTCAGCTCGGTCATCAGTTCCAGGCGGTCCTCTGACACCACCTCCTGGATGGTGCGCTTGCCGAACTCGTCGCGCAGGCTGGTATTGATCCGCTCCGACAACAGCCGTGCGGTGCGTGCCGAGTCACCGCCGGTAGAGCGGAAGAACTGCGCCGCATTGCTGATGCGCCACTTGGTGTATGAGTCGACGATGACGTCCTTCTTCTCGATGGTGAGGAAGCGCCCCGGGCGGGCGTCCAGCGTCTGGATGCGCGCATCGAATTTCAGGATGTTGTTCAGCAACGGCACCTTGAAATGCAGGCCCGGCTTGTAGTCGCTGCCGACGATTTCACCCAGGCGCAGCTTGATGGCGGTCTCGTACTGCTTCACGGTAAAGGTCGAGGCGTAGACCAGGAGCACCAGCAGCGCGACCGCCACGGGCACCAGGATCTTCTTGAAGTCGTCCATCAACGGCTCCTCCGTTCACGCGATACGTCGCGGCTGCGTAGATCCGGCGAATGCGTGCCCACCGTCGTGGGCTGAGACAGGTCAGCCGACGACTTGTTGTTGCTGCCCGCCTGCGCCCGCGTGGGCTTGCCGATGAGCTGGTCCAGCGGCAGGTACATCAGGCTGTTGCCGCCGGGCACGTCCAAAAGCACGGTGTTGTTGGCACCGAGCACCCGCTCCACGGTCTCGATATACAGGCGCTCGCGGGTGACCTCAGGCGCCTTCTCATATTGGGTCCGGACGGCGGAGAAGCGGGCCGTCTGGCCTTCCGCTTCGGCGATGACGCGGTCGCGGTACGCCTTGGCGTCCGCCAGGATGCGAGCGGCCTCGCCACGCGCCCGCGGCAGGATCTCATTGGAGTAAGCCTCGGCCTGGTTCTCCAGCCGTTCCTTGTCCTCGCGCGCCTTGATGGCGTCGTCGAACGCCTCTTTAACCGCGTCCGGTGGCTTCGCCGGCTGCATGTTGACCGAGGTCACGAGCAGACCGGTCTTGTATCCGTTCAGCAGCGCCTGGACCCGCTCCTGGATGGTGGCGGCGATGGCGCTGCGCCCCTCGGTGAGGATGAAGTCCAGCTTGCTGCCGCCGATGGTCTTGCGCACCACCGTCTCGGTGGCATCGCGTAGGGTCTTCTCCGGCGCCTGGTCCTGGAACAGATAATTGGCGGCGTCCTGGATGCGCGATTGCACGGTGAGCTCGACGTCGACGATGTTCTCGTCCTTGGTCAGCATCGCCGCCTTGTGCGTGAAGGACGAGATCTCGTCCACGTTCACCAGTTGCACCGTTTCGATCGGGTATGGGATGTGCCAGTGCGGCCCGGGCTCCGTGGTCTTGGCGTAGGCGCCGAAGCGCATGACGACACCGCGCTCGGCCGGGTCCACGATATAGATGCCCGTGAAAAGCCACGCGATGAGCAGCACCGCCAGAATGATCCCGATGGTGCGCCTGCTGATGTCCGCGCCGCCTCCGCCGCCGGCACCGCCGCCCTTGCCGCCACCCAGCAGGCCACTGACGCGCTCCTGCAGTTTGCGCACGATTTCATCGAGATCGGGCGGGCCGGCATTGTTCGGGCTGTTGCCCCAGGGGTCTTTGCCGCCGCCTCCGGGCTCGTTCCAAGCCATAATGTCTCCGCAGCTCGTCAGTGTGATGTTCGGGTGCGGACCCCAGGATCACCTATTGGGTGTCGCCTGTGGTCCTGCGCGGGATTCTGCTCCCCAAGGCGGGGCAGGTGCCGCCAGGGGCGGATGATATCAAGACGCGACACGGACTCGCGCGCCACGGAACTGCCGCGCGCGTGCTGTCCGCGGATGGCCGCCGCCGCGCGCCGGATTCCATCATCGGCCAGATGCCATCATCGCGATCCATCCGCGCCCGTCAGCGGACGAGATCCGCCGCCCTGGGCTCAGCCGGGTCGGCCGTATGCGCGGGCTCGGCGGTATGCGCGGGCTCGGCGATGGCACGGATTCGGCAGCTCATCCGATCGCTTGCGCCCTGCACGCGGCACCAGCGCGCCTGCGGCATGCTGACCTCCATCTCCCAGCCGCCGAGCTCGGTGGGACAGTCGTGCTCGATGGTGGCATTGCGGAACAGCCAGGCGCGCAGCGCGCCGTCCTCCGGTCCCAACAGCAGGCGTTGACGGATGCTGCCGGTCTGCAGGCGCTCGGCGATGGCCGCCGTGAGTAGATCCAGGCCTGCACCTGTGACAGCCGAGATCCAGACCCGTTCAACACGGCCGGAGGCATCGCGGTCCAGCCGCGGCGCCGGCCCTCCGGGCGGCTCCGGGAGGGCGTCGATCTTGTTGTACACCATGATGCGCGGGACCTCGTCCGCGCCGATCTCCGCGAGCACCGTCTCGACATCCCGGATGTGCCGCGCCCGCTCCAGCGGATTCGCATCCACCACGTGCAGCAGCAGGTCCGCGGAGCGGGTCTCTTCCAGCGTGGCGCGGAAGGCCGCCACCAGCTCGTGCGGCAGCTGGCTGATGAAGCCCACGGTGTCGGCGAGCACGGCGTCCTGCCCACCCGGCAGCTGCAGGCGCCGCAGGGTCGGGTCCAGGGTCGCGAAGAGCTGGTCCGCCTGCAGCACACCGGCGTCGGTGAGCCGATTGAACAGCGTCGATTTTCCGACGTTGGTGTAACCCACCAACGCCACCGTCGGCACCTCGTGCCGCTCGCGGGCGCGGCGGCCCTGCCCCCGCTGTACCTCGATGCGCGCGAGGCGCTCCCTGAGCACGGCGATGCGCTTGCCGAGCAGCCTGCGGTCGGTCTCGAGCTGGGTCTCGCCAGGTCCACGCAGCCCGATGCCGCCCTTCTGCCGCTCCAGGTGAGTCCACCCGCGCACCAGCCGCGTGGAAAGATGCCGCAGTTGCGCCAGCTCCACCTGCAGCTTGCCCTCGAAGGAGCGCGCACGCTGCGCGAAGATGTCCAGGATCAGACCGCTGCGGTCCACGACGCGGCATTCCAGCAGCCGCTCCAGATTGCGCTCCTGCGCCGGACTCAGGGCATGGTCCACGATCGCCAGCTCGGCCTCGCCGGCGGCCACCAGCGCCTTCAGCTCGTCGGCCTTGCCGGTGCCGATGAAATACTTCGGGTCGGGGCTCACGCGGCTGCCACCGAGGAAGCCCACCACGGTCGCCCCGGCGGCCTCCGCGAGCTGCTGCAGCTCGTCACGCGCGTCCGCCGGCAACTCCCCACCGACGGCGAGTTGCACCAACACGGCACGCTCTCCGCTGGAAGGTCGGTCAAACACGATGCGCCAACACCCCCGCGGCTGCCCCCGGACAAACGGCAATTGCGGCCACACGACCGCGCACGGCGCACCCTGCGGTGCAGCCCACCCGGCTTTCGGGCTGGGACCGTGACCGAGCCCTACTTGATAAGCCCGGATGTGGCAGGCCCCTGTAGGCCGTCAGGCTCGACGAATCGGGGAATGACACGCGGGCGCCGCAGGGACGACGTCGGTGACAGGAAGAGCTCAGCTGTTGCCCTCCTCCGCGCCCGCCTCCGATGCCAGCGGGAGCTTGACATTACGGGCCGGCACCACCGTGGAGATGGCGTGCTTGTAGATCATCTGGCTGACGTTGTTCTTGAGCAGCACGACGAATTGGTCGAAGGACTCGATCTGCCCCTGGAGCTTGATGCCGTTCACCAGGAAGATCGAGACGGGTATCCGCTCTTTGCGTAGCGCGTTTAGAAAAGGGTCTTGCAGGCTCTGGCCCTTGGACATTGTTGGCGACTCCATCTTCTCGTGCACCGGTCGGTTGTTCCCCAGCCGGCGTTGCTTGCTTACGTGACGCACTGAAAAAAGAAACGTATCACATCCGGAAAGGTATCGGCGCCCTAAAAGCGCATGCGGAGGTATCGGTGCTTCCCCATGCGACACGGCGCCCGTGCCCGCGCGGTGCGGGTCTTATCCAGGAGCCGCAGCAAGGCTGCGCCGCACCAGCGCGAGCGCTCGCCCGAGCGGATCCGCATCGTCCCAAAGCCAATGGCAGTCCGGCTCGGCGCGCAGCCAGGTGTACTGGCGCTTGGCGAGCTGGCGGGTTGCCGCCAGCGCGCGCCGGCGCATCTCGGCGGTGTCGTAGTCGCCGCGCAGGTGCTCCCAGAGCTGCCGATAGCCGACGCAGCGCATGGACGGCAGGTCGGGGCCGAGGTCGGCGCGCGCCATCAGCGCCCGCACCTCGTCCGCGAAGCCAGCGGCGAGCATGGCATCGAAGCGCACCTCGATGCGCCGGTGCAATGCCGCACGCTGCCGTGGTGAGCGCACCAGCTTGAGTGTCGGCAGCCCGAGGCCACCCGCGCCGGCCTCCCGCCACAGCACGCTCATGGGCTGGCCGGTAGCGAGATACACCTCCAGCGCCCGCTGCACGCGCTGCGGATCATTCGGGTGGATACGCGCCGCCGAAGCCGGGTCCACGTCCGTCAGCCAGCGGTGCATGCCGCCAGGTCCCAGGGCCGCGGCGCGCTCGTCGAGGTGCACACGCAGCGCCGCGTCCGCCGGCGGCAGCGGCGAGAGCCCGCGCAGCAGCGCGCGCACGTAGAGCATGGTGCCGCCCACCAGCAGCGGCAGCCTGCCGCGCGCGCGGATGTCATCGATGGCGGCGAGCGCATCGGTCCGAAAGCGCGCCGCCGAGTACGGCTCCGCCGGGTCGCAGATATCCACCAACCGATGCGGATACCGCGCCAGCACCGCCGCCGACGGCTTGGCCGTGCCGATATCCATGCCGCGGTAGACCAAAGCCGAATCGACACTGACGATGTCGCAATCGACCTCGCCGGCGAGGCCGTCCACCAGCGCCAGCGCGAGGTCCGTCTTGCCGCCGGCGGTCGGCCCCATCACCAGCACCACGGGCGGACCGCTCGCCGTGCCGTTCAACGTGGCGTCCACCTGGCCGCCGGTGGCGGCGTCCAGATCGTGCATTCAGCGACCGCGCAGGAAGAGCCCATCCAGCTCGCGCCTGGAGACGCGGGTCCAGGTGGGGCGGCCATGGTTGCACTGGTCGGCCCGCTCCGTGCGCTCCATGTCGCGCAGCAGCGCGTTCATCTCGGCGAGGGTGAGGCGCCGGTTCGCGCGCACCGCACCGTGACAGGCCATGCCGGCGAGCAATGCGTCGATGGCGCCCTCCACCCGGTCGCTTACGCCATGCGTGGCGAGGTCCGCGAGCACGTCACGCAGCAGTTGCTCGGGATCGGCGGCGCCGAGCAGCGCCGGCAGCTCGCGCACCACGAGTTGGGACTCGCCGAGGCGATCGACGCCGAGGCCGAGCCGTTGCAACAGCTCGCCACGGCGCTCCGCCAGGTCGGCCTCCGCCCGGCTCACGTGCACGGCGACCGGCACCAGCAGCGGCTGGCGCACCAGCCGCTCGCCATGGACCGCCTGCTTCAGCCGCTCGTAGCCGATGCGCTCATGCGCCGCGTGCATGTCCACGATGATGAGACCATCCGGCGCCTCGGCCAGGATATAGATGCCGTTGAGCTGGCCGATGGCGAAGCCGAGCGGGGGCACTTCGCCGGCGTCGTCGCTTGCCTCCACCCGCGCCTGCGCATCGCCGGACGGCTGCTGGAAGGCGAAGCCGGCACACAGGACATGCGCGCCGGCGCCTGCACCACCGCGCCCGGGGACATCACGCGCGTAGCCACCCGCGCTCTCCGCGACGCCCAACGGCAGGCGGCCGGGCGCGGGTGGCGCCGGGCTCGGCGCGCGCGCCGCCGCTGGCGTCGTCGCGGGCGCCGCTCCACCACCGGCCGACGCCTGGGCGCCGGTTGCCGCGGGCTCTGCGCGCCGCCCGTCGGCAAGCCGCCGGTGCAGCGCGCGAAAGATGAAGTCGTGCACCTGGCGCGACTCGCGAAAGCGCACCTCGTGCTTGGCCGGGTGCACGTTCACGTCCACCTGCCGTGGCGGGAGCTCCAGGAACAGCACGAAAGCCGGGTGACGTCCGTGGTGCAGCACGTCACGGTACGCCTGACGCACCGCGTGGGCGATTACCTTGTCCCGCACCAGCCGGCCGTTGACGTAAAAGAACTGCATGTCGCCCTGACTGCGCGCGAAGTCGGGGCTCGCCACCAGCCCATGCAGGCGCAGACCCACCGCGCCCTCGTCCAGCGCCAGCGCGTGGCTCAGGAAGGACTCGCCCAGCAGCCGGTGCAGGCGCTCCGGCGCCAGCGGCGCGTCCGCGGCCGGTAACTCCAGCGAAACGCGGCCGTTGTGCGTGAGCCGCAGATGCAGGTCGCCGTGCGCCAGCGCAAAGCGGGTCAGCAGTTGGTCGATGTGGCCGAGCTCGGTCTTCTCGGCACGCAGGAACTTGCGCCGCGCCGGCACGTTATAGAAGAGGTCGCGCACCTCGACGCTGGTGCCGACGTCGTGCGGGGCTGGCCGCACGGGGTCATGGCGGTCGCTGCCGTCGCAGGTGAGCCGCCAGCCGTGGTCGTCACCGCGGCGGCGCGAGGTGATGGCGAAGCGCGAGACGGAGGCGATGCTCGGCAGTGCCTCGCCGCGAAAGCCCAGGGTCGCGACGGCGTCGAGGTCCTCGAGGCTCGCGATTTTGCTGGTGGCGTGACGGGAGACGGCGAGCGGCAAGTCCTCGGGACCCAATCCGTCGCCGTCGTCGGTGACGCGAATCAGCTTGACACCGCCCTGCCCCAGGTCCACGCGCAGCGCGCGGGCACCGGCATCGAGGCTGTTCTCCACCAGTTCCTTGACCACCGAGGCCGGGCGCTCGATCACCTCGCCGGCGGCGATCTGGTTGATGAGTTGCGGCGGCAGCGCGCGGATGGGAGACATCGCCAGCATGGAAGCAGAAGCGGCGGCGGCCCGCAAGTGGGGCCGGCCGACGCCTGCCACGCGTGCAGAAGCCGCGCTCGAGAAAGGTCACCCAGTGCGGCGTGGGTGCGCCAGCCCCCATCAGCCGCCGGGAGGGCGGCGGCGATAGGCGCCGATGTCGATCAGGTCGGGAGCATCCACCAGGCGCACGGCGCTGAGCTTGAGGTCGTAGCGGCGCGCCACCTCGGCGAAGGACTCGGCGCCCGCCGCCGGCAGCGCCCCCATTTCATCATCATCCCGCGCGCCGGGCTCGCGCGCGAAGCGGGTGCCAGGCGGCGGGTATTCCTCGAAGTAGTCGATGATGCCCTGCACCAGGTGATCGGCCAGCTTGCTCTGATAACTGCCGCTGCGCAGACGCTTTTCTTCCTGCGGATTGGAGATGAAGGCGGTCTCCACCAGCATGGACGGAATGTCCGGCGACTTGAGCACCACGAAGCCGGCCTGCTGGATGTGCGTCTGGTGCACTTCGCCCAGCGCCTGGAGCTTGGACAGCACCCGCTGCGCGGCGATGCTGCTGTGCTCCAGCGTGGCGTTTTGGGTCATGTCCAGCAGCACGCTGGCGAGCACGTCGTTTTGCTCGGCGAGGTTGACGCCGCCGATGAGGTCGGCGCGGTTCTCGCGCTCGGCGAGCCAGCGCGCCGCCTCGCTGGTGGCGCCGCCGTTGGACAGCGTATACACAGATGAGCCCCTGGCGCGCTGATCCCTGAAGGCATCCGCGTGGATCGACACGAACAGGTCCGCCTGATACCTGCGCGCCTTGGCGATACGCTGGCGCAGCGGGATGAAGTAGTCCCCATCGCGGATCAACACCGCGCGCATGCCGCGCTGGCGGTTGATGCGCTCGGCGAGCTTGCGGGAGATGGCCAGGGTGACGTCCTTCTCATGCGTGCCAGACGGCCCGGAGGCGCCCGGATCCTCACCGCCGTGCCCCGCGTCCACGGCGATGATCACGTCACGCTCCCGAATGCCCTTGGGCTGTACGGACAAGTGTCGCGCCGCGGAGACCGGCGGTGCCGCGCGGCTCGTCATCTCCGGCGGGATACTGGCGACGTCCATCGCCGGCAGGACGCCCGACTTGGGTGAGACATCAATAACCAGCCGATGACCGTAGGTGCCGTTCGGCTCCAGCAGGAAGCTCTTGACCCTCACCGCCTGCTTGAGGTCCAGCACCACGCGCAGGTCGTCACCTTCGCGCACGCCGCTGCGCAGCGCCGCCACCACCCTGTCGTCGCCATCCGCCGCCGGCAGCTTGCCGACGAGGCGCGCGTCGGGGATGTCGACCACCAGCCGCTGCGGGTGGTCGAGCGAGAAGATTTTGTGGTGCACCGGCGCCGCGGTGTCGATGACGATGCGCGTGTGATCGGGCGCGCTCCAGATGCGCGCCCCGAGCACGGTCACCTGCCCCGCGACCGACGCATCCACCGCCCCCAGCAGCGACAGCCCCAGAACCACCGCTAGCAGTACTCTGAGCCCGGTACTCATGTCGAAGCCCCGTTCCCCCGCCCCGTGGCTAACCGAAACGTTGCATAAAGCATAGCATCCGACCCAAGAATATTCCAAGTGAACACCAGCCTTTGCGGCATATTCTTCATACGGAACAACGACTTTTGTTGTAGGGATTACACTGTCGCCTCGGCACCACGCGAAAAGCGTGCCGGGGGGCCGCCGCGGGGCTTCAGTCGGCGGCGGGCGGCGGTGGAGGCGTCTGCGGCAGGCGCGCCGCCAGCGCCGGCTGCCAGGCGGCAGCGGGCTCGAACGCGAGCACCCGTCCGTCCCGCTGGTGCCGGATGTGGACGCTTAGGTCCGGCGGCGGCAGCACGCCGGCGCCGCGCGCGGGCCACTCCACCAGCACCAGGCTGGTGTCGTCCAGCAGGTCGCGGATACCGAGGAACTCGAGCTCGTCGGGGTCGGCGATGCGATAGAGATCGAGGTGGTGGACCCGGGCCGCGGGCAGGTCGTAGCTCTCCACCAGGGTGTAAGTCGGGCTGCGCACCGACCCGCGGTGGCCGAGGCCACGCAGCAGCCCGCGCACAAGGGTCGTCTTGCCGGCGCCGAGATCGCCGAGCAGAAACACGAGCCCGCCGGTCCGCGCGAGGCCCGGGCCGTTGCCCTGCCCGGTTGCCCGAGGCCCGCACAGCAGCGCCCCGAGTGCCGCCCCCCAGGCAAGCTGGGCGGCCTCATCCGGTGCGAAACGCTCGATAACGGCCGTCACTGCATCAGCGCTGCCGGCGCTCGGCGTAAAGCAGTGGCAGGACGCTCATCAGATCACCGGCGAGCATGCCGCGATCCGCGCCGCCGGCGGCCAGAACGCCGGCCGCCGCATGCAGACAGACGCCCGTCGTGGCCGCCTGCTCAGGCTCCAGCCCCTGCCCTATCAACGCAACCAAGATGCCGGTGAGCGTGTCGCCCATGCCGGCGCTCGCCATGGCGGGGGTGCCATCGCTGCACACGGCGGGCGGGCGCCGCGCCGGGCCGTGCACGATAGTGCCGGCACCCTTCAGCAGCGCGGTGCCGCCATAGCGCTGCTGCAGCGCGGCGACGGCGGCGAAGCGGTCCTGCTCCACGTCGGCGATGCTGCTGCCGAGCAGCCTTGCGGCCTCGCCCGGGTGCGGGGTCAGTATCCAGTCGTCGCGCCGCCGCGGGCTCCCGCTTTGGGCGTCTTGGGCCAGCAGGTTCAGCCCGTCAGCGTCCACCACCAGCGGCACATCCAGCGCCAGCACCGCGTCCAGCAGGGCGCGGCCCCAGTCGTCGGTGCCGAGCCCCGGACCGATGGCGACGGCATCCACCCGCGACACCAACGGCCTGAGCTGATCCGGGCCATCGACGCCGTGCACCATCAGCTCCGGCCGCGTCAGATTGAGCAGGGACGCGTGCGTCGGGTGCGTCGCCACCGTCACCAGCCCGGCACCCGTCCGCAACGCGGCCTCGCCGGAGAGCCGGGGCGCGCCGGAGGTGCCGGGAGCACCACCCACGATGAGCACGCGACCCGCTACGCCCTTGTGTGCATCGCGCGGCCGGTCCGGCAGCAGCTCGCGCTCCTTGTGCCAGTCCACCCGGCGCGCGGAGAGCACCTCGGTGCCGTAGATGGCCGGCGGCACGTCGAGACCGTCGAAATGGATCTCGCCGCAGATCGCCTGGCCGCGGCCGGTGAAGTGCCCCTGCTTGAGGGCGATGAAGCTGATGGTTGCATCGGCGCGGACGGCCGTGCCGTGCACCCGGCCGGTGTCGGCGTCCAGTCCCGACGGGATGTCCAGCGCCAACACCGGCGCGCGGGCCGCATTGATCGCATCGATGGCCGCCGCCCACCGCCCGGTGACCTCCCGGGTGAGGCCGGTGCCGAGCAGACCATCGACGATGACGTCGGCATCCGCCGGCACGCCCTGGTAGGGCTCGGCGACGCCGCCCTGGCGCGCGAAGCCGGTGGCGGCCTCGGCGCTCTCGGCGGATAGCTTGTCGTGGTCGCCGAGCTGCAACAACCGCACGGAGAGTCCGGCCGCGAGCGCCTCGGCCGCCAACACATAGCCGTCGCCGCCGTTGTTGCCGGCACCGGCGAGCACGACCACCCGGCGCGCCTTCGGCCAGCGCGCACGCAGCACGCGGCAGGCCGCAGCCCCGGCGCGCTGCATCAGCTCGGCAGCGGGGATGCCATGGCGCTCGATGGCACAGCGGTCCAGCGCGCGCACCTGGGCGGCGCGATAAAGCGCATACGGCAGGGGTTTTCTTTCTGGCATGGGATGTCGCAAATTAGGGTCTGGATAAGGGAAGATCCTGTCGCAGCGCAACGTGAGCGAAGCCAAGGCAAGCCAAGTGTGCGAATCGCCCCCGATATTACATCCGCGGCAGATCCCGTCCGCCGAGGCCGCGCGGCTCGCGCGTGCCATCAAGGCTTGGGGCGCGGAGCTCGGCTTTCAGCAGGTGGGCATCACCGATTGCGACCTCGCCACCGCCGAGCAGCATCTCGCGCACTGGCTCGGCCGCGACATGCACGGCGAGATGCACTGGCTCGCCCACCACGGCAGCAAGCGCACCCGGCCCGCGGAGCTGGTCCCGGGCACGCTCCGAATCATCTCCGCACGCATGGACTACTTGCCGGAATACCAGGCGAACATCGAGCGGGCGCTCGCGGACCCGGCACAGGCCTTCGTCTCCCGCTATGCACTGGGCCGCGACTACCACAAGGTGCTGCGCCAGCGCCTGCGGCGGCTCGCCAGGCGCATCGAGGCGCAAGTAGGCGCCTTCGGCTACCGCGTCTTCGTGGACTCCGCGCCGGTCATGGAGAAGCCACTGGCGCAGAAGGCCGGGCTCGGCTGGATCGGCAAGCACACCAACCTCATCAACACCCGGGGCGGCTCCTGGTTCTTTCTGGGCGAGATCTACTGCGACCTGCCGCTGCCCGCCGACCCGCCCGCCGAGGACCACTGCGGGCGCTGCAAGGCCTGCATCGACATCTGCCCGACGGACGCCATCGTCGCGCCCTACGTGCTGGACGCGCGGCTGTGCATCTCCTACCTCACCATCGAGCACCCCGGCCCCATCCCTGAGCCGCTGCGCGCCCGCATGGGCAACCGCATCTACGGCTGCGACGACTGCCAGCTCATCTGCCCCTGGAACCGCTTCGCCCACCAGACCGAAGAGACCGACTTCCTGCCGAGAAACGGCCTCGACACCGCCACCCTGCTCACGCTCTTCGCCTGGGACGAGGATGAATTCCTCAAGCGCACCGAAGGCACCGCCATCCGCCGCATCGGGCAGGAGCGCTGGCTCAGAAACATCGCCGTGGCGCTCGGTAATTCCGACTCCTCACCCGTCGTGCGCGACGCCCTAAACGCCCGCGCGGACCACCCGAGCCTGCTGGTGCGCGAGCACGTGCGCTGGGCATTGGCTGCCCTGGGAGGGTAACCGACAGGCTGATACCAGCCTGTGGCGAGCCAAGGTTGGGCTGTCACCCGCGTTGCTGTGTCGCGCGAAGCCAGCGCCGGACGGCCGTCCGCGCACTCCGCACTCCATACCCACCCCAACCACTCGCACCTTTGCCGGAAACCTCGGCAACGGCCAAGGTAGTCCAAACGGGTCAGACCCGCAGCAACTCCGCCCGGTAATACCGCAACTCCGCAATGGACTCGCGGATGTCTTCCAGCGCCTGGTGCTTGTTCTGCTTCTTGAGTGCCTCGGCGATGTCCGGCGCCCACATGCGGGCCAGGATCTTGAGGCTGCTGACGTCGAGGTTGCGGTAGTGGAAGAAGGCCTCGAGCCGCGGCATCCACCGCGCCAGGAAGCGACGGTCCTGGCAGATGCTGTTGCCGCACAGCGGCGCCTGCCGTGGCCGGCACCACTGCTGCAGGAAGGCCAGCGTCTGCGCCTCGGCGTCGGCCTCCGTGACCGGGCTGTTCCGCACCCGCTCCAGCAGGCCGGACTGGCCGTGATGGCGAGTGTTCCAATCGTCCATGCCGGCCAGCACCACCTCCGGCTGCGCGATGGCCAGGACCGGCCCCTCGGCCAGCACCTTGAGGTCCGGGTCCGTAACGATGCTTGCGATCTCGATGATCCGGTCGTTCACCGGGTCGAGCCCGGTCATCTCCAGGTCGATCCAGGCCAGATTCCCCGCTTGCTCCATTGGCTTCTCCCGCCGTCACCACGATTTGCGCCGATGGTAGCGCGTTCGCGCGCTCGCGAAGGCAGCCGTTGATAGAATCCAGCCCGAACTTAGCCCGGAGATTGCCATGTCCAAGCGTTTTCCTCTGCTTTCTGTCGTTTCTGCCGTGGCCGCTGTAGTCGGTACCGGCGCCCTGCTCGCGGGCCTGTCCGCCAGCGCGGCCACGGGCGAGGGCATCGACGCCCAGGCCCTGCTGCAGAAGAACTGCACCAGCTGCCACGGCAGCGAGGTCTATACCCGCCCGGACCGCAAGATCCACTCCCTGAGCGCGCTGCAACAGCAGGTGGAGTTCTGCAACACCAACCTGGACACCAAGATGTTCCCGGACGAAGTGAACGCGGTCGCCAACCTGCTGAACAAGGAATACTACAAGTTCGGCAAGTGACCCGCGGTGGCTGAGCGCACCATGCGCCCGAGCAGGTTCGCCTGATGCCCAGGCGGCGGCTGTCGGAGCGCCAACGCCAGCGCATACAGGCGATCCAGGAGCGCCGGCGCCGGCGGCTGGAGAGCCGCACCAACGCGGTCCTCGACAAGCTCGACGCGGACCGCGCCGCGGAGGTGGAGCCGGACGCCCAGTCCGAGCCCGCGGTGCAGCCGGGCCTCGTCGTGGTCCGGCACGGCGCCCACCTCGCCGTCGAGGACGCGGCCGGCAACCTGCACCACTGCATGACTCGCAGCAACATCGGCCACCCGGTGTGTGGCGACCGCGTGGTGTGGCAGCCCACCGGCGACGGCGGCGTGGTGACGGCGCTGGAGGCCCGCCACAACGTGCTGAGCCGCCCGGACTACAGCGGCCGCGACAAGCCGCTGGCGGCCAACCTGACCCTGATGGCCGTGGTGGTGGCACCCCAGCCGCCGCCGAGCGGCTTCCTGCTGGACCAGTACCTGGTTGCCGCGGAGTTGATGGGCGTCCGTGCCCTGGTGGTGGCCGCGAAGATGGACCTGCTGGACGATGTCGGCCACGCCGCCTTCCTGGATGCGCTCGCGCCTTATCGCGACTTGGGCTATGCCATCTGCCCCATCAGCATCAAGGGCGCGCCCGGTGTTGCGGCGCTCACCGAGCACCTGGCCGGCGAAACAGCCATCCTGCTGGGCCAGTCCGGCGTCGGCAAGTCATCGCTGGTGCAGGCGCTGCTGCCGGACCAGGATATCCAGGTGGGCCGGCTATCCGAGGCCACCGGCTTCGGCCGGCACACCACCTCCGCCGCCACCTGCTACCGGCTCCCGGGCGACCAGGCGGGAGGCGGGGTCGGCGGCGGCCGGCTCATCGACTCCCCGGGCGTACGCAGCTTCCGCCTCACCGGCCTCACCCAGGCGGAGCTGGAACAGGGCTTTCGGGAGTTGGCGCCACTGCGCGGCCACTGCCGCTTCCGCGACTGCCGACACCTCGACGAGCCCGACTGCGCCGTGCGCACGGCCGTGGCGGAGGGCAGTATCGATCCGCGGCGACTGGAGCACTTCCACCACCTGCGCGAAGGCCTGGTGCGCTGAGTCTTGTCGCGCTCGCGGCGTGATGCGACAGCGCCGTCGTCGGAGCGCCGTCGTCGGAGCGCCGTCGTGGGAGCGCCGTCCCCGGCGCGATGCCGGCGGCAGCAAGGATCTCGGCGCTTGCTGCAATCTCCAAGTCGCGGCGAGAACGCCGCTCCCACAATCGGCACCATCGCGCCGACATGCGGCAAACGGGTCAGCCGGGCAGCCAATCCTGATCCAGGATCTGGTCCAGGCGCCAGGGGCATTCATCCGGAAAGGTCACCGAAGATGCCATGCAGGAACCAACCCCGGTTGCCGCGCAGCTCGCGGTAGACCCAGAGCCGCTCGCCGTCGGCGCTGAGCGCCACGTAGTAGTCTCGCGCCACCGCGAAGCCGTCCCACCAGCCGGTGTCGATGCGCTCGCAGCCGCGGCCCAAGTCCAGCGGACCGTCGAGCCAGGGGCGGCCGTCGCGCGCCGCCAGCGGCAGCGGCCGCGCCAGCAGCCACAGGGGGCGGTCGCGGCGGGCGGTGGCGGCCGTGCCTGGTGCGGAAGTGGGCACCAGACTGGGCGCCGGGCTGGGCTGCGTACGCAGACTCGAGGGGCCGTGGGCCGCCCTGCCCGGCTCGCTTCTGCCCCGACCATTCGAAGCCTCGGTTAGGACGAGCTGCGGCTCGCAGAACCCCAGGGCGCGCTCGGGCCGGTGGTCGGGCAGCGCCATGAGTCCGCGCACCGCGTCGTCGCCGAGCCGCGTCCGCAGTCGGTCCAGCAGTGCCGGGTCCGGGGCCGCGGTGGCGGCATCGCGCGGAAAGAGCTCAGCGTGCGCCGGCGCCAGCGGGTGGATCTGCTCGCTGCTGACGGCGACCGCCCGCACCGGCGCCGGCAGGCTGAGCCGGTCCAGGCGCTCGCGCAGCAGGTTCAGCCAATGCGCCGGATCCCGTGCCGGCGCCGCGGAGCCGAGCCGGAAGCGCGTTGGCGGCCCGTCGGCATGGTGCAGGCGCCAGTCCAGGTGCTGCACGCCGGCCTGGCGCGCCAGCAGGAAGCCGCCCAGCTCGTCGATGAGCCGTCGGCAGGCGAACACCAGCGCGGGCGCATCCGGCACCTCCGCCGGCAGCTCCAGGGTCGCCCGAAAGCGCGCCGGCGGCACGAACGGCCGGCGCGGGTCCGGCCGCTCCCCCAACAGCCGCTCCAGTTGGTGCAGCCGCGCGACGCCGAAGCGCTCCGCCAGCCCGGCCCGCGGCAGCCGCAGCAGGTCGGCGAGGCGCCCGATGCCCATGCGCGCGAGGTCGTCGAGCTCCGCCGCGGTGAAGTCCAGCGCCGCCACCGGCAGCACCGCGAGGCTGCGGCGCAGGGCATCGCGGCCAGCGATGATGGCACCGGCGGCATCGTCACCACCCGCTTCGTCACCAACCGTGCCGAGCCCGGCGGCGGCCAGCACCAGCGCCGCCCCCGGTGTGGGTGCCAGCACGCAGCGCGCCCGCCAGCCGAGGCCGGTCACGCCGTCCAGCACCCGCCGACGCAGCGCCGCGGCACCACCGAAGAGCCTCAGACTGCGGCCCGACTCCAGCACCAGCGCCGCCGGCGGCGCCAGGCTCACCCGATCGCTGAAGGCCATGACCCAGGCGGCGAGCCGGGCCAGCGCCGCACGCTCGGCGGCGGGCTTGCGCGGCAGAATGCGCAGCTCCGCCACCAGCGCCCGGGCGGCGGCGTCCGGGAGTCCGGGCACGATGCCGAACCGGGCGGCGGCGGCGTTGCGGGCGACGATACGCTCGTGCTCGCTCACCGCCAGCGGCGGCGGGTGGCCGGCCGGCGGCGATGCTTTGCCGGATGGGCGCGAAGACTGACCGGAACCCGGTTCAGGTGAGAGATCACGCGGCGCCAGGGCCCGTGTGTAGACCTCCAGCGCCAGCGCCGGCAGGTGCAGCGCGAGCCAATCCATGCGCCACTCCGGCTCAACAGCGCGGCAGGGTACGGCGACGGCGTACACGACGCCCGGCAACGGCCGCGAGCACGCCGCCGCCGGCCGCCAGGACCTGCCGCGCGGCGGGCGGTGCACGCGGGGGTGCGTCCGGCTCCGCCGGCACCGCCGACGGGACGCATTCGGGCTGTGGCGGCTCGGCTTGCAGCGCCTCGCATGGGGCCGGCAGGGGAGAAGACACCCGGCCGCCCGCGAACGCCGCATCGGCGCGCACCCGCCGGACCTGCTGTCCGACATCGGTGCTTGCCGGCGGCATGCCGGCACCAGTTGAGAGCTCGTCGCCACGGCTGGCGCCGGCGCCGCCGGCGATCGGGTTGGGTGCATCGTCAGGTATCGCCGGCAACTGCAACCGCTGCCCCGGCCGGCCGCCGCGCTGCTTCAGCAGGCTTACCTCGAGGCCATCGGCGCGGGCGCTCACCGTGAGCCGCAACGCCGCCGGCGAGGTCTCGCCGGCGGCGGCGGGCGGGCGCAGCAGCAGCACCGGGGTGTCGGTGTCGGCGGCGGCGAGCTGCAGCCGGCGCAGCGCGGCCGGTGTCCAGCAGGCCGCCTTGCCAGGCGATTGGCGCCGGGCGCGGTTGCCATCGGCGGCTTGCGCGGCGGGGCCGGTCCAGGCGAGCACGGCGGCGCAGGATGCGGAGCGCAGTCCCTGCTCCGCGACCCAGGCGGCGTCGGCGCCGCCGCGAACGATGAGGATGTGTCGCAGGTCCAGCCCACGGGCCGCCAGCGCCGGCGCAAAGGGCAGGTACGGCGGGTCCACCCACAGCAGCCAGCGGGGCTGCCTGCCGAGCGCCGCCAGCAGCGGCAGCAGCAGCGCGAGCCCGGCGCCCTGGTGGGCGGTGAGCACCTCGCTCAAGCCCGCGCGCGGCCAGCCGTGGCCGCACAGGGCTGCGTCCAGCGTGGCAAAGCCGCTGGGCAGCCCGGCGGGCGCCGCCTGCGGCGTGGCACGCCCGCGCCAGAGATCGGCACGGGCGGCGAGGAGTTGGTCGAGTTGCATGGCGATGCTCTAGCTGGAAACGGGACGTCCGAGACGGACTCCCGCGGCGGCAGGCCGGAACGGCCTCACGAACCACGGCTCACAACCGTTGGGCACCGCCGCCGGCGCGGCCCACCATGCCGAGACGCAGCACGCCGACGCCGAGGCCCTCGATGGTGAGCGCCTGCTCGCGCAGGTCCACGACGATGGGCGCGAAGTCCGGGTTCTCCGGCAGCAGTTGCACCCGCCAGCGCCAATTGGCCTGGCGGCGGAAGCGCTTGACAGTCACCTCGTCATCGATCCGCGCGACGACGATCTGCCCGTCCAACGCCTCGAGCGTGCGGTGCACCGCCAGCAGGTCGCCGTCCAGGATGCCGGCATCGCGCATGCTGAAGCCGCGCACCCGCAGCAGATAATCCGCCCGTGGGTGAAACAGGTTTGGATCCACCTGGCAGTGCTCCTCGATGTGCTCGGCGGCGAGGATGGGGCTGCCGGCGGCCACCCGACCCACCACCGGCAATTGCGCCTCGTCCGCGGGCACCAGCAGCCGGATGCCGCGCGACGCCCCCTGCTGCAACTCGATGACCCCGTGCCGGGCCAGGGCCTTGAGATGATCCACGGCAGCGGTGACGGAGCGAAAGCCAAACGCCTCGGCGATCTCCGCGCGCGTCGGCGGATAGCCCGTCTCGCGCACGTGCCGGCGGATCAGGTCCAGGATCTGCTGCTGACGTGGGGTGAGCATCTGCCGGTCACGTGGTGTGAGCTGGTCGGACATGGGCACAAGCTTTGTCTGGACAAAGTAACTGTTATTTTAGACAGTTCTCGCGAGCCTGCAAGCGAGCCTTTGCGGCGGCCGCGCTCGCTGCTCCACCTGGCCACCCCCCAGCCGACGAGCGCTTCAGCTCCATCTCCGTCCCCTTCCCGTTCCCCTTCCCCCGGCACAGGCGCGCCAAGCCCTCTGGCGGCGCCGATTTCCACTCGGCCCGGCCACCGTCAGGCGCGCTCGCGCAACACACACGGAATGGCCAGCGTGCATCCGAAACCCGTTCGTGGCACAGTCAAGCAGCAGGCCCAAGACCCCGACGACGCCATGAACGCCAATGACAGCCTCTACGAACAGGACTTCCACGCCTGGACCGAGGAGCAAGCCAGGCTGCTGCGTGCCGGCCTGACAGCCGCGGCAGATCTGGCCCACATCGCCGAGGAGATCGAGACCCTGGGTGCAAGCGAGCGGCGCGAATTGGAGAGCCGGCTCAAGGTGCTGCTGCAACACCTGCTCAAGTGGCGCTATCAGCCAGATGCGCGCTCATCGGGCTGGCTGGGCACCATCACCGAACAGCGCGACCAGCTCGATACCCTGCTGCGGCAGAGTCCATCCCTGCGCCGGCTCGTGCCTGAGTATCTGGGACATGCCTACACGAAGGCACGGCGGGCTGCCGCCTTGGAAACTGAGCTGGATCGGAGCCTGTTCCCGGAGACCTGTCCGTTCGCCCAAGAGCGGGTTCTAGACCCGGAGTTCCTGCCGGACGCCGCATAGACATATCCCTCCCGCGGCTCACCCGGGGGCACCCGCCGCATCCGCAGCACGCTGCACGATGTCTGGCTTCGCTGCCGCTCAGCGTAATTTACGCGGAACACTTGCAGCAGGCGCGCGACAAGCGGCCTCACCGCCGCTATCCTTCCCACCCCCATGAATCGAGCCAAACGCACCGCGATCTTCGAGCGCCTGCGCGCCGCCAACCCAGCGCCCACCACGGAGTTGCGTTACGCGTCCACCTTCGAGTTGCTGGTGGCCGTAATCCTGTCCGCGCAGGCCACGGACAAGGGGGTCAACAAGGCGACGGCCCGGCTGTTTCCGGTTGCCAACACGCCGCGGGCAATCCTGGACTTGGGCGAAGCTGGGCTCAAGGATCACATCCGCACCATCGGCCTTTTCAACAGCAAGGCCAGCAACATCATGGCTGCTTGCCGCATCCTGGTGGACGAGCACGGCGGCGAGGTACCGCGGGAGCGCAAGGCCCTGGAGGCCCTGCCCGGCGTCGGACGCAAGACGGCGAATGTCGTGCTGAATACCGCCTTCGGCGAGCCGACCATGGCCGTAGACACACACATCTTCCGCGTCGCCAACCGCACCGGCATCGCGCCGGGCAAGACACCGCTGGCGGTGGAGCTGCGGCTGCTGCGGCTGGTACCGAAGACGTTCCTGAAGGACGCCCACCATTGGCTGATCCTGCACGGGCGTTACGTGTGCACGGCGCGCAAGCCGCGTTGCCCGGCGTGCATCATTGCGGATCTGTGTGAGTACACGGAGAAGACGACGGGCATCGGATCGTATCGCGTTGGGGACGCAACACGCGCGACCGGGGCTGATCGCGGCGGGGACGCCGCTCCCACGGACGCGGCGGGTGAAAAGCCGGCGGCGAACGCCACCTCCGAGAACTGAGCCATCACCCGGAGCCCGCCATGTTCGGCCCCCAGCGCGACCCTTACCGCCAACACTTCATCGACGCCTGGCACAAGGCCCAGACGGGGGCGCCCCTGGACCCGCTGGAGCAGCGCATCGCGCAGGTGGTGCAGCAGCATCCGGAGTATCACGCCCTGCTCGCGGACAAGGACAAGGCGCTCGGCAAGGACTGGCTGCCCGAGGACGGCGCGACCAACCCGTTTCTACACATGGCCCTGCACCTGGCCCTGCTAGAACAGGTGGGCGCGGACCATCCGCCCGGCATCCGCGCGCTCTATGGCCAGGTCCTGCGGGTGTGTGGCGACGCGCACGACGCCGAGCACCGCTTCATCGACTGCCTGGCGGAGTCCATGTGGCGCATGCAGCGCGAGGGCCGCGAGGACGACCCGCAGACCTACTTGAACTGCATTCGGCGACGGGTGGGGCTGGGACCTGCAAGCGGCTGACGGCTGCGCGGTCGCGGCACCTGGCGTGCCGCTCCCGCAAGACCTGGCGTGGCGTTCCCGCAAGGGCTGCTCGTGGCGCGTCGGCACCGTGGGAGCGCCACTGCCTTTTGTGGCGCGACGAGGGCCGCGCGTTTGCCTGGCGCTTGGCACTTGCTCGCACCTTCGGATGCGGTACCGCCGCCGGTCGCGGCACCTAGAGTGCCGCTCCCACAAGACCTGGCGTGCTAGTCCTGCAAGGGCTGCTCGTGGCGTGCCGACGCCGTGGGAGCGCCACTGCCTTTTGTGGCGCGATGAGGGCCGCGCGGTGCCTGCCGCTTGGCGGTTACTCGGACCCTCGGATGGGGCCTCGCCGCCGGTCGCGGCACCTGGAGTGCCGCTCCCACAAGACGTGGCGCCGCCGGTCGCGGCACCTGGAGTGCCGCTCCCACAGGACTTAGTGCCCGCCGCCCTTCAGCGCGGAGACCATGCCCTCGATGGTGTCCTTGGCGTCGCCGAAGACGAGCGAGGTGTTGTCCTGGTAGAAGAGCAGGTTGTCCACGCCGGAGTAGCCCGGACGCATGGAGCGCTTGAGGAAGTAGACCTGCCTGGCCTTGCCGGCCTCGAGGATGGGCATGCCGTAGATGGGGCTGGAGGCGTCCTCCTTCGCGGCGGGGTTCACCACGTCGTTGGCGCCCACCACCAGGGCGACGTCGGCGCTCTGGAACTCCGGGTTGATCTCGTCCATCTCCAGCACGTTATCGTAGGGGATGTCCGCCTCGGCCAGCAGCACGTTCATGTGCCCCGGCATGCGCCCGGCCACCGGGTGGATGCCGAACTTCACCGCCACGCCACGCGCCTCCAGCAGTTCCATCAGCTCTTTCAGCGCGTGCTGTGCCTGGGCGACGGCCATGCCGTAGCCCGGCACGATGATGACCTTGCCCGCGTCCTCCATCCAATAGACGGCGTCCTCGACGGAAGCCGATTTGACGCCCTTCTGCGCGGCCACCGCCCCGGCGCTGTCGCCACCGCCACCGTCGGTACCGAAACCGCCGAACACCACGTTGAGGATGCTGCGGTTCATGGCCCGGCACATGATGTAGCTGAGGATGGCGCCGGAGAAGCCCACCAGCGCACCGACGATGATGAGCAGATTGTTGTGCAGCGTGAAGCCGGTGGCCGCCGCGGCCCAGCCGGAGTAGCTGTTGAGCATGGAGATGATCACCGGCATGTCCGCGCCGCCGATGGGGATGATCAGCGTGCCGCCGAGCGCGAACGCCAGCAGCGTCATCAGCACCAGTGCCCACACGTCGCCCGTCAGCCCGAATTCCACCGCCAGCAGCACCGTGACGATGGCCATCGCCGCGTTCAGCAGGTGCTGACCTTTGAACTTGATGGGCGCGCCGGACATGATGCCCTGCAGCTTGGCGAAGGCGATCACCGAGCCCGTGAAGGTGATGGCACCGATGACGATGCCCGCTGACAGCTCGCCCATCAGCGTGCCGTTCAGCGTGCCCGCCTGGGCGCGGTTGATGAAGGTGCCGATGGCCACCAGCACCGCCGCCATACCGACGAAGCTGTGCAGTGCCGCCACCAGTTGCGGCATGGCCGCCATCTGGATGCGCAGCGCCAGCACGATGCCGATGGCGGCGCCCAGCGCGCCGGCTACGGCGATGAGCCCATAGTCGTGCACCTCGGTGCCGAGCAGGGTCGCGCCGAGCGCGATGGCCATGCCGAGCATGCCGAACAGGTTGCCGCGCCGCGCCGTGGCCGGATGGGTCAGGCCCTTCAGCGCGAAGATGAACAGGACGGCCGAGACCAGATAGGCGATGGCCTGTTGGCTGTGGGTCAGCTCCATGGGTACCTTCCTTTACTTGTTCTTTTTCTTGAACATCGACAGCATCCGGTGCGTCACCAGAAAGCCGCCGAAGACGTTGATGCTGGCCAGCAGCACCGCGAGAAAGCCCATGGTCGAGGCCATGAAGCCCGCCTCCTTCAGCCCCGTCACCAACAGCGCCCCCACCAGCACGATGCCGGAGATGGCGTTGGTGAGCGCCACCAGCGGCGTATGCAGCGACGGCGTCACGCCCCAGACGACGTAATAGCCGATGAAACAGGCAAGCACGAAGACGTATAGAGCGGTGAGTGATTCGGTCATCCGGTTGGCTCCAGGTGTGGTGCTGGTCCCGAGGTGCCTCGGTGGTATTGGGTCATGCCAAGATGCGACAAATTCTGGATCAGGGGTGTACATCGACGCCGAGATCCTTGCAGATCTTCTCGGTAAGCTGATTGTCAGCCTCAGGGTGCCGCGGAACAGCCGTGCGACGCCGGCTTGCCGGATGCCATCACCAGGAATGCTTCGCCCCTTCGCGCAGCAGCAGGGTCTGCTGTGCGGACCCGCCCCAGCCCGTTAGTAATGATTCAGAAACAAGGTGAACACCGGAGGGCGGATAAGCGAAGCGCATCCACCGTCTTGGCCCGCTTCCGCAACGTTTCAGCTGTCTTTGAACCATTCCTTAGCCGCTCACGAGCGGTCCGCCGAGCGTACCCTAAGTCAGCTGCGGAACGCGTAGGTCGGGCCGACGCAGGAGGCCCGACGATCCGCCGCCTGCGCATCACCGACCTTCCGGCTTCGTCGCCGGGCCCCTAGCCCCTAGCCCCTGATTTCTAGCCCCTGCCGACAATCATCGCCTTGGTGATCTCGTCCTGCGTCAGGTCCTTGAGCGCCAGCCCGCCGTCGGTCTTCTCCACCATAATGTCCAGCAGGTTGGCGAGGTTCTTGGCATAGAAGGCGCTCGCGTCCGCCGGCACCATGGCCGGGTAGTTGGTATGGCCGACAATCGTCACGCCGTGGCGCACGACGACCTGATCCGGCTCCGTCAGCTTGCAGTTGCCGCCGTTGGCGGCAGCGAGGTCGACGATGACCGAGCCCTCCCGCATGCGCTGCACGACGTCCTCGGTGATCAGCTCCGGCGCCGGGCGGCAGGGGATCAGCGCCGTGGTGATAATGACGTGCGCCTTGGCCAGCTCGTCGGCCAGGAGCTGCTGCTGCCGCGCCTTGGCCTCGTCGGAGAGCTCCTTGGCGTAGCCGCCCTCCCCGGCGCCGCTCTCACCTAAGTCCAGCTCGATGGCCTTGGCGCCGAGCGACTCGATCTGCTCCTTGGTCTCCGGGCGCACGTCGTAGGCGTGCACGTCGGCGCCGAGGCGGCGCGCCGTGGCGATAGCCTGCAAGCCGGCCACGCCGGCGCCGAGCACCACCAGCCGCGCCGGCTTCGCGGAGCCGGCGGAGGTCATCATCATCGGGAAGAAGCGCCCGTAGCGCGCCGCCGCCTCGATAACGGCGCGATAGCCCGCGATGTTGCTCTGCGACGACAGCGCGTCCATGGACTGGGCGCGGGAGATGCGCGGCATGCGCTCCATGCCCAGCACGGTGACGCCGTTCTCCGCCATGCGGCCGATGAGCGGGTCGTCGCCGCAGCTCTCCAGCAGGCTGATGTAGACGGCACCCGAGCGCACCGCGGCGGCCTCCTCATCGCTGGGCCGGCGCACCTTGAGCACGATGTCGGCCTCGAAGCAGCCGGCGCGCTCGACGAGCTTCACGCCGGCCTGCGCGAAGGCCTCGTCGGTGTAGTGCGCGGCGCTGCCGGCGCCCGCCTCCAGCAGCACCTCGAAGCCGTTCTTGATCAGCTTCTGCGCCACCTCGGGCGTGGTGGCGACGCGGGTCTCGCCGGCGAGGGTCTCTTTCGGAATTCCGAGCTTCATGGGCTGGCCGTGCAGGGTGTTGGTCGTAACGGGTCGGACGCGGCGGCGCATTATCGGCGCTGCCTGACATGATCTCAAGGATCGCCAAGCCGCGCCGCCAAGTCCGCCATCAGCCGCGGATGCCACAGCATGCAGGGATGGCACAGCGCCGGGATGCGCCGGCTGTCCGCCAACTGCCAGTCCGCGCTCTTCTGCGGCACGATGACGGCATCGAACGGCGTCCAGTAGGCGTACAGCTCCGCGCGGCTCAACCGCTCCGCGCTCGCGCCGAGGCAGGCCAGAAAGTCGCTGCCGGGGCGCATCTGCCGCGCACCCAGGCCCGGGTAGCCATAGGCCCAGACGGTGCCCTGCATGGGCGCCGAGACGGCCGCGAACAGCTCCACCCGCTCATGCCCGCCCAGTTCCTGCAAGTACCAGCGCGACACCAGCCCGCCCATGCTGAAGCCCACCAGCGCGAAGGGCTCATCGCGCCCGAAGGCGGCGTCGATCCGGTGCCGGAGCTGCTCCGCCAGCGCCGGCAGCCCCTCACGCCCGTCGTTCGGCGTCAGCGACGGCGCCAGGCAGACATGCCCGCGCGCCTCCAGGTAGGGCTTGAGGGTCCTGAACTTGCTGCCGGTATCGAAAATGCCATGGACCAATACGACTTTCACAGCCCTGCCCGCCCTGCCGATAGACCCCCGGATAATAGCGGACGCCCCGATGCCAGCCCATCGGCCGGGCGGCCCGCGCAGATCGGACTGAGCGACAGCGAAGTCCGACACCGCGCTCGATGCAGCCACCGGATGCCCAGGCCACCCACATCGGCCCGACCGACGCCGGCCCCGCGACCGCCCACATCACGCAAACCCACGACGGGCCTTCGTTGCAGCCGCGTCAGTCCGGCGGCAGTGCGCGCTTCCCGCGCTGCGCAAGCTCCGCTCGCCGCTTGCGCGCCAGCGCGCGCACCTTGCCCACCAGGGGTTTCAGCTCTGCCGCGGCGGCCAAAGACTCCTCCACCGTCGCTGCCTTGCGCGCCTGATTCGGCGCCGAAACGAATTGAGGCTTGTGGGGCTCTAGAAGCAGGTCTTTCATGACGGACTCGTGCAAGTCAAACGTGCTGCACTGCCTGCAAGGCGCACACCAGTCGCAAGAGGCGCAACAGCCCACTGGCGCCGCGCAGCCCCCACGGCCGCGCCCGCGCCGGTCGGTCGAGCTGCCCCAGCGCTGGCCCATTACCACCGTCGATCCCGATTCCGACCGGCCGGCGCCGCTGGCGCCCCCGCGCCAGAGACCAGACAACTATTCGCTCACCGCCGGCCTGAGCGCGTCTCGGCGTAGGATGGGCAAAGCGCAGCGTGCCCATCTTTCGGCGCGCATCACCGGCGCCCCCTCCGAGCCCTTCGGCCGTCAGAGCAGGTCATCCAGCGGGCTTGCCACCCCCTGCGCCCCCTGCCGCAGCACGTGGGTGTAGACCATTGTCGTCTGCACGTCCTTGTGCCCCAGCAGCGACTGAATGGTGCGGATGTCCGTGCCGCGCTGCAGCAGGTGCGTTGCAAAGCTGTGCCGAAAGGTGTGCGCGCTGACCCGCTTCTGGATGCCCGCCAGATGCACCGCCTGCTTAATGGCCTTGTTCACCACACTCTGGTCCACGTGGTGACGCCGGACTTTGCCCTCCGGGCTGCGCGGGTCCGTCGAGCGCTTGCCGGCCGGAAACACGTACTGCCACCGCCAATCCGCCGGCGCCCCGGGGGCACGGCGATCCATCGCGTTCGGCAGGTAGACCTCCCCGAAGCCGTCGGCCAGGTCCTGCGCATGGATCGCCTGCACCTTCTTGAGATGCGTTTGCAACGGCTCCGCCAGCTTCACCGGGAAGGTCGTCACCCGGTCCTTGTTGCCCTTTCCGGACCGCACCGTGATCTGCCGATAGCCGAAGTCCACGTCCAGCACCCGCAGCCGCACCGCCTCCGTGATCCGCAGCCCGCTGCCGTAGAGCAACCGCACGATCAGGCCAGCCTGCCCATCGATCAGCGGCAGCAGCGTCGCCACCTCCTCGCGCGTCAGCACCACCGGCGGCCGCGGCTCCCGCGACGACCGCGCCGCATCGATGCGCCCCTCCAGCGGCCGCTCCAGCACACGCTTGTACAGAAACACCAGCGCGTTCATGGCCTGATTCTGCGTACTCGCCGCCATCTTCGCGTCCACCGCCAGGTGGGTCAGGAACGCCTCCACCTCCCGCGTGCCCGCCGCCAACAACTCCTCCCGCGAGCGCATCCGATGGAACTTCACGTACCGCGCAACCCAGTCGCAGTAGCTCCGCTCCGTGTGGATCGAGTAGTGCAGCCGGCGCGTCACCGCCCGCACGTCCGCAAGCAGTTGCGATCCGCCCATATCCCTGCCTCCCGCCGGCCCCGCCCGGCTTAACACGTTCCGTGTGAGTTTTGCCCGAAAACGCTGGAAATATCAAGTTATCGGGGCGCCTCCACGCTGATAAGTCGACGTGGAGGCTGTTATCAGGTCAGATCGCCCGAAAAGTCAGCGAATATCGCCTTAACAAGGCGATTTCGCTTTGATACGTCGCGAAGCGCCTGAAAGGCTTGCGATTTTTCCCGAAAGTTGGGTTAATATTCCCCTATTAGGTCGTAGGGCCATGATAATCATGGTTGGGCTTTTGGAGGGGCTTATGTCAGCAAGCGACGAATGGACGGATTGGCATCTTACTTCCAAGGGGTGGGAGAGGGGAACCGAGAAGACAGACTTCCGACGCATAGATCGAGAGCCACCCGATGATCGCATTCTGACCGTTCGCTGGTCAGAACACTTAGGTCACCACTTCGGCACGATGCGCCGTGCTCACGAGGAGGTTTGGAGAGGCCCGGATGGTGAGCGTTTAGCCACACTCCTGGCCAAATTCGGAGAGGCTCCGGCTAACCTTTAATTGGTGGCAGGAGCTGGTCTTTTGAACAACGAAGAAGCCCGACGAGTGGACAAGCCGGAGTGCATGCTCTCGAACTGCCGCCGCCGCGGGCGGCGCGCTATACGCGCCGGGCTGTTCTTGACGTTACCCGAGGAGAACTCAGAGTGAGTAATTTTAAGAAGGGAGTGATTCTAATGCTCGCGGCCATCGCCCTCTTTACGCTGACCTTGCTCTTTTCGTCGGGGTCCCACCCAAAGCGAGACTTTTTTGGCAATTTGGGCCAGATGGAGATAGTCTTCAGTAAAGGAGAATACGTCGTGAACCCTCAGTTTCCATATTCCGGTGAGTATCAGGGCAGAGTCGCGGTACCGATCAAATATCCGTTGGCCCTAGCCGCAATTGGCCTTCTTTTTGGCGCCGGCCTGCTTATTCTAGAAAACCGCAAGGAGCTTTAGAATGCGAAACAGGGCAAGCATGGTAATCTAGAGCCGCTGGCCGATAAATATGCCCAACGAGTGCACCAGCCCGAGCGCATGCTGCCGAGCCGCCGCTGACGCGGGCGGCTCGGCAGCATGCGCCGGGCTGTGCTCGACGTTGGGCCGAGAATCCCGGAGAACGAAAAGGTAGATGAATGGCGCTATCATTTATTCA
>NZ_JAJDNQ010000155.1 GCF_022340605.1 Thiohalocapsa sp.
GTTGGATTGCAAGACCCCTTCATGCGTGACCCCTTCATGCGTACCACCGGACCGCCGCAGCGATGCTGCATCTGTCGTCATGCGGCACTCCGGTGATCTTCAGTGCAGCGGCACCGCTGCATCGACATCGGTCTGCGGGAAGTCCTGCCCCTTGAATAGGAGCGGTTCGTCGAGCACGCGCGAGAGCGCATAGGAAAAGCAGTCGCCGAAGTTCAGCCCTGCGGGGTGGCGGCCCTTGCCGAAGCGGCGAAAGGCCTCGCGGGCGGTCTGCGCCTGCTTGGCATCGACGGCGATCGGCTCGATCGATGCCTCGGCCAGGAACAGGTCCAGGTCCCGCACCCCGTCCGCCCCGTAACGCGCCTCCATGACGATGCTGATCTCCACCAGCGTCGCCGTCGAGATGCGGCGCTGCGCCGCGGCCTCGATCGCCTCGTTGAAGCGGCGCCGCTCCGGCTCGTCTTGCAGGATCGCCACCAGGGCGGACGTGTCGATGACCATCAGCCCGGCAGGCCGTTTTGCTCGTAGCCGAGGATCTCGTCCGCCGGTCGGGTGTCGCGCACCGGCAGTGCAGCGGCGTGGTGGGCGATGGCATCGAGCCGATCGGCGAGGGTCTTGCCGGAGCCCTCGCGCTGGAGGCGTTCGAGGCGATCGCGCAGGGCGCTGATCACCGCGGCCGTCTTGGTCTCACCGGTCAGCTCGGCGAGCCGCGCGGCGAGCGCCTCCGCCTCCGGGTTGCGGATATTCAGTGCCATATGGAATGGGGCGGGAATGTTGTCGTGTAGACGCTGATGAGGCAGTGTAGTTTTCGTCGCGGTCCGCGGCAACCGCGCGGACTTGCCCGAGCCAGGCGCTCGGCGCCGTCCTTGTCGCCGCCGGTGACCTGCGATGGAGCAACGCCAGACCTGCTCCGGGGCCGTCTGGGGCCGTCTGGGGCCGGCTGCGGCGCCGCTGCGAGGGCATCCGGCGCAGTTCCTCGCGCAGCGATGACGGCGAGACCTGCTCGCCCGTGTCGCTCCGCGCGCCGCCGGGCTTTCGCGGCGAGGCAGCCTCATGGACAATGATGTGCAAACGCGAGTCCGCAGCGAGAGAATCCAGCGCATGCCCGAATCCCAGATCACCGCCCAGATCACCGACGTCGCCGCCTACATGGTCGATGTGGGCGCGCGTGCCCGCGCCGCTGCCCGCGCCATGGCCCGCGCCGAGACCGCCGCGAAGAACAACGCGCTGACCGCCATCGCCGCCGAGCTGGATGCCGCCCGCGACGCCTTGGGCCAGGCTAATGCCGCGGACCTGGAGGCGGGCGCCGCCAAGGGCCTGGACGCGGCGCTGCTGGACCGCCTGGCGCTGACCCCGGCGCGCATCGACGCCATGATCGAGGGGCTGGGGCAGATCGCCACGCTGGCGGACCCGGTGGGGGCCATCTCGGAGCTGGAGTACCGCCCGTCGGGCATCCAGGTGGGGCGGATGCGGGTGCCGCTCGGGGTCGTCGGCATCATCTACGAGTCCCGCCCCAACGTCACCGCGGATGCAGCGGCGCTGTGCCTCAAGGCCGGTAACGCGGCAGTGCTGCGCGGCGGCTCGGAGGCGTTCCACTCCAACCGCGCCATCGCCGCCTGCATCCAGCGCGGGCTCAGCGCTGCCGGGCTGCCGGAGGACGCGGTGCAGGTGGTGGCCACCACCGACCGCGCGGCGGTGGGCGCCATGATCACCAGCCCCGAGCACATCGATGTGATCATCCCGCGCGGCGGCAAGGGCCTCATCGAGCGCATCAGCCGCGATGCCCGGGTGCCGGTGATCAAGCACCTGGACGGCATCTGCCACGTCTACGTGGACGATCGCGCCGACCTGGACAAGGCGCTGGCCGTGGCCCTCAACGCCAAGACCCAGCGGCTCGGCACCTGCAACACCATGGAGACGCTGCTGGTGGCGGCGGGCGTCGCGGCGGACTTTCTGCCGCGCGTCGGCGCGGCGCTCGCGGACGCCGGCGTGGAGCTGCGCGGCTGCGAGCGCACCCGCGCGCTGCTCGACGGCGTGCTGCCGGCAACCGACGAGGACTGGGACACCGAGTATCTGGCCGCGATCCTCGCCATCCGCGTCGTGGACGGACTGGACGCCGCCATGGATCATATCGACCGCCACGGCTCCCACCACACCGACAGCATCGTCACCGAGGACTACGGCCGCGCCCGGCGCTTCCTGCGGGAGGTGGATTCCAGCTCCGTGATGGTGAACGCCTCCACCCGCTTCGCCGACGGCTTCGAATACGGCCTCGGTGCCGAGATCGGCATCAGCACGGACAAGTTCCATGCCCGCGGGCCGGTGGGACTCGACGGGCTCACGTCGCAGAAGTTCATCGTGCTGGGCGATGGGCACGTGCGCCGCTGAGCGCATGCAAACCGCTCGTCGGATGCTGCCCGGCGGGGAATTTTCTGCTATGGTCGAAACACGTACGGAGCGCGCGTCAATCCGTTGCGCGTGCATTGAGCGGTATGCATCCGATGCAGGCATCGCCAGCAGTGAGCGAATCTGATCCCATCCCGCCGGTCGCGGCTCCTGTTGCCAACACGGCGCGAGGGGTCGCTGCCTCGCACGCCTTTCGATCTCACCGCCGGCGGCGCGCCTACCCGCTGCATGCGCTCTAGCGAGCACAAGATCGCTACCGCACTGGTGCCGCGTTCGGTGCCTCCGCCCGCCGCTGCCACGCTCGAGCAATGATCGGCATCCTCGGCGGCGCCTTCGATCCGGTACACTTCGGCCACCTGCGCACGGCGCTGGAGGTCCGCGAGGCCTTGGGGCTCGACGAGGTCCGCCTGCTGCCGCTCAACGTCGCGGTGCACCGTGAGCAGCCCGCCGCCGACGGTGCGCTGCGCCTGCGGATGCTCGAGGCCGCGGTCGCCAACGCGCCGGGGCTGGTGGCTGACGACCGGGAGCTGACGCGCCCGGGCGGCTCGTACACCGTGGACACCCTGACCCATTTGCGCGATGAGCTCGGCGCGGACGTGCGGCTCTGCCTGCTGGTGGGCGGCGATGCCTTCAACGGCTTCTTAGCGTGGCACCGCCCGCGGGACATCCTCGGCCTGGCGCACCTGGCGGTGATGCGCCGCCCCGGCAGCGTGCTGCCGCGCGACCCGGAGTTGCGCGAGGAGCTCGAGCGCCGCCGCGCGGCGCGCCCGGCCGATTTGCATGCGGCGCCCGCGGGGCGCATTTGGCTGCAATCGGTCACGCAACTGGACATCTCGTCCACCCGCATCCGCCGCACCATGGCCGCGGGCCACAGCCCAAGGTTCCTGCTGCCCGACGCCGTGCTGGACATCGCGCTGGCGGCCGGATGCTATGCCGGTCCGCAAGACCCTACCGCCACCGGAGAACCGGCGCCTGGCAGGCGCGAGGAGACCCATTCCGACACTTCAGCCCAGAGGGGACATGATGCAGCTTGAGCAACTGAAAGACCTGGTCGTCGAGACCCTGAACGACATGAAGGCCCGCGACATCACCGTCATGGACGTGCGCGGCAAGACCGCCATCACCGACTACATGATCGTCGCCTCCGGCACCTCGGACCGGCACGTGAAGGCGGTCGCGGAAACCGTCGCCTACCGCGCCAAGGAGGCCGGCGAGCAGCCGCTCGGCACCGAGGGCGTCGAGGCCGGCGAGTGGGCGCTGGTGGACCTGAACGGGGTCGTTCTGCACGTGATGTTGCCCAAGGTGCGCGACTTCTACAATCTGGAGCGGCTCTGGTCCGCGCCGGCGCTGGTGTCGGAGACCATGCCGCGGCAGTCGCTGGCGGCGGGGCACGCCTGATCGGGCGTCCGCGGCTCCGACCGCTTCCCGCGCCGCCCGATGGACCGCTTCGACCGCATCTTCGAGCTGAACCGCATCCTGCAAGGGGCGCGGCACCCGGTGTCGCGCCGGCGCCTGGAGGACGAGCTGGAGTGCTCGCGGGCGACGGTGAAGCGCATCATCGAGGACATGCGCCTGTACCTGAACGCACCCATCGTCTACGACCGCGAGCTCAACGGTTACCGCTACGATCAGTCCGAAGGCGAGATGTACGAGCTGCCGGGGCTCTGGTTCAACGCCTCGGAGCTGCACGCGCTGTTGACGGTGCAGCAGTTGCTCGCCGACGTGCAGCCGGGCCTGCTGGAGCCGATGCTCAAGCCCCTACAACAGCGCATCGACGCCTTGCTGGAGCTCCAGCGCGCCGGCTCCGAAGGCCTGCAGGGCCGCATTCGCATGCTGCAGATGGCCTCCCGTCACAACGCCGAGCAGGGCGGCCACGCCTTCCAGGCCGTCGCCGGCGCGCTCGCGCAGCGCAAGCGCCTGCGGCTGTGCTACTACAGCCGCTGGCGGGAATCCCGCGACGAGCGTGATGTCTCGCCGCAGCGGTTGGTGCACTACCGCGACAACTGGTATCTGGACGGCTGGTGCCACCTGCGCGAGGGCCTGCGCACCTTCGCCATCGACGCCATCGAGACCGTCGAGACCTTGGATGATCCCGCCCTGGACGTCGACGCGACGGCGCTGGACAGCCACTTTGCCAGTTCCTACGGCATCTTCGCCGGTACGCCGGAGCATGAGGCGGTGCTGCACTTCAGCGCTACCCGCGCCCGCTACGTGGCCAACGAGCGCTGGCATCGCGACCAGCAGGGGCGGCGCCTGGATGACGGCCGCTACGAGCTGCGCGTGCCCTACAGCAACCCGGCGGAGCTGATCATGGACATCCTCAAGTTCGGCGCCGAGGTGGAAGTGGTGGCGCCCGCCGACCTGCGCGACGCCGTGGCCGAGCGATTGCGCGAGGCCTTGGCCAGATATGCGAGCGAGCCCGCCGCGCCGAGGCTCTCGGGTCATGCCGCCTGATGCCGCAGCGGGCACGGGGCCACGGACTGAGCCAGTGGCCGAGCCAGTCGCCCACCGGGCGGGCGTGCCGCCGCGAATCACCCTGGTGGCGGCGATGGCCCGCAACCGCGTCATCGGTCGCGACAACGCGTTGCCCTGGCACCTGCCCGCGGACCTCGCCCACTTCAAGCGCCTGACGCTGGATAAGCCCATCGTGATGGGCCGGCGCACCTGGGAATCGCTGCCGGGCCTGCTGCCGCGGCGCCGCCATATCGTCATCTCGTCCGATCCGGGCTATCGCGCCGACGGCTGCGAGGTCGTTACCTCCCCGGCCGCGGCGCTCGCCGCCGCCGGCAATGCGCCGGAGGTGATGGTGGTGGGCGGTGCGAGCATCTACGCGGCGCTGCTACCGCGGGCGACCCACTTGGCGCTGACGCTGGTGGATGCCGACGTCCCCGGCGATGTGCAGTTTCCGGCCTGGTCCCCCGGCGCGTGGCGCGAGCTGGAGCGCGTGCACCGGCCAGCGGACGAGCGCAACACCTACGCGCTGGACTTTCTGCTGCTGGAGCGCCGCACGACCACCGCCGGCGCCTGAGCTGCGCGGGTCGGTGCCGACTTGGCCGCGACCATTGCTTCCGTGGTTCGCTGCGGAAATTCCGAGACCGGGGGCCGTCGTTGTCGTCATCGAGTATCGGCACGCTCAAGAGCACGACGACGACAACGAGAATGACTTGGGATGGTCTCGAGACTTGCGCAGTGTTGCACTCGTGTGCAGATTCCGGGATCGCGCGCGGTGCCTATCTGTGTCGCCCTGGAGGGCGACACTCCGGCCGCCCGGGCGGCAACGGGGCCGTCAGCAATTGCGGCAAATGTCGTGGGTGAAGCCCTCGAGCTTCTGGGTGTCCGCGGCGAACAGCCGAATGCCCTCGGCGAGCTTCTCGGTGGCCATGGCGTCCTCGTTGACGCCCCAGCGGAAGGCGATTTCCTCGAAGTCCTGCCTGGGGATGTCCATCGCCGCCGCGGCCTCGGGGTCCAGCTTGCGCGGCACGTCGCCGTCGGATTCCGACAGCTCCGCCAGGAGCTTGGGTGCGATGGTGAGGTAGTCGCAGCCGGCCAGCTCCAGGATCTCGTCCACGTTGCGGAAGCTCGCGCCCATGACGATGGTGTCGTAGCCGTGGCGCTTGTAGTAGTTGAAGATCTCGGTGACCGAGCGGACCCCCGGGTCCTCGTCCGCGGGATAGCCGGGGACGTTCTCGGCGTTCTTGTACCAGTCCAGGATGCGCCCGACGAAGGGTGAGATCAGGGTGACGCCCGCTTCCGCGCAGGCCACGGCTTGTGGAAAACTGAACAGCAGCGTCAGGTTGCAGTGGATGCCACGGCGTTCCAGCGTTTCGGCGGCTTGGATGCCCTCCCAGGTGGAGGCGATCTTGAACAGCACCCGCTCGCGCGGGTCCACGCCGATGTCGTGATAGAGCTCGATGAGGCCTTCGCAGCGGGCGATGGTGCCCTCGGTGTCGAAGGACAGCCGCGCGTCGATTTCCGTGGAGACGCGGCCGGGGACGATCTTCAAGATCTCGGCGCCGAAGTTGACGGCCAGCTTGTCCATGGTCCAGCGCGCCTGCTCGAGGCTGGTGCCGCCGCGCTCCTTGCCGAAGGCGACGGCGTCTTCCACCAGGTGGCGGTACTGCGGGAGCTGCGCCGCCTTATACAGCAGCGACGGGTTGGTGGTGGCGTCCTGTGGCTTGTATTCGGCGATGCTGTCGAAGTCGCCGGTGTCGGCGACCACGGTGGTCATGGTCTTGAGTTGATCGAGCTTGCTCATGGGCTGGGCTCCGTACTGGAGATCGAACGGCGAATCGGGTACGGGGAGTCGGGGTGGAGCGGGCTGCTTGCGGTGCGGGCTGCACCCGTGTCGATTGTCCGGGTGCCCGGCGGGCTTTGATAGTTCGGGAATTCCCGTAGCCAGCAATCTTGGTCGGCGGCAGGATATTTCGGTGTAACAAGAACTTCCGGCAACCGTCATCAAACGGTAATATTTCTGTGTAGCCTTGCAGGTCTGTCCGTCGGCAGTGCTTGCCAACGCCTCGCGCAATTGACCGATCGGAGATCCGAGCCCCTGCGATGACGCCAATCGCCAAGGACTACGTGCTGACCCCGAGCCAGGACGACGGCGCGGCGCAGCAGATGGATGCGGTTGTCGCTGCCATCGGCGGCGACTTGCGGTGCGCGGCGGAGCCGGGCACCGAGATCCGGCGCTGTTTCTACGACAGCTTCGAGTGGAGCCTGTACCTGGCCGGTGCGGCGCTGGAGGAGGTGACGGCCGACGGCCGCCGCGAGCTCCTCTGGCAGGACCTCGCAAACGACGCGGCCGTGCTTGCCCGCGAGGCGGTGGCGGCAGAACCCGGGCTCGCCGATGAGCTGCCACCGGGTCCGGTGCGCGAGCGCCTGGCACCGGTGTTGGGCGTGCGCCGGCTCTTGCCCATGGCGGTGCTCGTGGGCACGCGCCGTGTGCTCCGGGTGCTGAACGAGGACGACAAGACCGTCGCGCGCATCCTGCTGGAGCAGTTGCGGGTGCCGGCGGACGAGGCGCATGGCGAGGTGTTGCTGCCGCTGCGCCTCGAGCTCACCGGCGTGCGTGGCTACCCGCGCGAGCTGGAGGATGCCGACCTGCGCCTGAAGGCGCTGCTGGCGCTGGAGCCCGCCCGGGCGCCGCTGTTTCTGTCGGCGCTCGCCGCCGCCGGCCGCCGCCCGGGCGGCTACTCGTCCAAGCTCGACTATCACCTGGACCCCGCGCAGCGTGCCGACGCCGCCACCAGGACGATTCTGCGGGGGCTGCTGGACACGCTGGAAGCCAATATCGACGGCACCCGGCGCAACCTCGATCCGGAGTTCCTGCACGACCTGCGCGTCGCCACCCGCCGCACGCGCTCGGCGCTCGGCCAGATCAAGGGCGTGCTGCCGCAGGCGAGCGTCGACGCCTTCAAGGCCCACTTTGCCTGGCTGCAGCAGGTGACAAGCCCGGTGCGCGACCTGGACGTCTACCTGCTGGCCTTCCCGGCCCTGAAGGCCGATCTGCCGGTCCTGCTGCGCGACGACCTGGAGCCGCTCAAGGACTGGCTCCTGGCCCGCTACGCTGCCGAGCAGCGGATACTGGCCGACGCGTTGGCGGGTGAGCGCTTCGTCGCGCTGCTGAAGGACTGGCGCGCCTTCCTGGATGCGCCGTCGCCGAACGTGGCCGACGTCGGCGCCAAGGATGCCGCGACACCCATCAAGACGGTGGCCGACAAACGCGTTTGGCGCATGTTCAAGCGCGTGCGTCAGGAAGGCCGCGCGATTACCGACGCCTCGCCGCCCGCGGAGCTGCATGAGCTGCGCAAGAGCTGCAAGAAGCTCCGCTACCTGATGGAGTTCTTCCAGAGCCTGTATCCGGACGACGACGTCAAGGGCCTCATCAAGCAGGCGAAGGTGCTGCTCGACAACCTGGGCGGCTTCCAGGACCTGTCCGTGCAGGCGACGCACCTGCGCGAGACCGCCGCCGCCATGCAGGCAGAGGGTGCCGCGAGCCTCGGCACGCTTCTGTCAATGGGCGCACTGATCGGCCATATGCTGGACCAGCAGCAACAGGCGCGGCGGGACTTCGCGCGCATCTTCGCCGGGTTCGACACTGACGAGAACGCCGCGGTGTTCGAGCGGCTCTTCGCGCGCGGTCGGGCGCGGCCGGATGAGCCAGAGTCGAAGCCGGGGGAGGCCGGCACATGAGGATTCTCGGCTTCTATAGCATCAAGGGCGGCGTCGGCAAGACCTCCAGCGCCGTCAATCTCGCCTACCTGTCGGCATCCGCGGGGTACCGCACACTGGTGTGGGACCTGGACCCGCAGGGCGCCGCCAGCTACTTCTTCCGCGTCAAGCCCAGGGTCAAGGGCGGCGGCAAGGCGCTGCTGCGCGGCAAGCGTGCGCTGGATGATGTCATCAAGGGGACCGACTTCGAGCTGTTGGACCTGCTGCCGTCGGACTTCTCCTACCGCAACATGGACATCCTGCTGGAGGCGGCCAAGCAGAAGCCACAGCGCCAGCTACAGCGGCTGCTGAAGCCGGTGCTGGGCGAGTACGACTACGTGTTCTTCGACTGCCCGCCCAGCATCTCTCTGATGTCGGAGAACATCTTCCGGGCCGCCGACGCGCTGCTGGTACCGCTGATTCCAAGCACCCTGTCGGCCCGCACCCTGGAGCAACTGCTGGCGTTCCTGCACAAGCACGACGGCTTCGGCGCCCTCGAGGTGCTGCCCTTCTTCTCCATGGTGGACACCGGGCGCAGGCTGCACACGGACACCATCGAGCACCTGCGGGCGCAGCACCCCGAGATCCTCGCCGCGTGCATTCCGCTCGCGGCGGAAGTCGAGCGCATGGGCCTGCACCGGATGCCGCTGCCCGCCTATGCACCGTCGAATGCCGCGTCAGGGGCCTACCGGGCGCTGTGGGAGGAGATTGTCCGGGGCTTTGAAGCGGGACGTGGGGGTACGGAGTCCTAAGTGCGGAGTGCGGAGTGCGGAGTGCGGAGTG
>NZ_JAJDNQ010000161.1 GCF_022340605.1 Thiohalocapsa sp.
GGCCGGCAAGTGGCCGGCGGGACGCCGGCGCTCCGGCTCAGCCGCGCGCGGCGGCGTCGGGTAGGACGATGTTGAGCTCCAGCAGCTCCTGCTCGTCGTCCTGCTCGTAGTTCACCGAAACGGCGTCCAGGTCCACCTCGACGTACTTGCGGATGACGTCGAGGATCTCCTGCTGGAGCTTGGGCAGGTAGGTGGGGCGGTTGCGGAAGGCGCGCTCATGCGCGACCAGGATCTGCAAGCGCTCCTTGGCGACGGCGGCGGAGCCTTTCTTGCGGCTCGCGCGGAAAACGTCGAGTAGACCCACGGCTCACCCCCCGAAGAGTCGGCTGAAGATGCCCTTTTTCTCGGCGTCCAGGAACCGCATCGGCACGTCTCCGCCGAGATAGCGCGCCACCATGTCGTTGTACGCCTTGCCGGCGTTGGAATCCGTGTCCAGTACCACTGGGATGCCGGCGTTGGAGGCGTTCAGCACCGCCTGCGACTCCGGGATGACGCCGATCAGGTTCAGCGACAGGATTTCCTGCACATCCTCCACGCTCAACATCTCGCCGCGCTGCACGCGCTCGGCCGAATAGCGCGTCAGCAGCAGGTGCTCCTTGATGGGCTCCTCGCCGGCCTCGGCGCGGCGCGACTTGCTGGCGAGGATGCCGAGCATGCGGTCGGAGTCGCGTACCGACGACACCTCGGGGTTGGTGACGACCACGGCGTCGTCGGCGAAGTACATGGCCATGGTGGCGCCGTGCTCGATGCCCGCCGGCGAGTCGCAGACAATGTAATCGTAGCCCTTGCCCAGCTCTTCGAGCACCTGGCCGACGCCTTCCTGCGTCAGCGCGTCCTTGTCGCGCGTCTGGGATGCGGGCAGCACGTAGAGGCTGTCGCAACGCTTGTCGCGGATCAGTGCCTGGTTCAGGTTCGCCTCGCCGTTGATGACGTTGACGAAGTCGAACACGACGCGGCGCTCGCAGCCCATGATGAGGTCCAGGTTGCGCAGGCCCACGTCGAAGTCGATGACCACGGTGCGATGCCCCCGCTGTGCCAGGCCCATGGCCATGGCGGCGGCCGTCGTGGTCTTGCCGACCCCGCCCTTGCCCGAGGTGATGACGATGATTCTGGCCAAAGACGTCTCTCCCAAGATCTGATTCGAAATTGCTTCCGCGCCCGCGGCCTGGGCCGTCAACCGAGCGGCTCGATGCGCAGCACCTCGTGGTCGAGGAATACCTGCACGCTGCGACGCTTGAGGTCTGTCGGAATGTTCTCGCTGACGCGATAGTGCCCCGCCACCGAGACCAGCTCCGCCTCCAGCGATCGGCAAAAGATGCGCGCGCCGATGTCGCCCTTGAGCCCGGCGATGACCCGTCCGCGCAGTGGACCGTACACGTGAATGTTACCGTCCGCCATCAGTTCGGCACCGGAGCTTACCGGCCCGACGATGGTGAGATCACCCCCCGCGGCATACAGGCGCTGGCCTGAGCGGACCGGGCGGTCCACCAGCACGGATACCGGGGGATGGTCGCCGTGTGTATCGCCCATCGGCGGCTCGGCGCCTGACTGCTGCGGCGCCTCGGCGTGCTGCCGGCCGCTGCGGCCGTTATCGCCGAGGATCGCAAGCTCCATGGCGCGGGCGGCGTCGTTCTGTGCCGCGCCGCCGCCGCGCACGCCCACGGGAATCATGCCCAGCCCGCGCAGCAGACCGACCAGGTGCGGGAAGCCGACATTGCCCTTTTCCTGCGCCAGCTCGCTCAGGTCGATGACCACCGGCGTATTGCGGAAGAACCCGGGCGCCTGGTCCACCTTGGCCTCGAGCTGCGTCTCCACGGTGTCCATGTCGAGGGACAGCAGCCGGATCACCGGCAGCGTGAAGCTCGATGCCTTGAGCTCGAACGCCGGCGCGGCGGCGGTGGCACCTTCGGTTGGGATCTGCACGGCCATCGGCGGGGACTTGAGCTCCTGCTGGTTCCTGGTGGCGCGCCGGATGCTGCCGGCGCGAATCGCGGAATGCTAACCCTTGGCGCGGAAACCTGAAAGCCGCCGCGCGTGGATGGGCGGTATAGTGCACCGCGATGTCCGCAATCGGCGGGCGTCCATATCGGGTCGGGGCCGTTGCGGCATGCATGTGTACGGGTGGCTGGGTGGGAGCGCCGCCCGCGGCGCGATCGGTGCGCGCGTTGGGCGTCGCGGCGGGGGCGCCGCTCCCACGGGCTGTTTGGCGGCAATCAGCCGGGCGGCCACTGCAGGGGCCGGCCGCCGAGCAGGTGCACGTGCAGGTGGAATACGGTCTGGCCGCCGTTGGCGTTGCAGTTGATGACCGCGCGGTAGCCGTCCTCGGCGAAGCCCTCCTGCTCGGCCACCTTGGCGGCGGCGAGGAATAGCCTGCCAATCAGCTCCGCGTCCTGGTTGCCTGCATCGTTGAGCGTCGGGATGGGCTTGCGCGGGATCACCAGCACATGGGTGGGCGCCTGTGGGTGCAGGTCGCGGAAGGCGACGACGTCCTCGTCCTCGTAGACGATGTCCGCGGGGATCTCGCCGCGGGCGATCTTGCCGAAAATGGTGTCTTCGGACATCGAGAAAGGCTCCTGCGTGGGCATGCGTGGATGTTCTGCGTCGCGGCCGCCGGCTGCAAGCGCGTGGCGACGAGCGACCTCGAATGCGGCGATCGGGCGCGAGATCGGAGCGGACACCGATCAGAAAGTGCCAAGGGCCAAGGACCGGAACGGCAGTCGACCGGAGCTGTGCGGTCGCGTCGTGGGCCTCGGTCCTCGGCCCTTGTTGCATGCGGGGAGTCGATCGACGCGACATCTGGCGCCCCATGCCGTTGTCGGTCTGAGGCAGCGCCTCGCTAAATCCCGGTGCGCCCTGCAAAGGCGTGCGCCAGCGTGCCGCCGTCGACGAACTCAAGCTCCCCCCCCAGCGGCACGCCGTGGGCGATGCGGGTCAGGCGCACGTCGCTGCCGGCCGCCAGCTCGCTGATGTAGTGCGCGGTGGCGCTGCCCTCAACGGTGGGGCTGATGGCGAGGATGACCTCGCGCACGGTGCCGGCGTGCAGGCGCTCGCGCAGCAGTTCCAGCCCCAACTCCTCCGGGCCGATGCCATCGAGTGGCGACAGCCGCCCGCCGAGCACGAAATAGCGGCCACGGTAGTCCGTGGCCTGCTCGATGGCGGCGATGTCCGACGGTTGCTCCACCACGCAGAGCAGCGAGGCGTCCCGGACCGGATTTGCGCAAAGGGTGCACACCTCGCGCTCGGTGAGGGTGCGGCATTCGCGGCAGTGGCCGATGCGCGCCATGGCCTCGGCCAGCACCCGCGCCAAATGGCGGCCGGCGTCGCGGTCGTGCTCCAGCAAGTGGAACACCATCCGCTGCGCGGATTTCGGGCCGACGCCGGGCAGGCAGCGCAGCGCGTCTACCAGGTCCAGCAGTAGATTGGAATCCGACACCCCGGGGCTCCGGCGGCGCGCGGCCAGCCTCAGAACGGCAGCTTGAATCCGGGCGGCAGCGGTAGCCCGGACGTAATGCCGGACATGTGCTCCTTGGTCACCTCGCCCACCCGGCGTGCAGCGTCGTTACAGGCGGCGGCGAGCAAATCCTCCAGCATTTCCCTGTCGTCGCCCATCAGCGACGGGTCGATCTGCACGCGCTTGACCTCGTGCCGGCAGGTCATGGTCACCTGCACCATGCCGCCGCCGGCCTCGCCGGTGACCTCCTCGGTGGCGAGCTTCTCCTGCGCCGCCTTGAGATCTTCCTGCATCTTCTGCGCCTGCTTCAACATGCCGCCCAATGCGCCTTTCATGGTTATGTCACCTCTGTCGGTTCGGGATCAGCGTCAGTGCGCGGACTTGCGGGAACTGCCGGGCTGATCGGATTCGTTCAAGATTCGGGGCCGAGGGCCGAGGGCCAGAATTGTAGGCCGTAGGGTGGATGAGCGCAGCGATATCCGCCGCTGCCGCGGCGCCCCCATTGGATCAAGTGGTATCAATCCGTCGGGCGGATGCTGCCTGGCACCCAGTCGGCATCGAAGCGGTGCTTCAGCTCGCTGGCCACCTGGTCCGCGTCCATGGTGGCCTCGGCGGCGGCCACGCGCTCGGCCGCGTTGCGGGCATCGCGGCCGGCGGGCGTCTCGGCGAACCCCGCGGCATCGGCGCCGTCATCACCGCTGGCGGCAGCGGCGGGTCCCGTGTCGATGCTGAGCGTCACCTCGCGGCCCAGCGCCTTGGCCAGCGCGGCACCGAGGCGCTGCTCGGCGCCGGCCACGCGCAGGTTGGCGAGCGACTCCGCCAGCCCCAGCCGCAGCGTCTTGCCGTCCCAGCTCACCAGCGCGCAGTGCGCGGCGAGCTGGCTCGCCAGCCCCGACAGCGGCAGCGCCGCCACCAGCCGATGCCAGTCGTCCGCGCTCGCAAGCCGTGCCTCTGGCGCCCCCGCTGTACCACCGTCACTCGCACGCTCCGGTGGGGGCGGCGTCTCCGCCGCGACATCGCTACTTGGAGATTGCCCCTGTGGGAGCGGCGTCCCCGCCGCGACGCCGCCGGGAGATTGCCGCTGTGGGAGCGGCGTCCCCGCCGCGACCCCGGAGCCACCCGATCGCGCGGAATCCCCGCCAGCCGCACCCCCGGGCCCTGCTGGCACGCCAGCCGGTCGAAACGCCAGCGCCCGCAGCAGCACCATCTCGAAGCCGGTGCGCGGGTCCGGCGCCAGCGGCAGGTCGCCCTGGCCGGTGAGCAGGATCTGGTAGAAGAGCTGGATGTCTTCGGCCGGCACGTCCGCCGCCAGCTGGCGCAACACCTCGGCATCCGGGTCCTCGTTGGCGACGGTGGACGACACCTGCTGCGCCAGCGCGACCCGGTGCAGCAGCGTGATCAGCTCCGTCAGCACCGCGGCGAAGTCCGGCGTCAGCTCGGCGAGCCGGTCCACCTCCGCCAGCAGGCGCTTGCCGTCGCTGTCGCCGAGCGCGCTCACCAGCGCCGGCACCAGATCGCCGGTGTGGGTGCCCAGCATCCGGCGCACGTCGTCCGCGGCGAGCTGACCGCCGCCGAAGGCGATGGCCTGGTCCAGCAGGCTCAGCCCGTCGCGCATGCTGCCGTCGGCGGCGCGGGCCAGCAGCGCCAGGGACTGATCGTCGAAGCCGATGCCCTCGGCTTCCAGCACCTGGCGGAAGCGGCCCTGGATCTGCTCCGGCAGCAGGCGCTTCAGATGAAACTGCAGGCAGCGCGAGAGCACCGTCGCCGGCAGCTTCTGCGGGTCCGTGGTGGCAAGCACGAACTTCACATGCTCCGGCGGCTCCTCCAGCGTCTTCAGCAGCGCATTGAAGCTGCTGGCGGAGAACATGTGCACCTCATCGATGAGGTACACCTTGTAGCGCCCGCGCACCGGCGCGAAGGGCACGTTGTCCAGCAAGTCCCGCGTTTGCTCCACCTTGGTGCGCGACGCCGCGTCCACCTCGATGAGGTCCACGAAGCGGCCGCTGTCGATCTCGGTGCAGGCGGAGCAGGTGCCGCAGGGGGTAGGGCCGACGCCTTGCTCGCAATTGAGCGTCTTGGCGAGGATGCGCGCCAGCGTGGTCTTGCCGACACCGCGGGTGCCGGTGAAGAGATAGGCGTGGTGGAGCTGGCCGCGCTCCAGCCCGTTGGACAGCGCCTGCACCACGTGGCCTTGTCCCACCAGGTCGGCGAAGACACGGGGGCGCCACTTGCGGGCGAGCACCTGGTAGGTCATTGGCGTATTTAGGAAAAGGAGGCGAGCCCCGCCAGCCACACCCCGGCACACGCTGCCACCGCTGCGGCTGCTCCCTTCCGGGCCTGACCGGGTTCACGGCTTCGCGTTGCGGGGGGACCGGCGGCGCTCACCATTGACCGGTGAGCTGCGGCCTTGCGCCGCGCAAGGTCGGGCACAGTAGCAGACACGGCGGACAGCGACAACCCGCTTCGGCAGGCCGGATCGGGCGCGGCTGCGGAACCGCCATCCCGTAAAATCGCACTGACAGAGAATCCACCGCCTGATCGAGAAGCTCAGACCCATGCATCGTCTCCTCCCGCTGCTGCTGTCGCTCGTCCTGCTGCCGGCCACCGCCGCCGGGCAGGGGAGCGGTGCCGGGGCGTCACCGCCGGCCGATGGGCCGGACCTCACCGAGCAGGCACGCGAGCTCTGGCAGCGCTCCGCCGAGCAGGCCGGCTCGCTCTGGGAGCGCTCCCGCGACACCGCCGGCGACTGGTGGCAGCGCTCCCGCGAGGCCTGGGACAGCGCCCGCGACTCCCTCACGCCATCGGAGCCGGACCCCTTCGGGCAGGTCTGGACCGACGTCGTGCCCAAGCTGGAGGAGACCGTCGAGCTCCAGGAGGCGCAGCGCGACCTGCCCGAGAAGGCCTGGTTCCGCCGCGACCAGGCCGACGTGCAGGCGGAGATCGACGACCTGCTGAACGCCTCGGTGCAGATCCTGTCCACGTCGCCGGTGCAGCAGTACCGCGAGCAGATCCGCGCGCTGGAACAGCGCATCGCCGACGCCCGCGCCGATATCGACGAGTACCGCAAGGCCCGCGTCGCTGCCCCCGAGAAGTCCCTGGTGGAGCGCACCGTGGCCGATTACGACAAGCTCATCGACGAGCGCAAGCAGACCATCGCCCGCGCCCGCAAAGAACTGGCCGGCATCAAGCAGCAGTTCGCCGCCGAGCTGCGCGGCATGGGGCTGGAGCTCTCCGATGAGCAACTGGAGTTCCTGCTCTCCACCGTCGTCGGCGATAATATCGTCGACCTCGGTATCGTCTTCGACAACGTCAAGGCCATCACCGCGCAGCTCGAGGCGCTGATGCGCGAGAGCGGCGAGGACCTCGACGCCGCGCGGCGCTATTACGGCATGTACCTGGTGCTGCTGCGGGCGCTCAACCAGATGCACCTGGACGTGGAGCAGGCCATCGATCAGCGCTACATCCCTGAGATCAACGACATCGCCGACCGCGCCCGCGCCCTGTCCGCCGACACCAGGGCGCTCCAGCGACAGCACCCGGAGAAGGCGGAGATCCTAAACGCCAACCTCAAGGCGCAACAGCTCACCATCGAGGCCGCGGAGGTCTACAAGCGCTACCTCAAGGACCAGGGCGAGCAGGTGGCCCAGGCGCGCGCCGCGCTCCAGGAAGACATCGCCACCGCCTGGAACACCTACGAGACCGTGCGCGTCTCCGGCGAGCTGGTGGACCTGGTGCAGTCCAGCCGCAAGCTCCTCGATGGCCTGCTCAGCCGCCAGGTGCCGGCATTGAGGCCGTTTCAGAACCTGGAAATGCAGCGGGAGCTGTCGAAGTTGACCGAGCAGTTGCGGGGGAGCGAGGGCTAGGTCGGGCCGACGCAGGCGGCCCGGCGCTGCTGTGGACCTGACTGCCCGTGTCGGGCTTCGCTATCGCTCAGCACGACCGACGCTCGTTTACGAATCCAACAAGGCAGCCCGCGGCGGGCGCCACGACGACGGCGTCGCGCACAGAACCTCGCCGCTATGAGAGTCAAATCCATGCATCATCCCGTCATCGGCCGCTGCTGGCACTGCGGCGCCGACCTCACCGACCTCGACTACGGCCGCGAGGCCACCTGCCCCAACTGCCGCAAGTCCACCCACTGCTGCCGCAACTGCCGCTGGTACGCCCGCGGGCGCCCCAACGACTGCGCCGAGCCCGTCGCCGATGCGGTGGCCGACAAGGAGCGCGCCAACTTCTGCGGCTACTTCGAGGCGAGCTTCCCGCGGGATGCGGGTGCCGCGGCACCGGACGCCGATGCCCTGCGCCAGGCCGCGGAGGACCTGTTCAAGTCGTGAGGGGAGCTGCGGCTTCTCTCACCTGGTCGCGGAAGCTCCCGGGCTGGGCCAGGATGCGGTGTAGCTCGGGTCAGCGCAGCAAGTAGGTCGGGTCGGCGCAGCGTAACCCGACAGTTTGCTCGCGTAACCCGTTGCATGTCGGGTTACGCTATCGCTAACCCGACCTAGCGCGCTCGTTGTCGTCGTCATCATCGGATATCCGCACGGTTGAGATCACGATCGCGGCAACGACCGGAGGCGGTCTCGGGACTCGCGCACTATCGTTCTACGCCGATGGACTCCAACTCCTGCACACCTCGATGCAAGACCCGCCACTGCAAACCGCCTGCCACCCGCGCGCCAGCGGCAGCAGGGCGTGCCCGGTCTCGCCCTCGGTGAGCGTTCCGGCGGCGCGGCGGCGAGCGATGCGGCGATGGCAGTCCTGATCTTCCGTCTCAACGGTGTGTCGGACGACGAGGCGGCCGACGTCCGGGCGCTGCTCGACGCCCACGGCTTTGCCTATCACGAGACCACGGGCGGCTTGCTCGGCTTCGGTGTCGCCGGCCTGTGGCTGCTGGAGAACGGCCGCAAGGCGGAGGCCCGGGCGGTCATCGATGCCTACGAGTGCGAGCGCAGCACCCGCCTCGCCGCCGAGCACGCCGCGCTGCGCCGGGCCGGTCGCGCCGAAACCACGCTGCAGCGCATCGCCCGGCACCCGTTGCAGTCCCTGCTCGCCCTGATGGGCATTGCCGCGGTGCTCTTCGTGGTCCTTTGGCCCTTTCTGACCCTGGGACGCTAGATGGGACGCTAGAGAAGCGCCGATTGATCGGCGTTTCCCGAGGCCATCGACCTGCCTCTGGAGCAGCGGCCCGGCCGACAACCGCTGGTTGGGCTATTGTTTTCAGCAGAGACGCTCGCGGTCTCGCCGCGGCTGCGACACCGGCCGCGGCCACCATCGACACGCCTGCTCGCGGACGCGCGCCACGCTGTGCGCGCATGCTGTAACCCAGCCGGCCCAGCGCCCGGCCGGCGCATTGAGGAGGTCGAGACATGAGCATCCAAGTAGGGGATCGGATTATCGAGACCGACGCGGAGGGCTACCTGATCAATCCGGCCGATTGGAGCGAGGAGGTGGCGGAGGCCCTGGCCGCCCAACAGTCCGCCGAGGATCGCGTCCAGCTCACCGACACGCACCTGGGTCTGATCGCGTATTTCCGTGAGGTCTATGCGGAAAACGAGACCCACCCAAGCATGCACCAGTTGGTGATGACCCTCGGCAAACAGCACGGCGAGCACTTCCGCGACCGTAAGGAATACGAGGCATTCCTGTACCGGCTGTTCCCGAAAGGCCCGGTGTTGGAGTTGTGCAAGCTCGCCGGCCTGCCGAAGCCGACGGAGGCACTTGCGGGCTGAACGTCGGTGCTTGTTCCGTTCGGCACGGACTCCGGCACCACCAGACTCATCGCGAAGAAAATCGCGAAACAGATCAAGGCGCGCGCTGGCGACGGCGTGGCCACCAAGCCGGTGAACGTGAACCGCGCCAGCGCGGAGGATCTGCTGGGCTACCGGGCGCTGATTCTGGGCACGCCCACCTATGGCGAGGGTGTGCTGCCGGGTATTGCCAATGGCACCGACGAGGCCGCGTGGCTCGAATTTCTGCCGAAGCTCGCGGGCAAAGACTTTACGGGCAAGCGCATCGCCCTGTACGGCCTCGGCGACCAGGAGACCTATCCGACGCACTTCTGCGACGCGATGATGGACCTGCACCGCTTCTTCAGCGACGCTGGCGCCGAGCTGTTGGGTGCCACCGGCACCGAGGGCTATGAATTCAGACGCTCCAGGGCCGTTGTGGACGGTCGCTTCGTCGGCCTCGCGCTGGATCAGCACCTCCAGCACCTACTCACGGACGAGCGCATCGACGCCTGGCTGGACCAGGTGTTGCCACTGCTGCTGGAGGTCTGTGAGGCGCCGGCAGCGGAGGTCTAGCCGAGCGCCCCGGACGGCGCTGACGACTCGCTCCGCGCCCTGCGCGGGGCAGACGATCGAGCTCAATCGCCCAGGATGTACCCCAGATCCAGCTCGATATCGTCGAACGGGGGGATGCGCGCCCGCTGGCCCTCTCCCGCGGCCAAGGTCAGCGTGAGCGCCACGCGGTAGTTGTCACCGTCGATCTGGTGCACGATCAGCGTGCGGTCCTCGGGCCAGATCAGCCAGTAGAAGGGCACGCGGTGGCGTTGCAGCAGCAGGAACAGGGTCAGCGTGTCCTTGCGCTCGTGGCCGGGCGAGACGATCTCGCAGACCCAGTCCGGAGTCATGTCGACGACGCCGCGCGGGCGCTC
>NZ_JAJDNQ010000010.1 GCF_022340605.1 Thiohalocapsa sp.
TCCACCTGGCGCGTGGCGATGGGGTCGAGCGCCGAGCAGGGCTCGTCCATCAGCAGCACGTCCGGCTCGGTGGCGATGGCGCGCGCGATGCACAGGCGCTGCTGCTGGCCACCCGAAAGGCTCAGGCCGCTGTTCTTGAGCTTGTCCTTGACCTCTTTCCAGAGCGCGGCGCGCTCCAGCGCCGTCTGCACCTTCTCTTCGTAATCGCCCTTGAACTTGTTCAGCCTGAGACCAAAGGCGACGTTGTCGTAGATGCTCATGGAGAACGGGTTCGGCTGCTGGAACACCATGCCGATGTAGCGGCGCACCACCACCGGGTCCACGTTCTTCGCGTAGATGTCCTGGCCGTGATAGTTGACCGAGCCCTCGAAGCGGAACACCGGAATGAGATCGTTCATCCGGTTGAGGCTGCGCAGCACCGTGGACTTGCCGCAGCCGGACGGGCCGATGAAGGCGGTGATCTTGTTCTTCTCGACGGGCACGAAGCTGTCGCGCACGGCGAGGAAGTCGCCGTAGAAGATCTTCTTCGCGTCGCAGTCGATGACGGTCGGGCCCTCGGGCTGATAGGGCTCGGCGATGAAATCGGACGTGTTGCTCACATCGGATGCAGTGGCGGCGTTCATGCCGGATACCTCACTTGCACGAATCTAAACCTTGGGCTGACCGACCAGGCGGGCCAGGATGTTGAAGACGAGGACGATCAGCACCAGCACCAGCGATGCCGTCCAGGCGAGTTCGATCTGGTTCTCGAACGGCATGCCGGAGAAGTTGTAGATCAGGATCGACAGCGAGGCGGTGGGGTTATTCACCGCCGTCAGCGACTCCAGGTAGTAGTTGCTGAACAGCGCCGTGAACAGGAGCGGTGCGGACTCGCCGGCGGCGCCGGCAATGGCCAGCATCACGCCGGTGAGGATGCCGGGCAGGCCCGTCGGCAGCACCACCTTCCAGATTACCTGCGTGCGGGTGCAGCCGATGCCGAAGGCGGCGTCCTTCATGCGCTGCGGCACCTGCGCGATGGCCTCCTCCGCCGCCAGCACCACCGTCGGCAGCATCAGCACCGCCAGCGCAACGCCGCCGGCCCAGGGCGAGTAGCCGAAGTTGACCACCAGCACCGCGTAGACGAAGACGCCCGCCAGGATCGACGGGAAGCCGGTCAGCACCTTAGCCAGAAAGCGCGATGTGCCGGCGAGCTTGCTGGTGGGACCGAGAATGGCGAGATAGATGGCCGCCATGATGCCGAAGGGCACGCTGGTGGCCGTGGCGATGGCCACCATCACCAGGGTGCCGATGATGGCCGGGCCGATGCCGCCGCCCATCTCGAAGCCGGCGGGCGGCAGCGCGGTGAGCACCTCGATGATGTCGCTGCCGAACAGCCGCGTGCCGCCGCGGATCAGCAGCATGTAGATAACCGAGATCAGCGGGATCGCGGCGAGGATCGCGATGATCCAGGTCAGCGTGGTCAGGATGTTGTTCTTGACCGCCCGCCCCTCCCACATCTGCCGCTGCAGGTTCGGCCGCACGAAGGCCGCTTCTTCCGCCACCGCGGCGGCGGTCGCTTCGATGTCGCTCATTTCTTGCCCTCGAACTTGCGCACGGTGTACTGCTGCACACCGAGGCCGACGACGTTGACGATGAAGGTGATCAACAGCAGCACCAGGGCGGCGTACATCAGTGCCTGCACCTCCACGGTGCCCGCCTCCGGGAAGCTCGACGCCAGCAGCGAGGCCAGGGTGTTGGCGGGCGCGAACAGCGACCAGCTGATCTGGTTGGCGTTGCCGATGAGCATGGCGAGCGCCATGGTCTCGCCCAGCGCGCGGCCGAAGCCCAGCACCAGCGCGGCGAGGATGCCGCTGGAGGCGGTCGGCAGCATCACCTTGAGGATGGCCTCCCACTTGGTGGTGCCCATGCCGTAGGCGGCTTCCTTGACCTTGTAAGGAATGCGGCGGAAGGCATCGACGGAGATGGCCGCCACCGTCGGCAGGATCATGATGGCCAGCACCAGTGCCGCCGGTGCCATGCCCGGACCACTCAGCGAGGTGCCGAACAGCGGGAACCAGCCGAGCTGGTCATGCAGCCAGTCCGCCGCCGGGCGGAGCAGCGGGATCAGCACGTAGATGCCCCAGAGGCCGTAGACCACGGACGGGATGGCTGCCAGCAGTTCGATGATGGTGCGAAACACCAGGGCGAGCCGGTGGTGGATGAAGTCCTGGGTCAGGAAGATGGCAATCGCGATGCCGAAGACGCCGCCGAGGAACAGCGCCAGCAGCGAGCTGTAGAGGGTGCCCCAGATCTCGGGCAGGACACCGAACTGCTCCTTGTTGACGTCCCAGGTGGTGCCATACCAGAAGCCGAGGCCGTATTTGGCCACCGCGGGGGCGGCCTCCCGGCCGAGCTCCCAGAGGATCGCCAGCACCAGCAGCACGATCACGGCCGCGGCGGCGTAGGCCATGCCGCGGAAGAGGGAGTCGGCGGTGAGCTCGCCGCCGCTCGGCGGCCGCGTGATCGTGCTGGACGATCCCGCCTGCTGAAAGGGGTTTTTCGCCATATCGACTGGTCCTGGATGTCGGGCCTGGATGTCGGGCCTGGATGTCGGGCCTGGAAACTCTGGGCCCTGGCGGCCGGGCGCGGAGACTGAGGCCTGGAGGCCGGGCCTGCGATGCTGATTAAGTAAATCCGGGAATCTGGTGCGTCAGGCGCGCTAGGTTCGGTCGGGAAGAAGGTGGCCAGCGAGTCGATTTCTTCTCAGCTTGCCGCTGCGGAATTTTAAGGCCCACATCGGCCTGGCGCCATCAGGAGCGCCTGAGCCAACAACTGACGCTGTCGCCGGTGATATCCGCGAAAGCCTGTCGGTATCCACCACCGAGGACAACCTACGGGAATGTCCGTGACGCCCCTAGTGCAGCGTTTCACCTGACCTTGCCTTCGTTGTCGTTGACTTTGTCGTTGTCGAGTGTCCGGTCACGACCACGATCACGAAAACGACCACGAGCAGAAACTTCGACCAGGTTCCTCGGCTCCGACCCCACTCGGGTTGGCGCTCTCCAAAGTTGGCTGAAACGAGTTACTAGGCCGGTGCTCTAGGCACCGCGGACGACATGCCCAGGCCCGGAGCGGCGCAAGCGCCGATCCGGGCCTTTGGCACGCCAAGGATCGCCAGCTTACTTCACGAAGCTCAGCGCGTCCTTGACTTTTTCGATCACGGCGGCGGGCAGCGGGATGTAGCCCAGGCCGTCGGCCTGATCCTGCGCGTCGTCGCTGGTGGTGTAGTTGACGAGGTCCTTCATCGCCGTGAGCTTGGCCTCGTCGTACTCGCTGTAGAGCAGGAGCCAGGTCATGGAGGCGATCGGGTAGGAGTCATCGCCGGCCGGGTCCCAGATCCAGGCACGCAGGTCGGGGGCGCCGCCGGGCAGGGTGCCCTCCGGGAACTCAGCGCTGGCCAGTGCGGCCGCGCCGGACTCGGGACCAGCCTCGACGTAGTTGCCGGCCTTGTTCTGCAGCATGGCGACCTGCTTGTGGCCGGTCAGCTTGGCATAGCCGTACTCGACGTAGCCGATGGTGCCCGGATTCTGCTTGATCTGGGCCATGACGCCGTCGTTCTTCGGCGCCTTGATGAAATTGTCCTGGTTCGGCCAGTTCGGCGACTTCCCCTGACCGACGGACTCCTTGAACGCCGGGTCGATGGCGCTCAGGTGACCGGTGAACACGAAGGACGTGCCCGAGGAGTCGGAGCGCACGACGACGGTGATGTTCTCGTCCGGCAGGTCAACGCCCGGGTTGGCGTCGGCGATCTTCGGATCGTTCCATTTGGTGATCTTGCCGGCGAAGATCTCCGGGTAGACGTCACGCGGCAGCTTCAGCGCGTCGACGCCCTCGACGTTGTAGGCAAGCACGACCTCGCCCGCGGTCATCGGCAGCAGCACGACGTCCTTGCCCTGCTTTTCCTTCACCACCGCAATTTCTTCGTCGTTCATGGCCGCGTCGGAGCCGGCGAAGTCCACGGCACCTTCCTGAAAGTCCTTGATGCCAGCGCCGCTACCCTTGGCCTGGTAGTCCACCCGCGCACCGGTGGGGTTGTACTCGGCCTTGACCTTCTTGTCCTGCGAGAACTGCTTGAACCAGGCGGAGTAGATCGGAAACGGGAAGCTTGCGCCGGAGCCGTTCAGCTTTTCGGCGGCCTGAGCCGCAGGAATGCCCAGCGTGGCGATGGCGCCCGCGAGGGCGGCCGTCTTGAGAATCTGCGTGTACTTCATGGCTCTGAGTGCTCCGTGAGTCGTGGTGAGCGTTGCGGCGCCCCGAGGTCCGGAACGCGGCCAGCATTCTCAAGTTTCCGGTCCGCCGTTTTGGTGAATTTTTGATGACGACGGCCGGCGCGGCGCGTACACGAGCTAATGTCTACCGAATGGAGCGGCGCGCCAGGCGACGCCACGACACCAACGCCGACAACCATCGCGACGCACCATTCAGCGACGCGCCTGCCCACCAGCCCAGTGCGACAGTGCGCAAGTCCTGAGACCGTCTCAGGTCGTTGTCGTTGTCGTGGTCTCAACCGTGCGCATATGCGATGACAACTCCAATTACGACAACACGGGCGCCCTGTCTCGAACCTTCCGGAGCGAAGCCATAGGATTTCTTGTACGGCGCTCACGCTTTCACCCTACGCACGTCTGTATCCTGTGCTGTTGCTCGCAAGCCCATCGGGGGCGGCTCCCGGCGCATGACGGATACGAATGCCGACGCACCGCCCTTGATCCCAGCCCCGCGGAGTCAGTCGCCATGCCCGCATTACATGCACGCGCACTCCAGTGCGCCGCCTGCCTGGTCCTATTGCTGCTGTCACTCGCAGCAACAGCGTCGACGCTGGAGCGGGCCGAAACCGCCTGGGAAGCCAGCGACGTGCCTGCCGCCGTGGTGTACCTCAAGGCGGCCATCGACGAGGACCCGGACGCCGGGCGCGCCCGCCTGCTACAGGCACGCATGGACCTCGCGCTGCTGAATCCGGCGGCAGCCGAAGACACGCTGCGGCGCCTCCTCGCCGCCGGCGCGGCGCGTGCCGAGGTGCTGCCGCTGCTCGGCGATGCGTTGCTCCAGCAGCAGCGCTTCCAGGCGGTGCTGGAGGAAATTTCGCCCGCCCCGGAGGACCCCGACGCGCTGCGCTCCCAGATCGCGCGCATCCGTGCCGAAGCACTCCACGCCCTGCACCGTGACGCAGAGGCGTCGACGCGCATCGAAACGGCGCTGGCGCTCGACCCGCACAACGCCCGCGCGGTGCTGGAGCGTGCACTGGGGCGCTTGGCGAGCGGCGATCTGGACGGCGCCCGCGCCGATGCGCAACACGCAACCGACATCGACCCCAAGCTGGCCCTGACGTGGGAGTTTCTCGGCCTCCTGGCGCAACAATCCCACGATCTGGCGGAGGCCGAGCGCGTCTACAGCATTGCCATCCTGAGCCGTCACGCCGACTGGATGCCCCGTTACAAGCGGGCGCTGGTGCGGATCGATGAGGGCAAGCTTGATGCGGCTGCGCAAGACATCGATGCGGCGGCCAAACAGGTGCCGAATTTCACCGGCCTCGCGTACGCACGCGGCCGCCTGGCGCTGGCACGCGGACATTCCGCAACTGCCCTGCCGCTGTTGCTGCGTTACTTGGAAGCCGTGCCCACCGACATCGAGGCCAGCTACTTCACCGCTGTCACGCTGCTGCAACTACAGCGCTTCGACGCCGCGGAAGACCACCTGCAACGGACCCTGGCAGCGGCGCCCGGCGCCTGGCGCGCCGCATTGCTGCTGGCGGAGCTGCGCCTGCGCGCCGGCGACCCCGGCAGCGCCGAGTCCCTGCTGCGGCCGCTGCTCGATCGGCCCGAGGCGCGGGAGCAGGCGGGTCTGTTGCTGGTGCGCGCCCTGCTGGCGCAGGGCCGCGGCGACGAGACCCCCGAGCTGCTGGGCCAGTTGACCGCGGCCGCTCCGAACAACGGCCGCCTCGCCCTCGCCCATGCGCAACGGCTCGCCGCGTCGGGCGACAGCGACGGCGCCATCGCCGAGCTGCGCCGCGTCATCACCACCGCGCCGAAGGCCAAGGCGCCACGCCTGCTGCTGATCCGGCTGCTGGTGCAGGCGGGTGACACCGAAGCCGCCCACGCCGAGGCCGTTGCGCTGGCCGATATCGCGCCGCGCGATGCAGAAGCGATGAATGCCCTGGCGGTGACCCTGGCGCTGCGTGGCGACGGGGGCGCCGCGCGGGCACTACTGCGGAAAAGCAGCGCCATGGACCCCGGCGCCTTGGAGCCAGCGCTCAACCTCGCACGCCTCGCGCTCGCCGACGACGACACCGCCACCGCCCGCGAAGCCATCGACGGCGTGCTGGCCGCGGACCCCGGCAACACCGGCGCCGTCCTGGCGCTCGCCGAGCTGCTGGCAGGCAACGGCGACACCGACGGCGCCGCCGAGCAACTGGCGGACGCGGTTAAAGCGGCGCCGGGCAACCTCGCCCTGCGCTTGGCGGCGGCGCGTCTGCTGCTCGGCCTGCAACGGCCGGCCGCCGCCGAGAAACTGTTGCAGACGGCCCCCGCCGAGCAGAGGGACACCCCCGAACTGCTCGACCTGCGTGGCAGGCTGGCACTGGCCGACGGCCGCGCCGACGAAGCGCTGAGCGTGTTCGAGGACTTCGGCGCCCTACGCCCAGAGGCGGCGGAGCCGTTCTATTTCCAGGCACGCGCGTTGGCCGCCCTCGGCCGTGTCGACGAAGCCCGGGAGCGGACAATCCGCGCCCTGCGCGCCGCACCGGACAGTCCGCTCGCACTCGCCACGCTGGAGATGGTGCTCGGTGCGATGCCGGCGGAGCGCCGTCAAGACTGGCTGGCGTTTCTGGACGACGCCACCGGGCATGCCTTTGTCGTGCGCACGGCGGACGCCCGCAATGCGATGGAAACGGGTGACCGCGCCCGCGCATCGGCGCTGCTTAAGGCATTGCGTACCGAGCAGACAGGCAACCGCGCCCTGACCACAATGCTGATCGACAACGAGCGCCAGCGCGGCAACCCCGAGGGTGCGCGCGCCGTTGCACAGGACTGGCTGAAAGATCATCCGCGGGACACCGGCATCCAGCTCGCCGCGGCCGACCTGGCGCTGGCGCTGAACGACACCGCGGCGGCCGTCGGGGTTTACGAGGCGCTGCTCCAGCACGAGCCGCCGCTGCCGGCGGTCCACAACAACCTCGCCTGGCTGCTGCGCGAATCGGACCCGGCCCGCGCCCGCCAACTGGCCGAGGTCGCCCACCGACTGGCACCGAATGAGCCCGACTATGCCGACACCCTGGCCGTCATCGCGCTCGATGCCGGCGAGCCGAACGCCGCGCTGCCGCTGCTGCAAGCCGCCTACCAGAGCCGCCCCACCGATGCGAGCATCGCCTATCACTACGCCCGCGCGCTGGCAGCCACCGGGGAGCCCGCGCGGGCGCGCCAAGTCCTGCTGCAGATCCGCGCGCACCGATTCCCCGAGCAGGCGGCGGCGATAGAGCTGCTCGACCGGTTGCAGCCCTGAGCGGCGCGCGCCGCCGACGCAGCCGCGCCGCGGCAGCGGAGATGGGCAAGCGCTCGCGCTCACCGCCATCCAAGGTGCGCCCCTGGACGTCGGGTCGGCGAAGGAGACTAGACAATCAGGTGGTTACGACGCGCACCACGTCGAGCTTCGTGCCTCAGCCCGACCTACGGGCGCCGCGCCGTAGGTCGGGTCACGTAGGTCGGGCCGACGCCAGGAGGCCCGACGCGCCGTTGCCGTCGGGCTTCGCGGTCGCTCGGCCCCACCGACAACGGATTGTTGCCCGGTCTCAGCAGCGACGGCTCGATGGCGCTGAGCCGCGCCCTACGAACAGGTCCGCAGGAAGGCCAGATACCGGCGACCCGCTGCACAAACGAAAAAAGGCATCGCAAGCGCCCTGCTTGCGATGCCTTGCTGCTCAGCGGCGCAGCCGCTGTCGAGCGGCTACCGCCCCTGGAACGCGGGCGGGTCAGCCGCGCCGGCGGCGGCGCGCGCCCACCAGGGTCAGCCCGCCGAGCATCAGCGCCAGGGTGCCCGGGACCGGCGTGTCGGCCTGCGGGGTGACCGACAGCAACCACTTGGAACCATCGGCCACCACCTGATAGTCGACACCCTCGGTCAGCGACGTGTAGGGCACGTAACTCGTACCCGTCCACAAGTTGATATTGGTGGTGCCCTGACCGAAAAAGCGCGTCAGGAAATTGGCCATGGTCGCATCGCCGGAGCCGTGGCTGAGTGACAGCACACCGTCCACACCGATGTTGATGTCCACCACACTGGTGGCGTCTCCAGAGTTGACAGAGCTGACGTCGATCAGCCCATCCTCGATGGTCACGGTCGCGTTGTTATACGAAGTATCGAGCGCGCTGTTGGACGTCAGCGTGCCCCCGCCACGGATGGTCAGGGTGCTGCCATCGCTTTGCGAATACCGATTCAAGAACGGTATGCCGCCGATGCTCACGCTGCCGCCGTCGATGAGCAGACTGCCGGGGGAGTTGTAGCCGATCGCAAAGCTGGATGAGCTCGAAACGCTGGCGCCGTTCAGTACCTCCAGCGCACCATCGTTGTTGTACCCTTCGCCGATGGTTATCCAATTGTCGGCCGACCAGGACGACCCGGCACCTGTCACTGTCAGCTTGCTGCCGGACGCGATGTTGTAGTACCCGATGCTCGTGTAGTTGGTCGTAACCGTCGAGCCCCCATCGACCGTGACCGTTCCCGGCCCTGCCTGCGACCCGATGAACACGCTTGTGGTTGCGCCCACCGTCCCCCAGTCGCTTATCTGTGACGCGCCGGTGTAATCCGACGAAACCGACCCCGTGGACACGATGCCGGCATGGGCGGGATTGACCAGTGCGGCGGCCACGACCACGGCCGGTAAGAGTCCTCTCATGGCATTCCTCATCGCTACCCCCTGACATGACTGAGCGTTGCGCAGCGCAGGCGCCTCGGGTTCGATCGGCCTCGCCCAAGACCAGCCCCGAGCTGCAAACATGGTGCCAAGCATCTGCATTCAAGATGCGTCCCAGGGAAAGACCCCACGCTCCGCTGAGACTGAAGCCAGGCAGCTCTGCCCGGCCGTGCGTGCGAGATCAGACATCGACTCAGCAGCGAATAGGAATTCCCTTTACGAATATTACAGTAATTTCACCTAGCGCAAACGGCGATTCGCTGACGCGGTGGCTACCGCGCGGCTTGCGGGGGCGCAGCGTCGAAGGTCGGGCTGGGCGTCGTAGGTCGGGCTGAGGAACGAAGCCCGACATGGTGCTTGCCATAAACCACCTGATCGTCGGGCCTCCTGCGTCGGCCCGACCTGCGGGGCGGGTTACAGGGGCGCGGTTTGGATGGCCGCAAGCGCGAATACTTGCCCAGCCTCAGGTCTGCCGGGGCACCGTGGCGGCGCCCCCACCCTGCCCTATTGGCTCTTGGACTTGCCCAGCAGCTCCTTGACGAAGTTGACCACCCCGTCCTGCATCTGCCTGGCCCAAGCCGGCTCGGGCAGGTTCCAGCCGATCAAGATGCCCACCAGTACCCAGAACACGATCTGCAACATCGCGGCCTCCTAAGGGTTTGCGAATTCAACGGGCGCCACCATTATCCGCGCGCGCTCGACGCATGCGTGCGGCGCGCACTGGCCGCGGCCGGGTCCGATTCATTATCCGCGCGCGCTGGACGCATGCACATCGGTCGCACGCGGGATCATGCGCGGACGTCCGGGCTGGCGCCACCGGCAAGCGGCCCCTGTGCGAGAATTGCCGCCTTCCATGCGCGAAGCCAACCCCAGCTCACTTGGCATGCACAGCCATGGCGCCGCGAACCACGCGTCGGCCCCGGCCTCAGCACCGGCCTCAGCACCGGCCGCGCCGGCACCGCCCGCGGCTCGGGTGCGCACTGTCAAGCCCGACACCAGATACATGAGGCTGAAGAATATCCACCTGCTGCTTGCCGCAGCCCTCGCCGGCTGCATCTGCGCGCTCTCGTGCCCCGATGCGGCAGCCGCCGAGCCGCACCTGCTCGGCGCCGGCGCGATCTTCCCCTTCCCCATCTACGCAACTTGGTTCACGCAGTTCGCGCGCGACCCGAAGGTGCGGGACGCCTTCAACGGCACCGGCGCACGGGTGGACTACGAGGCCGACGACAGCACCGCCGGCGTCGCCGACCTGATCGGCGGCAAAGTGGACTTCGCCGCGTCCGACACGGCCATCTCCAACAAGGAGATCGGTCAGGTAGAGCGCGGCGTCGTGCCGCTGCCCACGACCGCCGGCGCCATCGTGCTGGCCTACAACCTGCCGGACGTAGGCGCGCTCCGGCTGCCGCGGCAGGTCTATCCAAAGATCTTCGCCGGCGACATCAGCACATGGAATGATCCGGCCATCGTCACGGCCAATCCGGATGTCGCGCTGCCGGACTTGCCCATCACCGTCGTCGTCCGCGCCGACGCCGCCCGCGCCACCCGGGTGCTCACCGCGCACCTGAGCGCCCTCGACCCCGATTTCAGGCAGGCCGTCGGCACCTCCAGGTCGCCCAAATGGCCAGAGCAGGACAACTTCATGACTGCGACCATGAACGACGGCGTCGCCGCCCTGCTCGCGCGGGTCCCGGGCGCCATCGGCTACATGGACGTCGGCTACGCCAGGCTGGCGCACTGGCAGTTCCTCGCGCTGTTGGAGAACAAGGCCGGCAACTATGTCGCGGCCGACCCCGAGTCCAGCGCCGCGACCCTGGCCGAGGCGAAATTCCCGGCTAGGACCCTGCCGAGCGGCGCCCCGGACCTGCGCGGCAACAGCCGCGACCCGCACGGCGCCAACGCCTACCCCATCGTCGCCATGACCTGGCTGCTGTTCTACGCCAAGGGATATCAGGGCGAGCAGCTCGCCGCCGTCCACGACCTCATCCAGTACTGCACCAGCGCCGCCGCGCAGGGCCAGGCCGCCGGGCTCGGCTATGTACCCCTGCCGGAGAACATCATCGAGCGCGTCGAGAAAGCCGCCGGATTCATCCAATGAGCATGCCCGCCATCTCCGCCAACAAACCCGCCAACAGACCCGAAGCCGCCGTCACGAGCTCGGCGTCGCCGCTGCAACCGCCACTGCCGGAAGCCGCCGGCGAGCGCCTGCTCTGGGGGCGGCTCTACGGCGCCGCCGCGGCGCTCGCCATCGCCTCGGCCGCCCGGCAGGCGGGACGGCCGATCGTCGCCACGGTACCGGACATGCCGGCGGCGGCGGCGCTGCGCGAGGCGCTGGGCTTCTTTCTGAAGGGCGACGACCTCCCGGTGCTGACCTTCCCGGACTGGGAGACCCTGCCCTACGATGTCTTCTCGCCGCTGCCCGAGCTGGTCTCCGAGCGGCTCCTGACCCTGCACCGCCTGCCAACCTTGCGCCGTGGCGTGCTGGTCGTGCCGGTGGGTACCCTGCTGCAGCGCCTGCCACCGCGGGCGTTCGTGGACGGCCACGCACTGGTACTCGGTGTCGGCGACCGCCTGGACCTCGACGCCACCCGCACGCGCCTGACGCGCTCCGGCTACCAGTGCGTGTCGCAGGTCATCGCCCACGGCGAGTTCGCCGTGCGCGGCGCGCTGCTGGACGTGTTCCCGATGGGTAGCCAGGAGCCGCTGCGCATCGATCTGTTCGACGACGAGGTGGAGTCCATCCGCACCTTCGATCCGGACAGCCAGCGCTCGCTGGAAAAACTAGAGCGCGTACGCATGCTGCCGGCGCGCGAGTACCCCACCGACGAGCAGGCCATCGCCGGCTTCCGCCAGCGCTGGCGCGCCGCCATCGACGCCGACCCCAAGGCCAGCATCATCTATCGCGAGGTCTCCGAGGGCCGTATGCCGGGCGGCATCGAATATTACCTGCCGCTGTTCTTCGAGCAGACGGCGACGCTGTTCGACTACCTGCCCGACGCCACCCTGGTGTTCGAGCACGCCGACGTGCGCGGCGCCGCCGCCGATGCCCTCGCCCGCATCGCGCAGCGCTACGAGCAGCGCCGCCACGACCCCGAGCGCCCGCTGCTGCCGCCCCGCGCCCTGTATCTGGGCAGCGACGACCTCGCGGCCTCCCTCAACGCCCGCGCCGGCGTCTGCTGGCAGTCCGCGGAGGTGCCGGACCGGCGCAAGGGCTACGGCGCCGTGCACAACTTCGACACCGCCACCCTGCCGGCACTCGCCATCCAGGCCCGCGCCGAGCGCCCCGCGGCGGCGCTGCAAGACTTTCTGGCGCAACCCGGCCAGCGCACGCTGTTCGTCGCCGAGAGCACCGGCCGCCGCGAGCTGCTGCTGGAGAATCTCCAGGGCTTCCGCATCCAGCCGCGGCCGGTGGACGGCTGGCCCGGGTTCATCGCCTCGGACGCGCCCATCGGCATCACCGTGGCGCCGCTGGAGCAGCCGCTGCTGCTGCCGGCAATGCGGCCCCTGGCAGACGGCCGCGCGCGGCTCGCCGTGGTCACCGAGACCCAGCTCTACGGCGAGCGGGTGCGCCAGGAACGCCGGCGCAAGGTCAAGTCCCGCGACGGCGAGGCGGTGGTGCGCAACCTCACCGAGCTGCACGAGGGCGCCCCGGTGGTGCACGAGGAGCACGGCGTCGGCCGCTTCCTCGGCCTCCAGACCATCGAGGTCGGCGGCAGCCCGGCCGAGTTCCTGGCGCTGGAATACGCCAAGGGCGACAAGCTCTACGTGCCGGTGAGCTCCCTGCATCTGATCTCCCGCTACACCGGCGCGGCGCCGGAGAACGCGCCGCTGCATCGGCTCGGCAGCGATCAGTGGGACAAGGTCAAGCGCAAGGCGGCGCAGAAGGCCCATGACGTGGCCGCGGAGCTGCTGGACATCTATGCCCGGCGCGCGGCGCGCCAGGGCGTCGCCTTCCCGGACCCGGGCGCGGACTACGCGGCCTTCGCGAGCGCCTTCGAGTTCGAGGAGACGCCGGACCAGCAGCGCGCCATCGAGGCCATCCTGTCCGACATGGCTACGCCTAAGCCCATGGACCGCGTGGTCTGCGGCGACGTCGGCTTCGGCAAGACCGAGGTCGCCATGCGCGCCGCCTTCGTCGCCGTCAGCGGCGGCAAGCAGGTAGCCGTGCTGGTACCGACAACCCTGCTCGCCCAGCAGCACTACCAGAATTTTGCCGACAGGTTCGCCGACTGGCCTGTCAAGGTGGAAAGCCTTTCGCGCTTTCAGAACCAGAAGGAGGCGAAGGCGATCATCGACGGCCTCGCCAAGGGCACCGTGGACATCGTCGTCGGCACCCACAAGCTGCTCCAGCCCAGCATCAAGTTCAAGAACTTAGGATTAGCCATCATCGATGAGGAACACCGCTTCGGCGTCCGCCACAAGGAGCAGCTGAAGAATCTCCGCGCGGAGGTGGACGTGCTGACCCTTACCGCCACGCCCATCCCGCGCACGCTCAACATGGCCATGTCCGGCATGCGGGATCTGTCGATCATCGCCACGCCGCCGGTGGAGCGCCACCCCATCAAGACCTTCGTCACGCCCTGGAACGACGCACTCATCCAGGAGGCGTGCCAGCGCGAGATCGCCCGCGGCGGGCAGGTCTACTTCCTGCACAACGAGGTGGAAACCATCGAGAACATGGCGCAGAAGGTCGAAGCCCTGGTGCCCAACGCCCGGGTCGAATTCGCCCACGGCCAGATGCGCGAGAAGGAGCTGGAGCGCGTCATGCGCGACTTCTACCACCGCCGCTTCAACCTGCTGGTGTGCACCACCATCGTCGAGTCCGGCATCGACGTGCCGAGCGCCAACACCATCGTCATCAACCGCGCCGACAAGCTCGGGCTGGCGCAGTTGCACCAGCTCCGTGGCCGGGTCGGGCGCTCCCACCACCGCGCCTATGCCTACCTGATTACGCCACCCGCCAAGACCATGACCGAGGACGCCAAGAAGCGCCTGGAGGCCATCGAATCCCTGGAGGACTTAGGAGCGGGCTTCACCCTCGCCACCCATGACCTGGAAATCCGCGGCGCCGGCGAGCTGCTCGGCGACGAGCAATCAGGTCAAATCCACGAGATCGGCTTCACCCTGTACATGGACCTGCTCGAGCGCGCCGTGCAGGCCCTCAAGGCCGGCCGCACCCCCGAGCTGGACCGCCCGCTCGACCACGGCGCCGAGATCGATCTGGGACTCCCCGCCCTGCTGCCCAACGACTACCTGCCGGACGTCCACACCCGCCTGGTCACCTACAAGCGCATCGCCAGCGCCGCGGACCACACCGAGCTGAAAGACCTGCAAGTCGAGATGATTGACCGCTTCGGCCTCCTCCCCGAGCCCACCAAGAACCTCTTCGCCATCACCGCGCTCAAGCTCAAGGTCCAGCCGCTCGGCATCAAAAAGCTCGAGGCCGGCCCCAAGGGTGGTCGCATCGTCTTCGGCGAGCAGCCGAATATCGATCACATGAAGCTGATCCAGCTCATCCAGTCACGGCCGAAGGACTACAAGCTGGACCAGGCTGCAGGGGCGCTGCGGTTCAACATGGACATGGCGGACCCGGCCAAGCGGATTGCACAGGTGGAGACGGTGGTGGGGAAGCTGGCGGGGTGAGTCTGCGGGACACACCGCACCTCTAACACAACCGACACCCAATGGTAGCGAGCCGGCGGTAGATCTGTTCGTCTCATACGACATAGGCATGCCATCAACCGCATTGCGGGCCGCTCGCACGCCTCGAATCCCGCCATCTATACTTCGAAGATGTCCGAGAACGCGGCGAACCGCGCCGAGCTCACCGCGGTGAAGCGGCGGATCGAGTGCATCGAGCGGCGGCTGGTGCTTGGCGGACCGACACGCGCAGCCGAAGCGGTGCTTCAGCCCAACGAACAAGGGCGTCTTCCATGACCATGACCCGCTACGACGAAGACATTGCCGCCTGGTCGGCGGAGCAGGCGGCACTGCTGCGCGAAGCCCGCTTCGACGCGCTGGACCTGGAGCACATCGCGGACGAGATCGAGGACGTGGGCAGGAGCGAGCGCCGCGAGCTCGCAAACCGGATGGCCGCCCTGCTCGCCCACCTGCTCCAGTGGCAGTATCAGCCGGAGCGGCAGAGCAACAGCTGGCGCCGCACCATCCAGGAGCAACGTCGCGCGCTGCGCTACCACCTCAACCAGGTGCCGAGCCTGAAACCCACCCTCGCCGATGCGCAGTGGCAGGGCGCCATCTGGGCGGACGCCGTCACCAAGGCCATCGACGAGACCGGCATGGGCGGCTTTCCAGAAGACTGCCCATGGACGGTGGACGAGATCCTCGGCGACGACTTCCTGCCGGGCTAGCACCCCCGATGTCTGGGCTCACTGACGCATCCGGCGAGCACGTCTCTCGATGATGGCCGCCACACTTCGCCCCAGCGTTCGATGTCGCCCTGACAATCGCCGCGCCGTTGCTCAAAGCACCTGAACGTGTAGCACGCGCCCTGCCCGCGCGCCCTGCCAACGAAGCGCCGACCGCGACGCCGCCGGCACGGCATTGAGCCGCGCCGGCGGCGGGCCGAGTGAAACTCGGTGGCCCCGGGGCGGTGCTCCCCTGGGCGTGCGGGCGACTCGAAGTGCGGTAGGACATCCCGCGAACGTCGAGCGCATCGGCACCGAGAACCAGCAATACCAGCGAGCGTTGCGGGCTCACGCAGTGAGCCGGCGCCGGGCTGATTATGCGGCACCTTACACGAACCCGCGACACGCGGCGAGGCAACCAGGAATCACCGTCCCCGTCCCTGCGATTCCGCCGCAACCGCGACCAATGGTGGCCCCCGAGGCCCGGCCTATACTCGAACTGAGGCTTCACTCTACAGAGCGGCGCCGCGACCGGCGCTCGGGCCGGTGGCAACGCTGCGGAGAGGTTTTCATGGACGTTCGGACGACGCATCCAGGCAGCGCGGTGGCCGTGGTCGCTGGTAGCCCGGGTCGGTATGGTGCACCCGAGGCGGGTGCCACCGGCGAGCTTGGTCTGGACGCGGCGCGCACGCTGTCGGAGCTGTTCGCCCAACGCGTGACCCGCAGCCCGGACGCGGTTGCCTACCGGCAATTCGAGGGCGACGGCTGGCGCGATTATACGTGGCGCGAGGTGGCCCGCGAGGTGGCCCGCTGGCGCTCCGCGCTGGCCGGCGAGGGTCTTGCCGCCGGCGAGCGCGTGGCCCTGAGCCTGCCGAACGGCGTGGACTGGGTCTGCTTCGACCAGGCGGCGCTGGCGCTGGGGCTAGTGACGGTGCCGCTCTACACCACCGACAGCCCGGGCAATCTGGCCCATATCCTCAACGATTCGGGCGCGCGGCTGCTGTTGCTGTCCAGCGACGCCAGGTGGCCTTCGCTGTTGGCGCATGGCGCCGGACTGCCGGCGCTGCGGCGGGTGCTGTGCCGGCGCTGCAGCGGCGCCAACGAAGACGCCCGGGTCCGCACGACCGGCGACTGGCTGCCGCCGGCGGGCGCCGACGCCCGCGACGCGCCCGAGCCCCGCGCCGCGGACCCAAATGACACCGCCACCCTCGTCTACACTTCCGGCACCACGGGTCCACCCAAGGGCGTGATGCTCTCGCACCGCAACATCCTCGCCAACGCCGCAGGCGTCATCGCCCGCATCCCGCCGCGGCCGACGGATGTGTTCTTGTCCTTCCTGCCGCTGGCCCATGCCTTTGAGCGCACCGTCGGCTATTACCTGCCGATGATGGCGGGCTGCACGGTGGCTTATGCCCGCTCCGTCGAGCGACTGCGCGAGGACCTGCTGAGCATCCGTCCGACGGTCATGCTCTCGGTGCCGCGGGTGTACGACAGGATCTATCTCGCGATCCAGGCGAAGCTCGGCGCGCGCGGGCTCAGGCGGCTGCTGTTCGAGAACGCCGTGCGCATCGGCTGGCGGCGCTTCGAGGCGGCGCAGGGCCGCCAACGGCCGCCCGGTCTCGTGGACCGGCTACTTTGGCCCGTGCTGCGCCGGCTGGTGGCGCGGCCGGTGCTGGCGCGGCTCGGCGGGCGGCTGCGGGTGGCGGTGAGCGGCGGTGCGCCGCTGTCGCCGGCCATCGGGCGCTGCTTCGTCGGCCTCGGCCTGCCGCTGACGGAGGGCTATGGGCTCACCGAGGCGGCGCCGGTGGTGACGGGCGTCGCACCGGAAGGCTTCCGGCCGGGCTGGGTCGGCACGCCGCTGCCGGACGTCGAGGTGCGGCTAGGGCCGGAGCGCGAGCTCTTCGTGCGCGGCCCCAACGTCACCGCCGGCTACTGGCGGCAGCCGGCGGCCACCGCGGCGGCCATCGACGTCGATGGAGACGGCGATGACCACGGTGGGGGCCACGGTGGGGGCTGGCTGCACACCGGCGACATCGCCGAGATCGCCGCGGACGGCCAGATCGGCATCCGCGGCCGGCTGAAGGAGATCATCGTCACCTCCACCGGCGAGAAGATCCCGCCTACGGACATGGAGTCCGCCCTCACCATGGAGCCGCTGTTTGACCAAGCCATGGTCATCGGCGAGGGCCGGCCCTTCCTGGTCGCCATCCTGGTGCTGGACGAGCCGCGCTGGCGGGCTCTGGCGGCCAGGCTGGGGCTGGACCCGAATGACCCGGCGGCGCTGGCGGACCGCCGCGCCCTCAAGGCGGCACGGGAGAAGGTCGACGCGCGGCTGGCGGACTTCCCCGGCTATGCCGAGGTGCGCGCGCTGCACCTGACGCACATGCCCTGGACCATCGAGAACGGGCTCATCACGCCCACCATGAAGCTAAAGCGGCCCGCGTTGATGGCACGGTTCGCGGCGGTGATCGACGCGCTGTACAGCCGGGCGCAACACGCGGGCGTCGGGAAGGCGGGCTGATGCCGCGGGCCAACACGCAGCGCACCGGCAGAGGGGCCGGCGCCCCCGCGGCCGCCTCCGGCAACCGTGTCGACGCCGCCGAGCGCCTAATCGACCTGGTGCGGGCGCTGGCGCGCGACTCCGGCATCGGCGTCGCGCCGGACGACATCGGCCTCGACACCCGCCTGGAAACCGACCTCGGCCTCGACAGCCTCGGCCGCGCGGAGCTGCTCGCGCGCGTCGAGCGCGGGCTCGATTGCCGGCTGCCGGACGAGGCGCTGCTGGCGCCGACGCCGCGCGACCTGCTGGCGCTGGCGCGGCCCGGAACCGCGGCCGCGCCGGCGCACCCATCCCAGGCAGCCGGCACCCGGCCCACGACCGCGGCGGCACCCGGCACCGCCACCCTCCCCGCGACCGCGGGCACCTTGACCGAGGTGCTGGACTGGCACGCGACCCACGCACCGGACCAAGTCCACATCCTGCTCTACGAAGACGCCCCCGACCCGCGACCCATCACCCACGCGGCGCTGTGGCAGGCCGCCGCCCGCACCGCCGGCGGGCTCAAAGCGGCGGGGCTGGAAGCGGGCCAGACCTGCGCGCTGATGCTGCCGACGGGCATGGCGTACTTTGCGAGCTTCTTCGGCGTGCTGCTGGCGGGCGGCGTGCCTGTGCCCATCTACCCGCCGGCGCGCCCGGACCAGCTCGAAGACCACCTGCGCCGTCACGCCGGCATCCTCAACAACGCGGGCGCCGTGCTGCTGGTGACGGTGCCGGAGGCACGCGCGGTCGCGCGGCTGCTGCGCGCCTGGGTGCCGTCGCTGCGCGCCGTGCTGCAGCCGGCGGAGCTGGCGCAGGCGGCGCCCATCCATCGCGTCGCCGCTGCGCGCGCGGGCGACATCGCCTTTCTGCAGTACACCTCCGGCAGCACCGGCCAGCCCAAGGGCGTGGTGTTGAGCCACGCCGACCTGCTCGCCAACATCCGCGCCATGGGCGCGGCCGTGGCGGTCTGCCCCAGCGACGTCATGGTGAGCTGGCTGCCGCTCTACCACGACATGGGCCTGATCGGCGCCTGGCTCGGCAGCCTGTACTTCGGCGTGCCGCTGGTCTCCATGTCACCGCTGGCCTTCCTGGCCCGGCCGCGACGCTGGCTGGAGGCCATCCACCGCCACCGAGGCACCCTGTCGGCGGCGCCCAACTTCGCCTACGAGCTATGCCTGATGCGAATCAGCGACGACAAGCTCGACGGGCTGGACCTGACCTGCTGGCGCCGGGCACTCAACGGCGCCGAGCCCGTCAGCGCCGACACCTTGCAGCGCTTCGCCAAGCGCTTTGCCCGCTGCGGCCTGCGCGCCGAGGCCCTGGCACCGGTATATGGCCTGGCGGAGGCGGCCGTCGGCCTCACCTTTCCGCCGGTGGCGCGCGGCCCGGCCATCGACTGCATCGACCGCGAGCGCTTCTGCACCGCCGGCCAGGCGCTGCCGGTGCCCTGCGACGACCCGCGGGCCATGTCCGTGGTGAGCTGCGGCCGGCCGCTGCCGGGCTATCGGCTGCGCATCGTCGATGCCGCCGGGCAGGCGCTGCCGGAGCGCCGGGAGGGCCAGGTCTGGTTCCAGGGGCCGTCCGCCACCCGCGGCTACTATCGCAACCCCGACGCCACCGCCAAGCTCATCCACACCGCCGGCGGCGAGCGCTGGCACGACACCGGGGATCGCGGCTACCTCGCCGGCGGCGAGCTGCACCTGACCGGCCGCGTCAAGGACATGATCATCCGCGGCGGGCGCAACCTGTACCCCTATGAGCTGGAACAGGCCATCGGCGAGGTGCCCGGCGTGCGCAGGGGCTGCGTGGTGGCCTTCGCCGCGCCGGACCCCGAGCACGGCAGCGAGCGGCTGGTGCTACTGGCAGAGACGCGCGAGCGCGACCCGGCCCGGCGCGCCGCGCTGGCGCGGCGTATCCGCGAGCGCGCCACCGAGGTGCTCGGCCTGCCACCGGACGAGATCGTGCTCGCCCCGCCGCGGGCCATCCCGAAGACCTCCAGCGGCAAGCTGCGACGCGTGAGCGCCCGCGAGCGCTGGACGGCCGGCAAGCTGACCGGCGGCGCGCCGGCGCCCACCTGGCAGTTGCTGCGGGTCGGCGCCGCCGGACTCGGGAAGATGGGGCTGCACTTCGCGCGGCGACTGCCGGGGCGGCTCTATGCCGGCTACGCCTGGCTGCTGTTCGGTCTGCTGGCGCCGCCCATTTGGCTCGGCATGGTGCTGGCGCCGCGGCTCGCCTGGCGCTGGCGATTCGCGCGGCTGGGCGTGACGCTGCTGCGGCGCCTCACCTTGGTGCCGCTCGAGGTCCGCGGCCGCGAGCACATCCCCGCGCCCGGCAAGCCCTTCGTGCTGGTGTGCAATCACCAGAGCTACCTCGACGTGGGCATGCTCATCCAGGCGATCGATCCGGCGCGGCGGCCCATCGTCTTCGTCGCCGCCGAGGGGCTACGCAAGAACCCCTTCATCCGCTGGCCGATGCAACGCCTCCACGCCCTGTTCGTGGACCGCTTCGACCTGCTGCGCGGGCCCGAGGAGATGCAGCGGTTCAAGGTGATTCTGGACAGCGGGCGCCCGCTCGGCTTCTTCCCGGAGGGCACCTTCCGCGCGCAGCCGGGCCTCTTGCCGTTCCGGATGGGCGCCTTCATCGCCGCCGCCGCTGCCGGCGTGCCGCTGCTGCCGGTGGCGCTGCGCGGTACCCGCGCGCTCTACCCCGGCAACACGTTCGTCCCGCATTGGGGGCGCGTCCGGCTCAGCATCGGCGCGCCGCTGCAGCCCGCCGGCGACGACTGGCAGGCGGCGGTTGCCCTGCGCGATGCGGCGCGGGCGCATATCGCGGCCCACTGCGACGAGCCGGCGTAACCGAGCCGCCGCCCTGGGAGCGCCGGCATCTTGCCGGCCTCTGGGAGCGCCGGCGAGACGCCGGCGCTCCCAGGGCGGGCGCTTCAGGGCGTTTGGGTCGCGGCGCTCCAGCCTGCCGATGGCGCTTGTCAGGGCGGACCGCGGCCGCCAGGCCCGCGCGGGTGCCGGTTGCTCAGGCCGCTAGCGCCTGCTGCCGGGCGATGTTGCGGGCATCGCGGATGGCTTCCGAAAGGTCGCTCCTTTGGGCACGCGCACAGTTTGGGCACACCAAAAGGTCTGTGGAGCAGCAGTCGCGGCACCAAGAGTGCCGCTCCCACGTTTGCGCAAACCATGAGATCAGCGGAACCCGGTTCTCGCACGGCCGCCACGCCCGCGCGTCGACGGCCCCATACGCGCCGCCTGAATCCACGCCAACGAGGCCGGCGGCTTGCATCGGAAGGCGTAACTGGCGCACCCTCAGCGCGTGTACGAATAACCAGCCAGCGCGGCACTGCCGCCGGCGCATCATGCGGACGCTGCGATGAAGCCCCTGCCCCCTCGCCAAGGCGCGTACCTTGGCCTCTACCTGCTGCTGACATCGGCGCTGCGCCCGCAGCCGGCCGGCGGCACCGAGCCAGCCATCGACGACGCCGGCGGCGTGCCCGTCAGCACACCCGACGGCCAAGCCGCGGAAACCGCCGCGAGACCCGCCCTCGCGCTGGCCGAGGTCTACGCGCCCGGCGCCGACCTCGCCGCCTATCTGGTGAGCGAAAAGCTCGACGGTGTGCGCGCCTATTGGGACGGCGCGCGGCTGCTGACCCGCGGTGGCCACACCATCAACGCCCCCGACTGGTTCACGGCGGGCCTCCCGCCCATGCCGCTGGACGGCGAGCTGTGGCTCGGCCGCGGCCGCTTCGCCGAGGTCTCCGGCGCCGTGCGCCGCCAGGCGCCCGAGCCCGATACCTGGCGGAGCATGCGCTACATGCTGTTCGACCTGCCGGGCGCCGGGGGCGGCTTCGAGACCCGGCTCAAACTGCTGGAGCGGCTATCGGCCGGGCTGGACAACCCGCACGTGGGCTTGGTGGCGCAAAACCGCGTTGCCGATCACGACGCGCTGATGGCCCGGCTGGAGCGGGTGGCCGCCGCCGGCGGTGAGGGCCTGATGCTGCACCGCCGCGATGCGCCCTACCGGCCCGGGCGCAGCGACGATTTGCTCAAGGTGAAGCCCTACCTGGAGGCCGAGGCGCGAGTGATCGATCACCTGCCCGGCCGCGGCAAGTATCAGGGCATGCTGGGCTCGCTGCTGGTAGAGCTGCCCGCCGGCAGGCGCTTTCGCGTCGGCACCGGCTTCACGGACGCCGAGCGGCAAGCGCCCCCTCCCATCGGCAGCCTCATCACCTTCAAGTATTTCGGTCTTACCCGCACCGGCCTGCCGCGCTTCGCGAGCTTCCTGCGTGTTGCCGACGATTTCTGAAACGACGCAAAACCCCACAAACCCCCGGCTTACCGGCGTGCCGCCCCAGCAGCGGCCGGCTGCCTCGAACGGTTAACATTCATGTTCGCGTCACCCTCGTCCGCGCGCCAATGCATCGAGAGGCCATGCCGGAACAACACTCCCAACTCGTCGATGGCTTCAGCCGTCAAATCACCTACGTGCGCCTATCGGTGACGGACCGCTGCGACCTGCGCTGCGTCTACTGCATGGCGGAGGACATGACCTTCGTGCCGCGCGCCCAGCTCCTGACGCTGGAGGAAATCGCCCGCCTCGGGCGCTGCTTCAGCGAGCTCGGCGTCACCAAGCTGCGCATCACCGGCGGCGAGCCGCTGGTGCGGCGCAACGTGCTCTGGTTGTTCGAGCAGCTCGGCGCCCTGCCCGGCATCCGGGATCTGACCGTCACCACCAACGGCACCCAGTTGCCCAAGTACGCCGCCGCGCTCAAGGCCGCCGGCGTCACGCGCGTCAACATCAGCCTGGACTCCTTGCAGCGCGAGCGCTTCGCCGCTATCACGCGCAAGGGTGAGCTGGACCAGGTGCTGGCGGGCATCGACGCGGCCCTCGCCGCGGGGTTCGAGCGCGTCAAGCTCAACAGCGTGATCCTCAAGCATCGCAACCACGACGAGGTCCGCGACCTGGTCCAGTTCGCGCTGGACCGCGGTCTGGACCTGAGCTTCATCGAGGAGATGCCGCTCGGGGTCATCGGCGACCGCGACCGCGCCGAAGCCTACTATTCCAGCGAGGCCATTCGCCGCGACCTCGCCGGCCGCTTCGCGCTGATCCCCACCACCGAGACCACCGGCGGCCCGTCGCGCTACTGGCGCGTCACCGGACACGCGAGCCGCATCGGCTTCATCTCCCCGCACAGCCACAACTTCTGCGGCGACTGCAACCGCGTGCGCGTCACCGCCGAGGGCCGGCTGCTGCTCTGCCTCGGCCAAGAGCACTCCGCCGACCTGCGCCGGGCGCTGCGCGCAAATCCCACCGACGACAAGCGGGTCAAGCAGGCCATCCGGCAGGCCATGTCCATCAAACCCCCCGGCCACGACTTCGACCTCACCGAGCGGCCGATCATCTTTCGGCACATGAACGCGACGGGGGGATGAGTGCGGCCAAGCGAGACAGCTCGGCCTTGATCATAACTTCGGCCAGCGGCCGCCCGACGTGGGAGCGGCGTCCCCGCCGCGATTGGGAGCCGATCGCGCCGAGGACGGCCCTCCCACAGCGGTGGACGGACTTATGATCAAGGCCCACCGCTCGGCGGCGTACCGCTGGCGGAGCCCGGGCCGACCGGCTCGTCCGCGCGCCGCATCGACGCAACGCGCGGCCACGGCACGCCCCGCCTCGCGAACGCAGCCGTCTGGCGAGGCTTCACCTCAGACCGACAAGGCGCGATCATCGCTCTCGCGGGGGATACAGGGATCGTTGTCGTAATCGACTACCCGACTACGAATACGACGACGACAAACTTGACTCGCTCAAGCATTTGGCGCCACCAAGCAACCTAGGTTCAATCCCCGTCCGCGACCCGGCCGAGCGCATCCCGGTCGAGAATCTCCACCAGTTCGCCATGCACCCGGATGATGCCCTGGTCCATGAGCCGGCGGGTGACGCGCGAGAAGGTCTCCGGCTGAATAGACAACCGCGACGCGAGCACGGCCTTGGAGACGCTGAGCCGCAGGGTCGGGCCAACGCCGGGCTCGGCGCTGCTCAGCTCGCGCAATAGCCAGCGGGCGACGCGGCCCTGCGCCGACAGCAGGGTCAGGCTGTCGATCTCCGCGATCATGCCGTGCAGGCGCCGGCTGAGATCCCCGAGCAGCGCGAAGCAGGTCTGCGGCGACTCGCGCAGCATCGCCGCGAAGTCTGCCGAGTCGATGGCGAGCACCTGGGCCGCCTCCAGCGCGGCGGCGCAGACCGGAAAGCGCCCGCTGCCCGCGGTCTCGCTCATGAACATCACCGCCTCGGCGAAGGTCTGGCCGGGGCCGATCAGCTCGATAACCTTCTCCGCACCGTCTGGCGCGAGCCGGAACAGCCGCACCTGCCCGTCGCGCACAAAGTAAAACCGCGCCGCCGGCTCGCCTTGGCGGAACAGCACCTGCCCGGGCACGAGGCGTACCCTCGCCGAGCGTTGCAGCACGCGGTCCAGTTGGGCGTCGCTGAGAGCGGCGAGCAGCGGGGCTTGGCGGAGCTCGTCGTGGTGGGTAGTCAATAGAAAGGGTTCCTTCGGTTGAAGGTGTCGACCAGCCGATGTGGATACGAGGCCGCATGCAGCGAATCGGGGACACCGCCGAGTGTGAGATCCAGCGGATCCGGATCGCCGGGGCCAAACAGCAGAATGCCGATCTCCTCGTACAACTCAGGCGCGTCCGTGGGCAGCCGGCGCTGGGCAATGCCGGCCATCAGCACGGCCGCCTCGCCGAGCATGGTGCCGAACTTCTTCGATGGCAAGGCGGACTCGGTCTTGCCGAGAAAGAACAGGTGGCCACAGACCGCGTAGGGAAAGCGGCGATGCAGTTCCAGCGCCTCCATCACCATATCCCGATACCGGTTCTTCAGGTTCTTGCGCGGGTCGAAGACGAGGCCCTTCACGCCTGACGTGAGCAGCAGAAAGGTCTCCTGCTGGGCATCTTCGAACCAATTGCGCCGAAAGGTGATGAGCCGGATACGTGCAAAGCCGCTGCACAGCGCCCGCAGCGTCATGACTCCGTCCAAGACCATGGCACCGTGGGAGCGGCGTCCCCGCCGCGATTGGACGCCCGTCGCGCCGAGGACGGCGCTCCCACGGCGGCGGACGAGCTCATGCTCGATGCTGTTCGGGGCGTCTCGTCTGCGCTGCCGGAGCAGGGTGGATGGGGCAACTGATGCGTGAAGTCGCGGTGTCGTTACTCACTGGCGGCTGGAGGTGGCGTGCGCAGGGGCCGGCAGGATGCCGGCGCTCCCAGGATGCTGGCGCTCCGGGGCGCGTCTCGGTTGGGGCCGCCGCGGTGGCTCAGGCGCCGACGGCCACCCGCAGGTCCGCCTGTGCATCGCTCCCGGTCAGCCGCAGGTCGTAGCGTTCCTGGAGCAGCTTGAAGACGTTCGGCGAGACGAACGCCGGCGGGTTCGGGCCCAGGGTGATGCCCTTCACGCCCAGGTGCAGCAGCGTCAGCAGCACGGCGACGGCCTTCTGCTCGAACCAGCTGATGACCAGAGTCAGCGGCAGGTCGTTGACGCCGCAGTCGAAGGCCTCCGCCAGCGCGACGGCCACGGCGATGGCGCCGTAGGCGTCGTTGCACTGGCCCATGTCCATCAGCCGCGGCAGGCCCAGATGCTCGCCAAAGTGGTAGTCGCGGATGCGGAACTTGCCGCAGCCGAGGGTCAGGATGAAGGAGTCGTCGGGCGTCGCCTGCGCGTAGTCGGTGAAGTAGTTGCGGCCCTTCTCGGCGCCGTCGCAGCCGCCGATGACGAAGAAGCGGCTGATCTTGCCGGCCTTCACGGCATCGACAATGGCCGACGCATGTTCCAGCAGCACGCTGCGGTGAAAGCCGATGGTGGACTCACCGACGATGTACTCCGGGCAGGGCTCGCCGGCCAGCGCTGCCTCGATCACCGGCTTGAAGTCGCCGGGTTCGACACGCGTGCCGCCAGGCACGGCGACGGCGTTGGTGGTGAACAGCCGGCCGCGGTAGCTCTCCGGCGGGATCAGCACGCAGTTGGTGGTGCCGACCACCGGGCCCGCGAAGGCCGCGAACTCCTTCTTCTGCTCCTGCCAGGCGCCGCCGTAGTGGCCGGCGAGGTTCGGGTGCTGACGGAATCGCTCGTACATGTGCGCGGGCAGCATCTCGCCATGGGTGTAGACCTTGACATCGGTCCCCTGCACCTGCTCCAGCAGTTGCCAGAGGTCCAATAGGTCATGCCCGGTGACCAGGATGCCGGGGCCGGCGCGGGTGCCCTCGGTCACGGCGGTGGGCGCCGGCTTGCCGAAGCGCTCCACGTGGCCCTCGTCCAGCATCTGCATCACCCGCAGGTTCATCTCGCCGCACTTCAGGCAATAGCCCAGCAAGGTGTCCAGATCGAAGTTGACGTTGGTCATGGTGGCGAACAGGGCCTCCTCGATGAAGGCCGAGACTGTCTCGTCCGATTTGCCCAGGCGCCGGGCGTGATGGGCATAGGCGGCCATGCCCTTGAGGCCATAGAGCAGGATTTCCTGGAGGGACTGAATGTCTTCGTTCTTGCCGCAGGTGCCGGGGCTGTTGACGCAGGCGGATTGGCGGAAGGTCTGCTCGCATTGGTTGCAAAACATGAAGGAGACTCGTTGTTGGGGAATTTTCGCAATGGTCGCGGGGCTTATGGCTTCACGGCCAGGGGCCTAGGGCCAAGGGCGAGTCTCGGAGCAGGCGGCTGATGCGGCCTTGACTCGAATCAAGCCGCAAATCGCGCCCTTGACCAGGATCATAGGGGCGCGGGAAGCGGGTATTCACGGGGCCGCCTTGAGCGAGGTCAAGGCCGGTTGATCCGCGCACCGGCAAGGTACACGGCCATCGAAAAAACCGGACGGCGGCCGGCTGCGCCCCGCCGCAGACCTTGGGGGAGATCCATGCTCGCAATCGTGCACCGATGGCCAGCTCACGCCAGCCCGGCCCGGCATCACGCCGTTGTGCGGGAATCCGCGCGCCGGCGCGCGGGGCGGGCCTCGGCATGAAACTGCCCGCGATTTCCCGGGACCCGACCGGACACCTGGAGCGCTGGCTGTCGATGGCCGGCGGGCTGCTCGGCATCGCCCTGATCTACTGGACCTCTGCGCTGCTGGCGCCCGCCAGCGCCACCGTCCTGGTAGTGGCGTCCATGGGCGCCTCCGCGGTGCTGGTATTCGGCGTGCCGCACGGGCCGCTATCGCAGCCCTGGCCGGTGTTGGGCGGCCACGTGCTGTCCGGACTCATCGGCGTAACCGTGGCCCAGCAGGTGCACCCGGTGGCGCTGGCGGCACCGCTCGCGGTGGGACTCGCCATTTTGGTCATGCACTACACCCGCAGCCTGCATCCGCCCGGCGGCGCGACGGCCCTGACCGCCGTGCTGAGCAGCAGCGCTGCGACCCCCATCGGCTACGCCTTCGTGCTGACGCCGGTGCTGCTGAACGCCGTGGTGATCGTCACGGTGGGCACCCTGTTCAACTTTCCCTTTGCGTGGCGGCGCTACCCGGCGGTGCTGGCCGCCCGCACGGAACCCAAGGACACGCCCGCGGACGCCGAGGTGGAAGGACTGGCCGAAGACGACCTGCTGTTCGCGTTGCGCCAGATGGGCTCCTTCATCGACGCGTCCGAGCACGACCTGTTGCGCATCTACACGCTCGCCACCCGGCACGCCGACCGGGACACGCTCTCGCCCGCGGACATCCAGCCGGGCCGCTGCTACAGCAACGGCCGCTTCGGCGCCGACTGGTCGGTGCGCTGTGTGGTGGACGCCGCGGACAAGCCGGCCAACGATCTGGTCATCTACCGCGGCGTCGCCGGCGCCGAGCGGCGCTGCACCGGCACCATGAGCCGGGCCGAGCTCGCGCGCTGGGCGCGCTACGAGGTGCAGCGCGACGAAACCACCTGGCGACCCGTGCATCGGGATGACAATTCCGCCGGACAGCCACAGAGCCGCTAAACTCAAACGCTCAACTTTCGCCCACAGCCCCACGCAGCCCAACATGACACAATTGCTGTCACTATCCCGCGCCGCCCGCCTCGCCGGCGTGACCCGCGCCGAGCTGCAGCGGCGCATCCGCAACGGCGAGGCCACCACCTTCGAAGGCGAGATCGAGATCTCCGACCTGCTGCGGCTCTATCCCCGCGTCAGCCTGGAGAAGACGGGCAAGCTGGAGCAGGTGGAGCAGATCAAGGCCGCCGCCTTGCCGCGCAGCCACGAGGCGGACACCGCGCTGCCGAGCCCGCAGGTGCTGCTGGCGCGCCTCAGGTCCTTGGGCGAGGCGTTGGCGCGCAAAGCGGCGCAGGCGGATGCCCAGGCGGCGCTGATCGCGGAGCTTCGCGAGCGCCTGGCGGACAGCGGCATCAGCAATGAATTGTCGGCCTGGCTCGACGCCCGCTGCCAGGAGATCGACACCCTGCCGCCGGAGGACAGCCGCGCGCGCCTGTTCGCCAAAGACACCTTCCTGCGTCTCATGTCCGCCAACGTCAAGCTCATCCCCAGTGGCCACGAATTCTTCGTGGACGGCACCGAATCCATCCTCGAGGCGGCCGTACGCGCCGGCGTGCGGCTGGGCTACGGCTGCGCCAGCGGCAACTGCGGCGAGTGCAAGGCGCGCGTGGTCTCAGGGGAAGTGGCGCGCATCAGCGAGCACGACTATGTGCTCTCCGAGCGCGAGAAGCAGATGGGCTACATGCTCACCTGCTGCAATACGGCCGTCACCGACGTCGTGCTGGAGGCCGCCGAGGCGCGCACCACCGCCGACCTGCCGCAGCAGGACATCCGCGCCCAGATCCGCAAGCTGGAGCCCGAGGGCGACGACCTGCTGGTGCTGCACGTGCAGACGCCGCGCACCCACACGCTGCGCTTCATGGCGGGTCAGCGGGCGCTGCTGACGCTGGAGAACGACGCCGCACGCGAGTTGCCCATCGCGTCCTGCCCCTGCAACGGGCGCAACCTGCAATTCCTGGTGCGCCGCGACGACGACGCCTTCGGCGCCTACCTGTTCGATCGACACCCCACGCGAGAGATGATCCAGGTACAGGGCCCCGTGGGAGACTTCGTGCTGCGGGAGGAGGCCACTGAGCCCGCCGTGTTCGTCGCCATCGGCGACGGCATCGCGCCCATCAAGAGCCTCATCGAGCACGCGGTGTCCATCGATCAAATCGAGACGTTCCACCTCTACTGGAGCGTGGATCGCCCTGGCGGCCACTACCACCAACGCTGGTGCCGGGCGCTGAAGGAGACGCTGGACAACTTCGCCTTCACGCCGCTGGTGGACGCGCGCAGCGAGGATCTGGTGGCGATGCTGCGCGCGGACCTCGCGGCGCCCGAGGGGCTTCGCTACTACCTCGCCGGACCGGCGGCAACCATCCGGGCACTGGCGGAGGCGCTGGCCGTCGCCGGCATCCCGGCCGAGCGGATCAGCGCCGAAGGGCTTGGCTAGATCGCCGCAGCGCCGCAGCGCCGCGGCTAGGCGGCGGCGGCCGGTGGTCGCTCCTGACGCGGCGGCAGGAACACCGTGCCCTTGCCGAAGCGGTTGACGGCCTCGTTGCGCACCCAGGACGGGGCGTTGCCGTAGAGACGCAGATAGGTAAAGCCGCAGTCACCCCGCTCGATGCTGGCGACCCAGTCGGCGAAATCCCGGTTGTCTTTCATCATCACTCCCCCGCCGCTCCCGCGGTCGGGTCATTATTGTTTACGCGCGCTGTCCGCTCGATGCCGACACTCGGCACCGGGTCCGGCAACCCGCTCCCCCATACATTAACGCGAACCGGCAACGAGCGCAGCGGATTACTCCGCAATACCGCACGCCGTCGCGGGGCGCCGCCTGGGCGTCTGTATCCAGCAGCCCGCGCCGGCGCGACGCTCATGATCCTGCACCCGACGACTATGCTTGAGGTATCGGGCGCACCCCGGTAATCCGGTCGCGGTCCGCCGCCCCCGGCACCGAGGTGCGCCAATCCAAGGGTGTGCCATTGAGCAGGAGGTCATCCAATGATCGAGCGACTAACCGGACTCCCCGAGAACGTGATCGGCTTCAGCGCCCATGGCAAGGTCACCGGGGCGGACTACGAGCAGCATGTGGTACCGGCGGTAGAAGAGGTACTGATGGCGCACGACAAGATCCGCCTCCTGTACCAGTTGGGTGACGACTTCGAGGGCTTCGACGTCGGCGCCCTGTGGGAAGATACCAAGGTGGGCCTGAGCCACCTGGCCGCCTGGGAGCGCATCGCGCTGGTGACCGACGTGGACTGGCTGCGCACCACCGCAAAGGCGATGGGCTTCATGATGCCGGGCGAGGTGCGGGTGTTCACCAATGCGGAAATGGACGCCGCACGCGAATGGCTGTCGTCCTAAGACAGGATCACCCGGCCCCGCCATCGAGCCCTGTCAGCGCGGCGCTGAGCCGCCATAGCTCGGCGTTCGCCGCGGGGTCGTCGGCCTGGAGCGGTGCGGGGATCGGCTTGCGATCCCCGAAATACTCGCCGCTGACGGCAGCAACCTCGTCCGCCGTCAGCAGATAGAGCACCCGCTGCGCCGCGCGCTGCGGTTTCTGCAACGCCCAGCCAAACAGCTTTGCAAATAGCTTCAGCGCTCGGTTCTGGGCGCCATCGGTGCCGCCGAGATTGGATAGGAACACGCCCGGGAAGACACAGTTCACCGTCACGCCCGTGCCTTCGAGGCGCCGCGCCAGCTCGCGGGTGAAATGGATATTGCCGAGCTTCGACTCGCCGTAGGCACCCATCATCCGGTAAGGACGGCGCTCCCAGTTGAGATCATGGAAGTCCATGGCCGTGTCGATCCTGGTGCCCACGTTGACGATGCGCGCGCCGTCGCCCGCGGACGCCCCGGAGCGCAGCAGATCCAGCAACAGGTTGGTGAGCAGGAAGGGCCCGAGATGATTCACCGCCAGCGAGCGCTCGACGCCGTCCGCCGTCAGCCCGTGCTCGGCGAAGGCCGTGCCCGCATTGTTCACCAGCAGGTGCAGCGCATCGATGCGCCGGTGCACCTCCGCAGCACCGGCGCGGATGGCCGCTTGCGAGGCAAGATCGCACAGCAGCAGTTCCACCCGCTCGTTGCCCGTTGCGGCGACGACCTCATCGCGGGCGGCGGCGCCGCGCCCGGCATCGCGGCACAGCATCAGCACTCGAGCGCCCGCCCGCGCCAGAGCCGTAGCCACCGCCTTACCGAGCCCGGAGTTGGCGCCCGTCACCAGGGCAGTCTTGCCTTGCAGTTGCATGTGGACCTCCCGTTTGACGCCCGCGAGCGCGGGCGGATACGCCTGCGATTGGCGCTGCTGCCCGATATGGCGGTGGCCGCGGGCATCAGGCAAGCCCGGCCACCCCTCGTCCGCATGGCCTCGCACCAGTGGCGAACGTCATCCTGGCCCTGTCACGTCCGCCGCGGCCGGCTTGGCAACGGCGCCCTGCTCGCGGATCATGGAGGGCCTGAAGTGCTTTCCCCCAACAGGACGACGGACAAACAGGCATGAGCGATTCACCGGAGCAAGAAAAATCCAATCGCGCGCGAGGAAGCGACCCGGACCTCGCCGGCTATTTGCACAAAGAGTCACCGCGTGCCGCCGGCAAGCCGGACTCGATGACCACGCTGCCGACGCCGGACGACCCCCCGCCCGCGACGGCCAATATGCGCGATATGGAAAAGTCCCTGGTGGAGCGTATCGCGGACGTGGACGATGACCGCCGCCGCAGCGCGGTGCAAATGCGCAAGGCGCTGGAGACCCACCGCGAGGAAATGCGCGCCCAGCGCCGGCGTGACCACACCGCCATCCTGGTCCTCACCGGCATCGGCATCATCCTGTTGGCGGCAGTGCTGCTGTTGTTCTCGGAGATGGTCAAGACCCGCAACGCCTTCGAAGCCCGCGTCGCCGCCCTCGAGCACAAGCAGCCAGCCGCCCCTGGCACCGCTTCCGCGGACATTCAGGCGGAAATCGACCAGCTCGGCGATGCTGTCGAGGCCATCGGTGACCGGCTGACGGCGCTCGAGGGCGCCGGCCAGCGCGTGGCATCGGCCTCCACCACGGGCAGCGGCACCGCGGCCAGCGCGGCACCCGGTGCAGGGCCCAGCACAGCGCCCCCGACAGCATCGCCGGGAGCATCGCCGGCAGCGCCACCTGCCGCACCCGGCCAGTCAGCAGCAGTGGACGCCCGCGTCGCCGCACTGCTGGACGAGCGCCTGGCCTCACTAGAGGCGCGGATCGACGAGCTGCGCGCCGAGCGCCAGGCAGCCGCGGCCGGCGCGAAGACCACCAGCGCCGGCAAGGCCACCGCCAGCGCCAGCGTCGGCGAGGCAGCAAGCGCGGCCAAGCCCGGCGAGGCAGGCTCGAGCACGAACACGCTCACCACCGGCAAAAACATGGTCGCGCTTCAGCTGGTGGGTCTGCCGAGCCACGAGGACATCGAGCGCTTCATCGCCCGGCATGACCTGCCGGGCAAGATCTACCTCAAGGTCGACAGCCTGCGTGGGCGCCCATGGTATGGCTTGATTTACGGCATGTACCCGGACATGGCCGCGGCCGAGGCCGCGCGCAAGGCGCTGCCGCCCGATCTTGCCCGGCTGGACATCTGGCTGCGGGAACTGCCGGCGGGAACGCCCCTCGAAATCCTGAAGGGCCAGCGTTGAGCCATGCATGGGTCGCGCCCCAGGCGGTGCTGAGCGGGGGTACGACGGGGGCGCGAACAGGACCCGAACAAGAACCCACCCGGGACCAAAGGCGGCCGGTCTCCGACACGGCCGCCAGCGCCAGCCGCAGCAGGCACTGGCAGGGTCGCGGGCTTCAGGGTGCGAGGGTCGGCAGCTTCACGCCCTCGCCGTCGAAGACCAGCTCCAGGTCCGTGTCCGCCAGGGTCTGGATGACATTCGGATCCTGCTCGATGTCGAACACCCAGGATGCGCGCCGCCCGTCCACCTGCGGCGCATTGGTCTTGATGATGTCCCCCGGCACGACGATGGTCTGAGCGATGCGAAAGCCCGTCAGCATCGTCGTCATCTGCTGCATCAGCTGCGGCCCCGGAGCGTCGCCGGACAGGTCCGTATTGCCGCCGCCACGCTGGATGAGCTTATAGTCGCCCTCGCGGGTGGGAATAATGGAGAGCTTGCTGTCTTCGAAGAGCTCGGTGTGCTTCAGCGCGCGGATGTCGTCGAAGGTCAGCGTGAGGTCGATGTACTTCCAACCGTCCACCTCCTCGGACGACAGCGCCGTCAGCTCAACGCCATCGGGCTTGTCCGCCTCGAAGTCGGCCCGCACCTGCCTCGGGTCGAAGTCGAACGGCATCTCCTGCGGCACCTCCAGCCCGTCGCCGCCCTGGGCCGCCATCTGCTGCATGGCCTGCAACTGGGCAATGGTCTGCTCCGACATGCCATAGCGCATGGCGAGTGTGCCCGAGCCGTCCGCGTTCAGCGTCAAGGTCTGATCCACCTTGATGCAGCCTGCCAGCGTCAGCATTGCACTCAGCACCAGCACCCATCCCCAGCGTCGCGTCGTCATCATTATCAATCTCCGTTGTCTCAAACCAAGCCGGCTGCACCGCCGCGGGCGACCTTGACTGCCGGCACAGGCGCGCCGCGGCTGGCGCGCGGGCGGAGTATGCATCGCGGCGCATTCAGACGCGACAGCCGATTCCGTCGCGGCCGGTCACAAGCTAGACTACCCATCTCGCCTGCGCGGGTGGCGGAACTGGTAGACGCGCTGGATTTAGGTTCCAGTGGAGCAATCCGTGGGGGTTCGAGTCCCCCCCTGCGCACCAATCGAATCAATGGCTTGCATCATCTCTTTTGCCCGGGCGGAGAAACGCCGGGCCCAACGTGACGCGACTGCCGTAGAACGGCCGACGGGTGTACTCGGCGTCGATCAGCCGCAACAGCTCCAGATCCAACTCGTCGAGGACGTCCTCAGCGCGCGGCGCGTACACCCAGGAACGCACCACCCCCGCCAGCTCGCACTGACGACTC
>NZ_JAJDNQ010000013.1 GCF_022340605.1 Thiohalocapsa sp.
AACGCCAGGCCCAGCAGCAGCCCGGCCGTCAGGGGCAGCGCCACCCGCGCGGCGAGTGGCAGCACCTCGTAGCCGTCGCCGCCGCCCGCCGGCAGCAGCAGCCACTGCCCCCATTCGATGGCGCCGCGGAACGCCAGCACCGCCAGCCCCGCGAGCAGCCCGCTGAGCAGGCCGAGCAGGGTGAGGCGAATCCAGGCGGCGCGGTCAGCATCCATGCGGCTGGATTGTATCCGGTTAAGCTAGCAACGGTGGTTGGGCGGTGGCCAGCATTCTGCGTGGTGTCCAGCACGGCGCGACGAGGCGGAACAGTTGTGCCAGGTTGCGGCGCCGAGAGTGCCGCTTCCACAAGCATCGGAAGTGCAGCCCCCTGAACATGCGGGTGCTCAGTGGCCAGGCGAGATGACGGGAGCAGGGGCTGTGCGGCGCCCTATTGACCGGCGACGGCGAGGCGCAGGTAGCGCGCATGCAGCGCCTCGACCTGCGGGCGCAGGTCCGCGAGGTCGCCGCTGTTGTCGATGATATCGTCCGCCACCGCGAGCCGCTGCGTGCTGCTTGCCTGGCTCGCCATGATGCGCCGGACCGCGTCCGGTGCGAGCCCGCTGCGGCGGCCGACGCGCTCGATGCGCACCGCCTCGGGGGCGTCCACCACCAGGATGCGGTCGGCGAGGTCGGTCTGGCCAGTCTCCACCAGGAGCGGGATGGCGAGGAGGGCGTAGGGGCCGGTGTCCGCGGCGAGGTCGGCCTGCATCCGGGCGCGGATCATGGGGTGCAGGATCGCCTCCAGGCGGCGGCGCTCGGCGGGGTCGGCGAACACGCGCTCGCGCAGCGCGGCGCGGTCCAGGCCGCCGTCGGGGCGGATGACCTCGGCGCCGAAGGCCCGTGCGATGGGTGCGAGCGCCGCGCCGCCCGGCGCGGTGAGGGCGTGGGAGACGGCGTCGGCGTCGATGACGGTGACGCCGTGGGCGGCGAAGAGCTCCGCCACGGCGCTCTTGCCGCTGCCGATGCCGCCGGTCAGGGCGACGGCGAAGGGGCGCAGCCCGGCCGGGGACGAGGTGCTAGGCAAGTCCGCTCCAGCGCAGGTAGGCGGTGGTGATGTCGTGGCCCCAGATCAGGTTGATCCAGCCGGAGATGGCGAGGAAGGGTCCGAACGGGATCGGCGTCTCACGCCCGGTGCGGCCGCTCAGGATCAGCGCGACGCCGAACACCGCACCCGGCACCGCTGACAGCAGCACGATCTGCGGCAGCGCCTGCCAGCCCATCCAGGCGCCGAACAGGGCCAGCAGCTTGAAGTCCCCGCGGCCCATGCCCTCCTTGCCGGTGAGCAGCCGGAACGCGTGGAACACCGCGAACAGGCTGAGATACCCGGCGGCGGCACCGACGATGGCGGTGTGGCTGTCCACGAACACCGGCCCCAGGCTCAGCAGCAGACCGAGCCAGAGCAGCGGCAGTGTGATGTCGTCCGGCAGGAACTGGGTATCGGCGTCGATGAAGGCCAAGGCCACCAGCCCCCAGGTGAGCAGCAGTGCTGCCGCGGCCTGCACCGTCGGGCCGAAGTGCCAGACCACCACCACCGAGAGCAGCGCGGTCAGGGCCTCCACTGCTGGGTAGCGCCAGGAGATGGGCGCATGGCAGGCGCTGCAGCGCCCGCGCAGCAGCAGGAAGCTCAGGATCGGGACGTTCTCCCACGGCGGAATGCGATGGCCGCAGTGGGGGCAGTGGGACCCGGGACGCGAGAGCGTGAGTGCTTCCGCAGTGGTGGCGTCCGGATTGGTGTCGGGCGGATCGGCGTCGGTCGCCGGACTCGCGGCTTCCGCACCCGGCGTCGCCGCGCCGAACTCGGCGCAGTCCCGCCGCCACTCCGCGTCCATGATGCGCGGCAGGCGGGCGATAACCACGTTCAGGAAGCTGCCCATGATGAGGCCCAGCATGACCACGGCCGTGAACAGCAGCACGGGGGTCTCGGATAGGGTGCTCAGCGTTGTGGTGGCATATTCCATGGATGTTCAGACGACGGCCGCCAGCTTGAAGATCGGCAGGTACATGGCCACCACCAGGCTGCCCACCAGGCCGCCGATGACCACCATGATCAGCGGTTCCAGCAGGCTGCTCAGCGCATCCACCAGGTTGTCGACTTCCTCTTCGTAGAAGTCCGCGACCTTGGCGAGCATCTCGTCGAGCGCGCCGGACTCCTCGCCGATGGCGGTCATCTGTACCACCATGTGCGGGAACAGGTTCCGCTGGCGCATGGTGAGCTGCATGCTCTGCCCGGTGGCGACCTCCTCGCGCATCTTCTGCACCGCATTGCTGTAGACGATGTTGCCGGTAGCGCCGGCCACCGAGTCCAGCGCCTCCACCAGCGGCACACCCGCGGCGAACATGGTGGACAGCGTGCGGGCGAAGCGGGCGATGGCGGCCTTGTTCAGGATATTGCCGATAATTGGAATCTTCAGCGAGACACGGTCGATGAGCTCGCGGAACTTCCGCGAGCGCTGGAAGAGCTTGACGATGCCCCAGACAAAGACCCCCGCGCCGAGGAACAGCGCCCACCAGTATTCGCGCATGAAGTCGGAGATGGCGATGACCAGCAGCGTGAAGGCCGGCAGGTCGGCACCGAAGCTGCTGAACATGGACTTAAACTGCGGGATCACGAACAGCATGATGATGACCGTGACACCCACGGCGACGGCGATTACCGCCGCCGGATAGAACATCGCCTTCTTGATCTTGCCCTTGATGGACTCGGTCTTCTCTTTGTAGGTGGCGATCTTGTCCAGCAGAACGTCCAGCACGCCCGCCTGCTCGCCGGCGGCCACTAGGTTGCAGACCAGGTCGTCAAAGTGGAGCGGGTACTTACGCAGCGCCTCGGCCATGGCGGTGCCGCTCTCGATGTCCTGTTTGATGCCCAGCAGCAGATCCTGCATGCTGGGGTTGTCGTGGCCGCGGCCGACGATGTCGAAGGCCTGCACCAGCGGTACGCCGGCGGCCATCATCGTAGCCAGCTGGCGGCTGAAGACGGTGAGGTCCTGGCTGGTGATCTTGCGCTTGCCGCTGCCGAACAGCGGCTGGGGCTTCTTGCGCACCTTGGTGGGGTTGACCCCCTGGCGGCGCAGGTCCGCGCGCACGATGGCGACGCTCGGAGCGCGTAGGTCGCCCTTAATGCGATTGCCGCGCCGGTCGACGCCTTCCCACGCGAAGACGTAGGCCTTTTCTGGCTTGGGTTTCCGGACTGCTGTGACCGCCATGGGTCTTGCCTGTGCAAAGAAGGGATTAATCCTTGGTGACGCGATTGAGCTCCAGGAGACTGGTGACGCCGGCCTTGACCTTACGCAGGCCGGAGCGGCGGAGGTCTGCGTAGCCTTCCTTGTCCGCCTGGTCCGCGAGCTGGATGGAGTTGCCGCCCTCCATGATGAGCCGGCCCATTTCCTCCGACACCTTGATCACCTGGAAGATGCCGACGCGGCCCTTGTAGCCGTCCACGCAGCGGTCGCAACCGACCGGTTTGTAGATGGTGATGCCCTCGGCGATCTCCTCTTCCGTGAAGCCCTCTTCGATCAGCGCCTCGCGCGGTAGGTCGTCCTCCTGGCGGCAGTAGGGGCAGAGCTTTCGCGCCAGGCGCTGCGCCATGATCAGCAGCACCGAAGAGGCGATGTTGAACGGCGGCACGCCCATGTTCGCCAGGCGGGTCAGGCATTGGGGCGCATCGTTGGTGTGCAGGGTGGACAGCACCAAGTGGCCGGTCTGCGCCGCCTTAACGGCGATCTCGGCGGTTTCGAGGTCGCGGATCTCACCCACCATGACGATGTCCGGGTCCTGGCGCAGGAAGGCGCGCAGCGCTGCCGCGAAGGTCATGCCCGTCTTCGGGTTCATGTTCACCTGGTTGATGCCGGCCACCTGGATCTCGACTGGGTCTTCGACGGTGGAGATATTGATGTCCGGCTCGTTCAGTATGTTCAGCGCCGAGTAGAGCGAGACGGTCTTGCCGGAGCCGGTGGGGCCGGTCACCAGGATCATGCCGTAGGGCTTTCGGATGCACTCCATGAAGTCTGTTTTTTGCTCCGGCTCCATGCCGAGTTGGTCGATGCCGACGTTGGCGGCGCTGGAGTCGAGGATACGGAGCACCACCTTCTCGCCATACAGGGTCGGCAGGGTGTTGACGCGGAAGTCGATGTCGCGGGTGCGGCTCAGCTTGAGCTTGATGCGCCCGTCCTGGGGCACGCGCCGCTCGGCGATGTTCATCCGCGACATGACCTTGAGCCGGGCCACCAGCCTGGAGGAGATGCTAATGGGAGGGTTGGCGATCTCGCGCAGCATGCCGTCCTGGCGGTAGCGGATGCGGAAGAACTTCTCGTAGGGCTCGAAATGGATGTCCGACGCCGAGGCGGCGATGGCATCCACGAGCACCTTGTTGACGTAGCGCACCACCGGCGCGTCGTCCACGTTGAGGTCGGAATCGTCGCCGGCCCCCTGCTCGTCGTCGGTGGCGATGTCGAGGTTGTCCAGGTCCGTGTCCATGAGGTCCGTCATGGTGGTGTCCTGGGCATCGATCGCCTGATCGATGGCGGCGGCGAGCTTGGTTTCCTCCACCAGGATGGCGTCGGTGGCCATGCCGGTATTGAAGCGGATTTCCTCCAGGGCGCGGTCGTTGGTGGGGTCGGATACCGCCAGGAACAGCCGGTTGCCGCGCTTGTGAATGGGCAGCACGCGGTGCTTGCGGATGAGCTTCTCGTCCACCAGCGTGAAGGGCATCACCTGGCGGTCGATGGCGTCCAGGTCCAGCAGCGGCACGCCGAACTCCTGCGAGGCGGCGACGGCGATGCTGCGGCTGTCGAGGATCTTCTCGGCGACCAGGTACTGGATCAGCGGCTGGCGGCGGCGCGCTGCCTCGATGTGCGCGTTCTGTGCCTGCTGCTGGGTCAACAGGCTGTCGCGGACCAGACGCCTGGCCAAGCCGCTGGGGAGGATATGTGCCTGTTCGGTGGACATTGAAGGACCTCGTTTGTCCCCGGCGGCGATTGGGGGCTGCTGTGCGCCGGCGCCCATATCGAGGGAGTGCCGGCCGGCGACGCGGACGACCTCGGCGTCTGTCTGCGGCGCCCCCGGGCGCCGCGTGTTTGTCTGCTGCCCTGCGGCTCGTGCAGGCGGCACACCTCCCCGGCGGGCCGTTCGCGAGCGCGTCGCCGGGCGGGGACGCGGGGCGTTGGCATTGCGCCGCGCGGCCCTGCCGAGGCGGACCGTCCACCTGTCAGTTTAGTCCGTCCATCGGCGCGTGAAGTGCGCCCCGGTTCGCGGTTCAACGATTGACGCCGAACGCGAGACGCACGTTCTGGGCTACCAGACCGTTGTCCTTCTGCTCGCTCTCGGCGAGATAGAACTCCAGGATGGTCTCGCGATTCAGCAGCATGTCCTCGCTCACGTCCTCGGCCACCTCGTTGGCGTGGCAGAAGACGCTGACATAGGGTGATTCCGGGTCGCGTGAATCGGTGATCCACATGTTCGGGGAGATATGGCTCATGAAGCGCAGGAAGCCATAGCCTTTGTCCGGAAACCACTTGGTGCAGACGCCGCGGACGCAGGAGCCCGGTTTGCCCCATTCGTTGCGTGGCTCATAGGAGACAGGCAGCAGGTCCGGGATCAGGAAGCCAGACCAGAACGCGTCCACCTCCTGCTGCAGTTGCCGTGAAACATTCTTGAAGCCGATCAGTTCCACCCGGCAGCCACGATTTTGCAGGGCGTCCACCACCTGCAGGAAATCGCCGTCACCAGTCACCAGGATGACTTGCTCCAGCTTTTCCGCCTGCAGCATGGCGTCCACCGCCATGTCGAGGTCCGCGTTGGCCTTGGTGGAAACGTTGCCGGCTTCATCGGTGTAGCGGCGCACGTGCTTAACGGTGATCTTCCAACCGAAGTCGCGCACCATCTGCTGGTAGGCGCGGGACTTCTTGCCGTAGTCGATGTCCTCCCGCGCGCGCTCGGTGTCGAAGGCGATATAGGTGTTGAGGCGTTGCAGGACGCCGTTCTCTCGTGCCGCGAAGCTGCGCAGCACGTCGTAACGCATTTGATAGCCGCCGTTATAGCGGATGTTCTCGGCGTCGACGTAGACGCCGACTCTCGGCAAGGATGGCAAGACAGAAAGCTCCGTGATTGTGAGGTGCACTTGTATCCTGGATAGTCTGAACAAGCGCAGCCGATCGTGGTTGCGCCGCGGAGATTGATCCTATAGGTCCGGGCCGTGGTGGGGATGGATTACGAAGGCCGCGAGGCACCGCGGACGACGGCGCCTCGCGAACCGGCTGCACCGCCGGGCGGCGTTACTGGTTGGCGCGATTGTCGATGAGGTCGTCGACCACCGTCGGGTCGGCAAGCGTCGAGGTATCGCCTAGGGCTCCCACCTCGTTGGCGGCGATCTTGCGCAGGATGCGGCGCATGATCTTGCCGGAGCGGGTCTTCGGCAGGCCCGGTGCCCACTGGATGATGTCCACGGTGGCGATGGGGCCGATCTCGGTGCGCACCAGCTTGACCAGTTCCTTCTTCAGCTCGTCGGTGGGCTCCACGCCGGCCATGGGTGTGACATAGGCGTAGATGCCCTGGCCCTTGATGTCGTGCGGGTAGCCCACGACCGCGGCCTCGGCCACGGCGTCGTGCAGCACCAGCGCGGACTCGATCTCGGCGGTGCCGAGGCGGTGGCCCGAGACATTGAGCACGTCATCGATGCGGCCGGTGATCCAGTAGTAGCCGTCACCGTCGCGCCGTGCGCCGTCACCGGAGAAGTAATAGCCCGGATACTGCTTGAAGTAGGTGTCCACGAAGCGCTGGTGGTCGCCGTAGACGGTGCGCATCTGCGCCGGCCAGGGGCGGGTGATGACCAGTGCACCCTCGGCGGCGTCGTCCAGCAGCGTGCCTTCCGCCGGGTCCACCAGGGCCGGCACCACGCCGAAGAAGGGCCGTGTCGCCGAGCCCGGCTTCAGCGCCGTGGCGCCGGGCAGCGGCGTGATCAGGTGGCCGCCGGTCTCGGTCTGCCACCAGGTGTCGACGATGGGGCAGCGCCCGTCGCCGACCACGTTGTGGTACCACTCCCAGGCCTCCGGGTTGATGGGCTCGCCGACGGAGCCGAGGATGCGCAGGCTCTTGCGGGAGGTCTGCTTCACCGGCTCGTCGCCGGCGCGCATCAGGGCGCGGATGGCGGTGGGGGCGGTGTAGAAGGTGGCCACGTTGTGCTTGTCCACCACCTGCCAGAAGCGGGACATGTCCGGGTAGTTGGGGATGCCCTCGAACATCAGCGAGATGGCGCCGTTAGCGAGCGGGCCATAGACGATGTAGGTGTGGCCGGTGACCCAGCCCACGTCCGCCGTGCACCAGTACACCTCGCCGTCGCGGTAGTCGAAGGTGTACATGTGCGTCATGGCCGCGTACACCAGGTAGCCGCCGGTGGTGTGCAGCACGCCCTTCGGCTTGCCGGTGGAGCCGGAGGTGTAGAGGATGAACAGCGGGTCCTCGGCGTCCATCTGCTCGGGCTCGCAGACGTCGTCCGCGGCGCCAATGGCCTCGTGATACCAGACGTCGCGGCCCTCCGTCCACGCGATGTCGCCGCCGGTGCGCTTGACGACGATGCAGGTATCGATGCTGGGGCACTCGGCCAGGGCCTGGTCGGCGTTCTTCTTGAGCGGCACATGGCGTCCGCCGCGCACGCTCTCATCGGAGGTGATGATGAGCCGGCACTCGGAGTCCTGAATGCGGTCACGCAGCGAGTCCGGCGAGAAGCCGCCGAAGACGATGGAGTGCACGGCGCCGATGCGGGTGCACGCCAGCATCGCCACGGCGGCCTCGGGGATCATAGGCATGTAGATGCAGACGCGGTCACCTTTCTGCACCCCGCGGGCCTTCATCACGTTGGCGAGCTTGCACACATCGGTGTACAGCTGGCGGTAGGTGATGTGCTTGTCCTCTTCCGGGTTGTCACCCTCCCAGATCAGCGCGGTCTGATCGCCGCGAGTCTCGAGGTGGCGGTCCAGGCAGTTGTAGGAGACGTTGAGCTTGCCGCCCTCGAACCAGCGGATGTACAGGTTCTCGGCGTCGAAGCTGTAGTCCATGACCCGGTCCCATTTCTTGAACCAGGTGACGAACTTATCGGCGTATTCGGCCCAGAAGCCCTCGGGGTCGTCCACGGAGCGCTGGTACATGGTGCGGTAGCGCTCCTCATCGATGTGTGCCGTGGCGGCAAGGTCGGCGGGGACTTCGTAAATCTTGACTTCGGACATGATGGACTCCTCGGGTGTGGGCGGGGCGGCCGGTGGCGTACTTCCGGCAATTCGGAGCTGCCGACCATCGGCCGTTGCTTGTTCGGGGTCGGGCCGAGAGCGACGATGCCTCGCCGGACTCCGGTCTCGCGAGGCGCGCATTTTCCGCGGCCGATGAGCCGCTGAAAAATGTCCGGGCGTCCTGCCCGTGGTAAACGTCAAAATCTTGGCGTTTGCCGTGGCGCTGTCAGCAACCGCGAGAGTCTAAACCCTCAATTGCGCGCTCGCCACCGGCCCCGGTGTGTGGCCCCGGTGTGTGGCCCCGGTGTGTGGCATCAGTACTCCGCACGGGCGTGGGGAACACGGGCAGGCAATCGGTGTCAGTCCCCATGGCCGTCAACGCCGGGGCAGGCGGCACAATCGCCCCCCCTCGACCTGCGCCCGAACAGCCTGCCCCGAACAGCCTGCCCGGGTCAGCCCACCCCGATCAGCCCGCCATCAGTCCGCGTGCCGGCGTGTCTTGCTGGGGGGGCGGAAAGAGCCGCCCCCCCAGCAACAGCAACAGCAACCCGAGCAGCGACACCCAGTACCAGCCCGCGAATCCGAAGCGGCCGAATTGGTAAACGCTGCCGGCACTGAACATAACGCCGTCCGCGAACGGCACGATCCAGCTCACGCCGTAGCGCAGTCCGTCATCCGGGCCGGCCATGGGTGCCGCGTAGGCGAGCGCCTCGACGCCGCCGTCGTCTTCCTTGAGATCGACGCGGTACAGGTGCTTGTCGCTGCCGATCCACAGCCGCTGCTGCCCGTCCTGCGCCGGCTGCAGGTACAGCGACAGCATGCGGTCGTGCTCTAGTCCGACCCTGAGCGGCCGCCAGCGTTCCATGGGCGCCGTCTGCCAGTAGAGCCCCGCGTCGGTGCCGGCGATGAGTCGGCCGCCCGCGGTAACGGCGAATGTGAACACGTTGCTGTGCTCGGGCAGCCCCACGCTGTCGGACGACCAGGCGGCGAGGTTGGCCACGGGGGCGGTAAAGACGCCCTGATTCACGGTACCCGCATGCAGATGGTCGCTGCCGGCGACGGTCTGCGCCCCCAGCCGGTAGACCTGCACCCCCGCCAGTTGCCGGCGCCAGGTGCTGTCGCCCTGCACCAGCAGACCGTCGCCGGTAGCCACCACCAGCCCGGCGGAGGTGATGATGACGTCGCTGACGCGTTGGCGCACCGGCCGCAGCGCCGGCGGTCCGTTCACCAATCCGCCGCTGGTGCCGATGGGGCCGTGGCGCGGATCAGCCGCCAGGTCCGCGGACAGCGACATCACCGGCTGGTTGTCGAGGTTGATGCCGATCCGGCCCCAGGTGCTGTCCGCGAAGCGCCAAAGCTCGCCGTGCTGGGTGCCGACCAGGATGCTGCCGTCGTCGGCACGGGCGAGGTCCGTCACGTGGCCGGTGCGCGGTGGGTCGTTGACCACGGCCCGCTCGCCACCCGGCAGCAGCGGCCCGGCGACGATCAGCGCCACCCCGACCGCGGCCAGGACCAGGGCGGGCATTCGGTTGGTATTCATCGGCAGTCCTCGGTGATGGTTGCGAAGCGCGCGGCCGGCGCGGCGCGCGTGGACACGTGGCGATGCCGCCTGTCCTGGTGCAGACTCCGCATGTATCGACCGGCGTCGCCGCAGGCAAGTCCCGCGGCTCTGCTAGAATGCCGCCGCATCCACAAGCCCAGCCATCCAGTCCCGCCGATGACCGTCCGTACCCGTTTCGCCCCATCTCCGACCGGTTTCCTGCACGTTGGAGGTGCGCGCACCGCGCTGTTCTGCTATCTGTTCGCCCGCCGCCACGGCGGTCAGTTCGTGCTGCGCATCGAGGACACCGACCTGGAGCGCTCCACGGCGGAGTCGGTGAACGCCATCCTGGAGGGCATGAGCTGGCTCGGGCTGGACTACGACGAGGGACCGTTCTACCAGACCGACCGCTTCGAGCGTTACAACGCCGTCATCGACGAGCTGCTGGACAAGGGCCTCGCCTACCGCTGCGACTGCCCCAAGGAGCGCCTGGACCGCATTCGCGATATGCAGATGGCGGCCAAGCTCAAGCCCCGCTACGACGGTCACTGCCGCTCGCGCCACGTCGATCCGGAGCAGCCCCACGTGGTGCGCTTCCGCAATCCGGTGGACGGCGCCGTGGTGGTGGACGACATGATCCGCGGCCGCATCCCCTTCGCCAACGAAGAGCTGGATGACCTCATCCTGCGCCGCACCGACGGCTCGCCCACTTATAACCTTACCGTCGTGGTGGACGACGCCGACATGGGTATTACCCACGTGATCCGCGGCGACGACCACGTCAACAACACCCCGCGGCAGATGAACATTCTCGCCGCGCTGGGTAAGGAGCCGCCGCGCTACGCCCATGTGCCGATGATTCTCGGCCCGGACGGCACACGGCTGTCCAAGCGCCACGGCGCCGTGAGCGTCATCAGCTACCGTGACCAGGGCTATTTGCCGGAGGCGCTGATCAACTACCTGGTGCGCCTCGGCTGGTCCCACGGCGACCAGGAGGTGTTCTCGCTGGACGACCTCATCGAGCTGTTCGACATCACCGACGTCAACAAGGCGGCCTCGACGTTCAACACCGACAAGCTCGACTGGCTCAACCAGCACTACATCCAGCACGGCGACCCCAAGCGCATCGCCCGTCTGCTGAGCCCCCAGCTCGGCCACCTCGATATCGACCCCGCCGGGGGGCCGGACCCGGTGGACGTGGTCCAGGCGCAGGCCGCGCGCGCCAAGACCCTGGTGGAGCTCGCCGAGATCAGCGCCTTCTGCTACCGGGATTTCGACGACTACGACCCGGCGGCGGCCAAGAAGCACCTGCGCCCAGTGGCCCGTCAGCCGCTGGAGCGCTTGCGCGCAGAGCTGGACATGCTGGCCCTGGACGACTGGCGCGACGAGGAGCTGCACCGCGTGGTGGAGCGCGTCGCGGAGGAACTGGAGCTGAACATGGGCAAGGTGGCCCAACCGTTGCGGGTGGCCGTGGTGGGCCGCGCGGCGTCGCCGGGGATCGATGTGACCCTGCGCCTGGTGGGCAAGGAAGCGGTGCTGCGCCGCATCGACCGGGCGCTGGCTTATATCGCCAAGCGGGAGGCCGCCGGGTAATTCTCCCGTTTTCCGTCGGCGGGTAACTCCAGCGGCCGCCGCGCCGCCGCACACCGAAGCGCTGAGCACCATGCAGGACCCCCAGCAAGTGGCAGTGCGCGACAACGCCCCGGAGGACTTGGTCCATGCCGAGCTCCTGGCGCTGCGCCGGCGCATCGGCGAGCAGATATCCTGGGCCAGCAGCGCCTTGTGGACCGGTTGCTGGTGGCCCTGCTCGCCGACGGCCACCTGCTGGTGGGGGGTGCGCCCGGACTCGCCAAGACCAGCGCCATCAAGGCGCTGGCGGCCCGGATCGAAGGGGACTTCCACCGCCTCCAGTTCACGCCAGACCTGCTGCCGGCGGACCTGACCGGCACCGAGGTCTACTGGCCCGCGGACGGCTCCTTCCGCTTCGACCGCGAGCCTATCTTTCACAACCTGCTGCTCGCCGACGAGGTCAACCGTGCGCCGGCCAAGGTGCAGTCGGACGCCGTTTGGCGTGCCCCGTGGCTCGCGCTCGTCTTTGCTCTCGCGTGGCTGACGACCCTGCTGCTCTGGCTGTGGGAGCGGCGCGCGCGGGGCGGACCGGCTGCCGGCGGCGATGCGGTGGCTGCTCACCTGCCGTCAACAGCCCAATGGGTCAGTCGCTTACGGCGCGCCTGTGAGCGTAACGATGCCAAGTCGGCGCGGCGCGCGCTTGCGGGTTGGGCAGGGCCGCATCCGGCGGCGGATGGACAACGGGGGATCGTCGCGGTGCTGCGCGAGCGTGGAGCGGGGGTGGCGGCGCTGGCGTTGGTGGAGGAGATGGATCGGCAGGTCTATGCGCCTGACGGCACGATGGGCGGGTCCTGGAATGGCGCGGCGCTGCTGGCAGCCGTCGGGCCAGTGTTGGAAAGCCCGCCTGGATTCGGGGAGTCAGCGAGGACACCCGACCTGCCGCCGCTGTTCCCCGGCCCGGGGAACGGGCGGCTGACGGCGGCAGGCTCGCTACACCCGTGTCGCAATCTCGGTCGCTTGTGACTCCTTCCCGAGCGGTGCGGGGAGGGTGGTCAGGCCCCCCAGCGGCGCACGCGGCCGGTGTCCAGGTGGACGAAGTCGGAGCGTGGATAGTAGCCGACACCGCCACGGCCGAGCATTAGCGCCGCGTCGCGGATGTTGCGGGTGGGCATTTCCGTCAGGCGTACGTCGATGGCCTGGCCGACCATGTGCAGGCTGCGTCGTGCGACACCGGAGGAGGTGCGCCGCAGCATTGCGTTGGTATGTGGGGAGCGATAGCCGCTGATGATCTCGAAGGTGCCGTCCTCGTGGCCGAGTCGGCACTTGACATCGTGGAGCAAGTCGAAGAGCTGCGGATCGATTGCGGTCTCGTCGCCGGTGCGGAAGTCGCGGAGAAAGAAGTTCAGGCGTTTCAGTGCGCTGCGCTGGTAGTTGTCGCCGACCCGGTAGGCGACGGTCATGCGCTCATCAGTATGCAAATGGTGCATTGACAACGTACGCACTTCTGTGGCGGCAGCGCGACGTGCCCAGACTGGTGTGGACGCAACAGCCAAGCCCACGCCGAGAAAATAACGGCGATTCATTGACATTCCCCCACTTTAGCGACTTATTGTGCAATTTGATTATAGTCGGCGAGAAGTGAATTGCAATAACTTTGCGGCAAATTTGACGGTTGCCGGCGGATTTTTATGCACCGAGTCACAAAAAGATCGCAAGTGGCTAAATCAAAGGGGAAAATCCATACCACTCCGTCCCCGTGCTACTATACTGTGTCTCATCCCCGCAACCTTACACGTACGGCACAGGGTAAACCCGTATGTGCGCAGCGTCACTTCCGATTTCTCCCCAAGTCGTCCGCTTCGACTGGTGCCGCGTGGCGGCGTTTTCCGCCATCTGGCTGATGGCCGGCGCCTTCGCGTCCTTCGCCGCCGCGGACGTGTTCAAGTACGTCGACACCGACGGCAACATCTACTTTTCCGACGAGCCACTGGCGGGCGAGCACCTGCGCCTGGAGTGGAAGCGGACCTCCAAGCGCCTCGTCGCCGACAACAAGAAGCAGTCCGAGGCGGTGCGCCAGCGTCAGCAAGAGGCCATGGCCCAGGTGAAGGCGCGCCTCGACGCCCGTTCTCTCAGCGTGTCCGCGGCGCGGCCGTCGGCACCGGTGAGCGGCTCCATGTCGGTGCGCCGCGCGCGCTACCGGGATCTGATCGAGGACAGTGCGGCCCGCTACGGTCTGAGCCCGGCCCTGGTGCATGCGGTTATCCGCACCGAGTCGGCCTACCAGGCCAATGCGCTGTCCAACGCCGGTGCCTGCGGCCTGATGCAACTGATGCCGCAAACGGCGACGCGCTTCGGCGTCCGCAACATCTGGGATCCGGAGGAGAACATCCGCGGCGGCTCGGCCTATCTGCGCTTCCTGCTGGATCTGTTCGACGGCGACCTGCGCCTGGCGCTGGCGGGGTACAACGCCGGCGAGAATGCCGTGAAGAAGTACGACTACCAGATTCCACCCTACCGCGAGACCCAGGACTACGTTCAAAGGGTGCTGCGCCACTTGGCCACGGAGCGCCTGGCGCATCGCTCTTGAGCCGTCGGCAGTGCTGCACTAGCCCACGTGCAGGTAGTCGGCGCCCTTGCGGAAATCGAGCCGCTCGAGCTCGGCATCGATGCAGGGCCGCGCGCCGTGGCTGGCGACATAGCAGAGCACGAACGGCCGCGGCGCGCGGCCGCGCAGCCAGTCAGGCGGAACCACGGGCACGCCGCCGATGCGGTTGCCCAGCTTGCGTGGGTCGATGTCGATCCAGGCCATGGGCTGGAAGCCGTGCGCCAGCAGGTGCGCCACGCGCCGACGGGTGCGCCGCCCGGCGCCCCAGATCACCAGTCGCTCGCGGTGGGCCGCGAGCCGCGCATCCGCCGCCAGGTGCTCCGCCCGCAGGCGGTCGAACGCCTCCCGGGCGTAGCGGGGGTCGACGCGGGTCAGGCGACCCGGATGATCGCGCCAGCGCAGCAGAGGCCGCGGCAGCTTGCCCATGCGATGCCCGAGCCGGTGCAGGCGCAGCCACAGCTCGTAGTCTTCGGGGAAGGGGCCGTCGCGATAGCCGCCGGCGGCGATGATGCGCTCCGGCCGGTACATCACCGACGGATGTGCCAGCGGCGCCTCCAGGTAGAGATCGGCGGCGATATCCTGCTCGGTGACGCAGGTGTTCTGCCAGTCCACGTAGGCGCGAAAGCCGTCGCTGAGCGCGGCCGCGGGAAAGGCGCGCACCCGTGAGCCGAGGACGGTCAGATCCGTGTCCGCTGTCATCGCGGCTTGTTGCAGTTCCAGGCGGCGCGGGTGCATCAGGTCGTCCCCGTCCATCCTCGCCACCAGCGGTGCGCGGGCCTGGCGCAGGCCGAAGTTGAGCGCGGCGACAAGCCCGCTCGCCGGTGCGCGCAGCAGACGGAAGCGCGGGTCCTCGCTTGCATGGGTGGCGGCGATGGCGTCGCCGCCGTCGCGGGAGCCGTCGTCGATGCAGAGCACCTCGAAATCCGTCCAGGTCTGGACGCGGATGGAGGCGAGACAGGTGTCGAGCGTCGCCGCGGCGTCGCGGAACGGCAGCAGCACGCTGACGGTGGGGGCGGGCACGGGATCGACACGGGCGGCGCAAGGCTGGCGCCCGGGTGGGGGGCGCCCGCGCGGCGCGGTTGCTCAGCCCGATGCGGTTGGCGGGTCTGCCGCCGGGGTGCCGTCCGGCGGGTCCTCGGCGCGTGCGGCCTCGGCCGGAGCGGCGCTTGGCAGCGGTGTTGCGGGCGTCGGCCGCGCGGGTGCCGGCTGTGTCGTCGTTGCCGCGGACGCGCCTACCTCTGCGCCGTACCGCAGCTGGCCCTCGGCGGCGTCGATCTCCTCCTGGCTCAGCGCCTTGCGGATCGACACCAGCGCCCGCTCGATGAAGGGGTGCTGCTGTTTCGGAATGACCCGCGCCTGGCCGGAGAGCATCTCGCGGGCGAGCTCGCGCAGGGTCTTCACCTCCGCCTGCATCCCGGCGCGGTCGACGAACATGCAGGTGGATGTCAACAGGCTCATCCACGACAGCTTGACCCGCTTCGACGGGCCTCCGTCGTCGCCCTTCAGCTCGAACCAGGTGCCGAACTTGGTCTTGCGCAGGCGCTCGATCATGGCCCGCTCTTCGTCGTCGAGGTCCGCCTCGTCGCTGTCGTCGACAATGGCGCGCATGTAGCTGGCCGGCGTTGCATTGTCGGCGGAGACCTCCTGGCTGCCGTCCTCGCGCTCGGCCCGCTCGCGCCATTCGCGAGGGTCGTCGAGGAGTGTGTTCAGGCGCTCCATTGCGGCGTGGTTGTGGCTGCCGAGGCTGCGCACGGCATTGCGGATGCGCGCGCGCAAGCCGGGCAGACCCTGCAGGCGGCTCTCGAGTGCGGCCTCGTCCAGCTTCGGATCGAACAGCCCGGTCAGCTGCTGCGCGACGTCGAGTGCATCGGACCAGTCCTCGCTGTCTTCGCCCGCATCATTGCGCAGCAGGATGAACGCCAGCAGGTCCAGCCAGGTCTGCCGTAGAAAGGCGAGCAGCGGCGGTGGCACCGTTCGCCCGTGGGTCAGCGCCTGGATCTCCTTGGCGGCCCGCTGGCGGGCGAGCTGCAGGCGCTCGCGGCCACGCGCGGCCTCGGTGGTGCGGCGCTCCATGGTGTCGGTGCGCTTGCGCTGCTCGGCGACGGCACCGTCGAAATATTCCAGCAGCTCGTCGAACAGCGACACGTCGTCGCTGAACTCCTGCAGCACCCGGTCCACCACGCGCTGAATGTGCGGGTAGATGCCGCGGTTGGGGTGAGTTTCCTCCATCCAGAGGCTACCGGCCTCCACCATTTCGTCCAGCAGCCGGCGCGCGGGATGGTCGCTGTTCACCAGCAGCCGCCGGTCGATCAGGGCGAGCTTGAGGTAGGGCGTATGCAGGTGGCTGATGAGTGCCTTGGCGGAGTTCGGCAGTACCGGATCGTTGAGCATGTACTCGAACAGCAGGCCGATCAGGTCGATCAGGTCCGCGTCCACCGGCGACAGCTTGTCCCGGTCCAGGGCATCCAGCACCTGCTCGCGCTCGCTTTCGAGGGCCTGCTTGACGCGGCCGACGAAACGTTCGTCCACCTGCATCTCGGTGCCGCCGCGGCTCGCGGTGGCGGCCGGGCGCTGCTGCGGGAGCTTGTCGAACGCCGATGCGACCTCCGCGCGCGACAGCGGCGACTTGCCGCCGCCGGTGGGGGAGCCGCCATGGCGTCTCGACATGAGATCGAGGATGTTGTCGAACAGCTCGTTGCCGAGGCAATCCGGGCCTTGCTCGGTCTCGGGGGCCGCGGCGCGCCGCTCTTCCTGCGCCGCTCGCTCGCGGATTTCCCGCTCGCGCGCCTTCTTGACGCTGACGGGCTTGATGTGGGGCAGGATGCCGTCTTCCTTGAGCGTCTGATTCATGCGGTGGTACACCGACAGCATGTCGCGCACCAACACCTTGTCGAACAGCGCGTACAGGACGATCTTGACCTTGACGTCCACCTCCACCGGGCGCAGCGACGCGCGCAGCGCGTGGACCAGCTGATAGGGTCCGCCGACGATTTCGTAGTCGTTGATGCGGTTGCCGTCGTTGATGATTGCGAGGCGCTGGCTCAGCGCATAGAGCTCCGGAAAACAGTTGGCGTTGGCCTTGATGATGATGTTCTCGCAGGCCACGGACTCTTCCATCTCGTCCGGGGCGATGAGCGACAGTTCCGGGGCGGCGTCGAGGCTCGTCTCCGGCGGCGGCGGGGCGTGACCGAATTGCTCGAACCCCTGAACGACGTACTCGAGGAAGCAGCGCTTCATGCCGCCGCGGTGGTGGTTGAGATGGGAGATGGCCTCGAAGAAGCGGCCCTGCACCGTGTTGGATTCCGCGCGCTCGGCAAAGTCCAGCAGCGCGGAGTTGGCCTGGTCGAGCATGAGGCTGAAGCGCTCGGCACAGTATTCCAGCAGCGGCGCCCGACAGTGGGACAGCGCCGCCGCGTGCTGTGCGGCCTTACCGGCGGTGCTGCTGGCGTTCTCGGTCATTTGAGCCAGTCTTGTTCTGCGGCGGCGTGGTGCCGATTGTGCTCCATCGGAGCGGCGCCGGCTTGCCGCCGGCGTCAGTCTTCGCCGATGACACGCTCGTCGCGCGGTGTCGACAAGAGCTTTTCTGCCTCGCCCTGCTGGTGGGCGAAGATGAGGCGGTAGTCACCGTCGTCATCCGGCGTGCGCTGTTCGCGCAGGCTGCGCACCAGCGTACGCGCCTCCTGGTAGCGGTCCTTGGTGTCGATATAGCGCAGTTCCAAGTTTGGCGAGACGCGGTAGACGAAGTAGGGCATCGGGTTACCTCTGTAACATCGGGGCATGGGCCGCAGCCCGCGCGATTCCCGGATCGCACATCGCCGGGGCGCGCCGGCGGCCGCCCTGGCGGCGAGACGGCGCCGGCCAGCCAGCAACCTGTTGAAGCCCGCGGGTGTGCGCCGGTTTTCTCAGAAACCTTACCGAAAAGCAAGGTGCGGCGCCTGGCCGCCCGCTTGTGCCGCGCGTTTGGCGGCGACCGGGCGCAGGGTTGTCGATCACTAAAGTTCTCCTAAGCCCGTCATAGGAAAAACCTGGGAAAACCACCACGCGGGCTGTGGTAAGGTCCAGGGCGCTTTCCGCGTGGCAGCAGCGGTCGCGATCTCGCGCCGAGCGCCGTTGCGCCGCACGCGACGCCATCGTGGCTGGCACGAGTGCCCGCCGCAATGCGCCGCCGCGCCCCATCCAGCCGGCTTCGGCTATAGAGAAGCGTCAACCCCCGAGGCTCCCATGATCAAACCCGTAGGTTCCGCGGAACTCAAGCCACGATTCGTTTACGACCCCGACCGCCATCACACGCTGATGCATGAGGCGGCGGGTCTGCCCGCCCTCACCATCAGTTCCCAGGCCGCCGGCAACGCCGTGATGATGGGCGGCGGCTATTTCACGCCGCTCGAAGGCTACATGAATGTCGCCGATGCGCTCAGCGTCGCCGCGACCATGCGTACCACCGCCGGCCTGTTCTTTCCGGTGCCCATCATGTGCCTGGTGCCGGACGTGTCGGTCATCGGCGACGCCCGGCGCATTGCACTGCGCGACCCGAACATGGACGGTGAGCCGATCCTCGCCGTGATGGACGTGGACGCCATCGAAGAGGTCAGCGACGAGCAGATGGCGCTGCTCACCGAGCGCGTCTACGGCACGCTCGACAGCGAGCATCCGGGCGTGGCCGCCTTCAATTCGCAAGGGCGCATCGCCATCTCCGGCAGCATCGAGGTACTGCATTTTTCGTACTTCCAGGACGACTTCCCGGACACCTTCCGCACCGCGGTGGAGATCCGCAACGAGATCGCCGAGCGCGGCTGGCAGCGCGTCGTCGCCTTCCAGACCCGCAACCCGATGCACCTGGCGCACGAGGAACTGTGCCACATGGCCATGGAGCGCCTGGAGTGCGACGGCCTGGTGATCCACATGCTGCTCGGCAAGCTCAAGCCCGGCGACATCCCGGCGCCGGTGCGCGATGCGGCCATCCGCAAGATGGTGGAGCTGTACTTCCCACCCAACAGCGCCATGGTCACCGGCTACGGCTTCGACATGCTCTACGCCGGTCCACGCGAGGCGGTGCTGCATGCCTACTTCCGCCAGAACATGGGCGCGACCCACTTCATCATCGGCCGTGACCACGCCGGTGTCGGCGACTACTACGGTGCCTTCGACGCCCAGACCATCTTCGATGAGCAGGTGCCCGAGGGTGCGCTGGACATCGAGATCTTCAAGGCCGACCACACCGCCTACTCGAAGAAGCTGAACAAGGTGGTGATGATGCGCGAGGCACCGGACCACACCAAGGAAGACTTCGTGCTGCTCTCCGGCACCAAGGTGCGCGAGATGCTCGGCAACGGCATCGCGCCGCCACCGGAGTTCAGCCGGCCGGAGGTGGCGCAGATCCTGATGGACTACTACCAGTCCATCAAGTAGGCGAAGTGTCCGAGCCGCCGGACGGCCGTCGCGGGCCTTGTCCGGCCTTCAGGCGAGCGCGAAGAGCCCGTCCCGGGGATCACGCCGGGGCGGGCTTTTTGCTGCGGGCATCCCGGGTTCGCGGGCGGCGGATCGTTGTGCCACACCGCCGGCACTCATCGGAGTGGCGCTCCAGCCGCGAGCGTGCCGCCGGCGCGGCGGCATCGGCTGGCCGCTCCGGCAGCCGCACCGCCAGCCAGGCCGACAGCCGCGCCGCGAAGAAGCACCAGATGGGCACGACCACAGCATGGCCCATGTCCACTTGGTTGACTGCCGAGCTGGGCTGAGCGCGCGTGCGCCGCTCGGCTCGGCGGCGCCGGCCGGGGCAGGTCCATGCCGGCCGCGGCGCGCGCTCAGTCGTGCGGCAGTGCCCGCAGGAACAAGGTCTTGAGATAGGCGGTCTCGGCGATGGCCGGGTGCACCGGGTGGTCCGGCCCTTGGGCGCCGGCGAGCAACAGTTGCAGATCCTGCTCGCTGCGGCGGGCGGCGGACTGCACGGCGTGCAGGAAGGCGTCGCGGCCGAAGTGGAAGGAACACGATGATGTGATCAGCAGGCCACCGGGCGCCAGCAGCGCCAGCCCGAGCCGGTTCAGCCGCTCATAGGCACGGGCGCCCTCGCGCTCGTCCTTGCGCCGCTTGATGAAGGCGGGCGGGTCCAGGATGACACGCTCGAAGCTCGCGCCGTCGTCGCGCAGCGCCCGCAGCACCTCGAAGGCGTCGCCGTGCAGGGTTTCGATGCGCCCGGTGAGGCCCTGGCCTAGACCATTGCGCTCGGCGTTGGCGGTCACCCGCGCCAATGCGCTCTCTGCGCTGTCCACGAAGGTGACGGACTCGGCGCCCGCGGCGGCGGCCTGGAGCCCCCAGGCGCCGAGATAACAGCAGACGTCCAGCACCCGCCGTGCCGTGCCGAAGCGGTGCTGCGCCAGCCGATTGTCCGCCTGGTCGAAGAACCAGCCGGTCTTCTGGCCGCCGCCCGGCGACACGCCGAAGCGCACCGCGCCCTCGCCGAGCTCGATCTCGCCGGGGTCGTCGCCGAGCACCCAGTCCACCTGCTGCGGCAGGCCCTCCAGCTCCCGCACCGGCGTGTCGTTGCGCAGCACGATGCGTGTCGGTCGCAGCACCTGCTCCAGCGCCGCCAGCACCAGGGGCCTCTGCCGCTCCATGCCGGCCGTGGTGATCTGCACCGCCAGCAGGTCGCCGTAGCGGTCCACCACCAGCCCCGGCAGGCCGTCGCCCTCGCCGTGCACGAGCCGGTAGAAGGGCGCCGCGTAGAGCCGCTCACGTAGCGCCAGCGCGGCGTGAATGCGATGTGCCAGCAAGGCTGCGCCCAGCGGTTGGCCGCGCCGGCGGCTCACCAGCCGGGCGCAGATGAGCGAATGCGGATTCACGTAACCGTGACCGAGCCAGCGTCCACGCTGCGCGATGAGCTCCACCGGCTGGCCTGGCTCCATGTCTTTCAGCGGCGTCGCGTCCGTGTCCACCTCGTTGCTGTAGACCCAGGCGTGACCGGCCAGCAGGCGGCGTTCCTGGTCTTTCTTCAGGCGAAGTGGCACGGGTTTCATGGCGCGATTCTCGGTGGCTGAACGTAACCCGCGAGCTTAGCTCCAAACACCGCTCGCTGCCGTCGATGTGCAGCGAGGGACGCTTCTCGCAGCTGCACTCGCTCGCCTGAGGAAGCCGAATTGCGCCGCGCTCATCCGCCCTCTGGATGTTGACGTTGCTCTGGCCTCGTGACTTGGCGGTCGGGTGGCTGTCGCAGCGCCTCTGCCAGCAGGATTGCGACGGCCTCGCGCAGCGTGCCGAGGACGGCGCCGGCGCCCGTTGCGCCGACCAGGGCAGCGGCGTCGGCGGGCTCGCGCTGTTGCAGCCCGCAGCCGATCAGAACCGCGGCCTGAGCCGGCGTCAGCTCTACGTCGGCCAGTGCCCGCGGCAGCGCCACCCGCAGTAGCCGGTGCAGCGCGGGACGGGTCGCGTCCAGACCACGGGCGGCGTGGGCAAAGGCGTTTAGCTCGTGCAGATCGTTGTCCGGGAGCGGCTCGGCAACGCCGGTCGCTCCGGCGAGCAGCGCGGCGGCGACGGCCGGCTCCAGGTCCCGCAGCGGCCCGGCCAGCAGCACGGCCAGGCGCCCCGGCAGGCGGCGCCGACCGAGGTCGAGCAGGCGCTCGCCCGCCGGCGTCAGCGCCCGCAGCACCACGGCCGCATGGACGCCGCTGGCGGCGTTGCGGCGGCTGCCGATGTGCACCGGCGCCAAGTCACAGCGCCGCCAGAAGCGGAGCAGTTCCGGCGTGGCGCCGAAGCTGGCGCCGAGCAGATCGTTGCCGTCGCCGGCCGCCTGCTCGGCGATGGCCGCCACCAGCCGGCGGCCGAGCCCGCGCCGGCGCGCCGCCGGGTGCACGGCGATGCGCAGGATGCGCCGGACGCCGAGTGCGGGTGCGTCGAGCAGGCCGGCATGCGCCGACAAGGTCTGCGGCAAAAGGTGCCCTTGCGGGCGGCGGCGGCCCGCGAAGATGGGCGCGAGCAGTTCCGCCGGCAGCCGGCCCTCACGGCCGGTGACGGCGGTGGCGAGCACGGTGTCGCCGCATCGGAGCAGGTGCACGGCGATGTCCGGGGCGTCCAGCAATTGGCGCAGGTCGGATGGGCGGGTCTGGTAGTGGCCGAGCACCAGCAGGCCGAACGCCTGGCGCAGGAGCGGCTCGTCCGCGGCGAGGTCGGCGCGCTCCGGTGTCTCGACGTGCATGTGCGCGCCGCCGTCGGCGAGCGCCGCGGCGGCGTCGGCATCGGCCGCCGGCTCCGCGTCCAGCAGCAGCGCGCGGTTGCTGAGCGCCTCCAGCGGGTCGCCGTCGGCCCAGCGGACCGGCGCCGTGAGCCGGAGCGCCCGCCAGCCGGGCGTGTGCCGGTCCAGCACGGCACGAAAGCGCACGTCGAAGCCGCGGCCCGTACCCTCGTAGCCGTGCACCGTCGTGGCGAAGACGATGCGCGGGTAGTGCAGCAGCATCGACTCCAGCAGCGGTGCCGGGATGGCCGCCGCCTCGTCCACCAGCAGCAGGTCCGCGGCTGGTGTGGCGGCGAGCAGGGCGTCCGGCGCCACGTAGCGCGGCGGCGGCTCGCCGGCGTGGCGGAGCACCGCCTCAGCGGCGGTTCGCCGCGGGGCCGTGAGCAGGATCAGCGGGTCCCCCGCGGCCCGCAACCGTGCCGTGGCGAGGCCCATGGCCGCCGACTTGCCCCGGCCGCGGTCGGCGGTGATCACCAGCGGACGGCAGGCGCGGCCGCGCGCGGTGGCGAGGATGGCGTCGATGGCCCGCGCCTGGTCCGGTGTCGCCGGTGGGAGCTGGGACAGGTCCATTGCGGCCTTGGCCGCCGGCGGCATCACGTCGCCGGGCGTTGGGGTGCCCGTGTCGGGCGCGTCATCGACGGCGCCGGTTGCCCTGGGCGGGTCCTGCGCGCGCTCCGACAAGCTCGGCCCGTCGATGCGCCGCACCGCCGGGCTTGATGCAAGCGCCCGTCGCAGGTGCTCGACCCAGCGCCCGCCGACATCGCCAGGCCCATGCGGAAAGGTCGCGAAGCGCCGGGTGGCCGGGTCTATCCAGCCAGGCCAATCCGCCGCCGATGGCGTCAGCAGCACCAGGAGACCACCGCCGCGCAGGGTGCCGATAGCAGCGCCGAGGGCGTCGGGATCGAGCCCGGCCCACGCGTCCACCACCAGCATGCCGCAGTCGCCGCCCAGACCGGCGGTGCGGCGGTTCGGGTCGGCCGGCCCGCCGCGATCGCCGAGCCAGTGGGTGTCCGCCACCTGTAATCGGGCAACGATGTCGCGTGCGGCCGCCAGCGTCCACTGCGCGCCGCCGGCAAGCCAGAGCAGGCGCCGCTCGCCGCTGCCGGCGATGGCGGTGCGCAGCGCCTGCGCCGCGGCAGGAGGTGATGCGTAAGTGTCCAAGCGGAGGTGCGGCGTGCTAACCGGTTGGGGTGGCTGATGGCGGGCCTGACGGCGGGGTGGCTGGTTGCGGCCGACCGACAGGCAACGTCTGCGCCGCCCGCAGCCGCCGGCGTGCATCTGCTCGGGCAATGGACTGCCTGCAAGTCATCGTTGATAACGATTGATATGTTTGAGACTATCGTCTGGACCTACAAACGGGAACGGCTATCATTTGCAAGAAACAATACAGTCCGGAGCAGACCCATGATCAAAACCATCAGCTTCGCCATCATGCACTTCAGCGTCGCCTTCGGCGTCACCTATGCGCTGACCGGCGACGTGATCATCGGCAGCACGGTCGCCCTCGTCGAGCCCGCCGTCAACACCGTCGGCTACCACATCCACGAGCGGGTGTGGGAGCGGTTGCGCCGTCGCCGCAGCGACCGGACCGGCCAGGCCGGCGGCACCGCAATGCCGCTCGCGGCCTGAGCCCGGCGGCGCCGACTTGCGGTCGGCGCCGCTGTCGGTCGGCAGACAAGGAGCGGTTCAAGAACAACTGAAACGTCGTGTAGGGCGGATAAGCGCAGCGGGCGTTGATCGTAAGTCCGACCAGCGCCTGCACGCTGGCGGGCTCGCTCCCACGCTCCCGAGATTGGGCAAGAATCCGTCGTAGGTCGGGCTGAGGAACGAAGCCCGACGGTGTGCGCAACGCGGCCGCCTGATTGTCGGGCCTCCTGCGTCGGCCCGACCTACGGCGTTCCGTTGCTTCTGAATCGTTATTCAACAGACCTGCCCCTAGATTGCTTGAAGGGCCGAAATCTTTGCAGATGGGTCAAATTTTGAGTGCACCGCAGCACGTACCAGAAAGGGCCAAGGGCCAAATGCCGGAACGGCGGTCGAGCGCAGCGGTGCGGTCGCATCTTGGGCCATAGACCTCGGCCGTTGTTGCATGCCGGGAGCCGATCGACGCGGCATTCGTCGCCTCATGCCGTTGTCGGTCTGGGGCCGCGCCTCGCTAGCTTTGCTGCGGTCCCTGCGCCCGGCGCTGCATACTGCTCGTCCGGTCAGCCTATTGGAGTAGCTCCATGCACGTTTCCGACAGCCGCGAGCTCGTCGATGAGGCGCGTGCCGCGCTCGCGGAGCACCTTGCGCGCATCAACAGCCTGATGCTGGCCACGGTCGGCGCCGATGGCATGCCGCATGCTTCTTATGCCCCCTTTGTCCGCGATGCCGACGGCGCGCTCTGCATCTTCGTCAGCGATCTCAGCGAGCACACCGGCAACCTGCGTCGTTGCCCAAATGCCTCGCTGCTGCTGATCGAGGACGAGCAGGATGCCCGTGAGCCCTTCGCGCGGCGGCGCCTGAGTCTCCGTGCGCGCGCCTCCATCATTCCTCGCGACGACGAGCGCTGGGAAGGGCTTGCCGACGCCTTCCAGCAGCGTTTCGGGCGCATCGTCGAGGTCTTCCGCGGGCTCGGTGACTTCCGCCTGGTGCGTCTCGAGCCCACCGGCGGAAGCTTCGTCATGGGCTTTGGCCGGGCGTTCGAGCTGGCCGGCACGCGGCTCGATAAGCTCGCGCACATCGATGAGGCCGCCGTGCAGCGTCGTGTCGGCGAAAAGCCCGCGCCCTGACCGGCATCCCTGTTTCGTGTATGGAGTACATTGTCCAATGCGAGCTCTCAACACAATCAACGTCGGGGTCCTGCCTGGCACGCTTGCACTTGCTGCGACGCTCCTCGGGGCCTGCGCGACCAATGAGCGCTTCGTCTCGGACTGGGGACAGATTACCCTGGCGCCAGGCGACACCGGCACGTGCAGCTCTAATCCGTGCCAGGTCTTCTTCAAGATGCCGCCAGGGGAGGGAACCTACAAAGTGATGGGTACAGGCTTCACGATCGGCGAATACCCAGCCGGTAAGACGGTGAACCTCGGCAGCTTCTTCGAGAGCAGCGCGATCAAGGTGCAAGGGGCGGACGTCCCCAAGACCTACATCTACGTGCCCGGCACCTCGAGCAATGAGAACTGACATTCTTCAGCGCGCCGGACGCCCCCCATGGCGGCCCGCTTCCACACCGGCGGTCCAGAACCGACAGACGCACGGATGTGCCCGAACGGGCGCGCACGACCAAGAGCGCACGCTTGCTAACCGAAACTCGCAGCGAGCGAGCGCCACCTCACGGGCGAGCACCACTGCCAGACTCCGTTGGCAACCTATGCCATACTCGTGGTCGAGCCAACTCGAGGTTAGCCCCATGCCCACACGCAATGTCGTACTCACCGACCATCAGGAAGCTTTCATCGGCGACCTTGTGCGCTCCGGGCGATATAGCAATGCCAGCGAGGTGCTGCGCGAGGGTCTGCGGCTCATGGAACGCCGAGAGTTGCTGGAGGCGGCCAAGCTCGATTACCTGCGCGGGCGTCTCGACGAGGCGGAGCGAGAAGCCCTCGCGGAGCGCCTGGTGACGTACACACCGGGTCTGCTCGACCGTCTCGACGACGAGATCGAAGCCGAGCTCACGGGGATCGGCTCGCCGTGAGAACCGTGCGCCTTGCGCCGGGCGCAATCGCGGATATCCGTCGCATTCTGCTTCGCAGCAAGGCGGAGTTCGGAGCCGGCGCCGGGACACGCTACAAGGTCTTGCTCGCCCAGGCGTTACAGGACCTCGGCGAGGATGCGCAGCGCGTCGGGGTCAGAGCTATTCCGGACGTCCGCCCTGGGTACTTCGTGTACCACGTCAAGTTCAGTAAGCCGAGGGTGACGGGCCGGCCCGTTGGACGCCCACGCCATCTGCTTGTGTTCTCGATCGACTCGTCCGATGCGATCTTGGTGGCCGCCGTGGTGCACGAACGCGAAATGCTGGAACGACACCTGGAGAGCTGATCGGCACGGGAGCGGCCATGGGTGAGCGGCGAGTACGTGGCAAAGGCACAAGGCCGCCTCCATCCCCGCGTCTTCTGCGCGCCGGGCGCTTTGATGAAGCGCATGGAAGCATGCTGAGCGGTGACGCCACCGTCGAGCCACGCGGGTGCGCAAGCGAAGGCCCCATTGGCCGGAGCTGGCCGAGCGCCATCAGTCCCGACGGGGTTCTGCTGTGCGCAAAGCAGATACGGCGATGCGCTGAACCCCCCGAGCGGGGGGCGTGCGCAAGACGGGATCAGTCGCTCGTCAGGGAGCTCGCCGCGGCAATGAATCGTTCGGCCTCGTCCAATGCGCGGGCGGCTTCACGGGATGGGATGGCATCCAGCGCACGACCGGCCTTGTCCAGCAGGGCCGTGTCGGTCACAGTGCAATGTCCTCTGCCTGGACGGTTTGCAGCACACCCAAGGGTTCCGATGCGCTCGAGCGGCTCGGATCCCGGCAGGGTCTCGAAGGCGAACAGCTCGACCTCGTCGCGCGTTCCCCCCGGCAGCTTCGCGAGCTCCCTCAGAAGACGCTTCCTGTACAGGAGCCCCACGGCTAATCCTTGTGCGCACGGTACAGTGCCTTCGCCTCCTCCAACTCCACGGATTCATCACCGGCGGCGTCGATCGTAAGTCCGCCCGGCAGGAGGGCGCTGGCGCCCACGCCCCAGCGTTGGGAACAAGAGAAAAGGGGCCAGGCTCAATTTCTGCGAGGCTAACGCCATGCCTCGCCGTACGCGCATCCACCTTGACGGCTTGCCGCTGCACGTCGTCCAGCGCGGCCATAACCGAGCGGCTTGCTTCTTCGACGATCAAGACCGCCGCGCCTACCTCGGCTGGCTGCAAGAGGCGCTGGCGCGCGAGCACTGTCGGTTGCACGCATACGTGCTGATGACCAACCACATCCACCTGCTGCTGACGCCGGAGCAGGCCGCACACGTCCCGCTGGTGCGCATCTCCGTCGGTCGTCGCTACGTCCAGTACATCAACCACACCTACGGGCGCACCGGCACGCCATGGGACGGCCGCTACAAGTCCTCGCTGGTGCAGGCGGACACCTACCTGCTGCTGTGCCAGCGCTACATCGAGCTCAACCCGGTGCGCGCCGGCATGGTCGACGACCCTGCCGGCTATCGCTGGTCCAGCTACCGCGCCAACGCCCTCGGGGAGGCGGATGCGATAGTGACCGCGCACCCGCCCTACCTCGCCCTCGGTGCCGACGACGATGCGCGCCGTGCCGCCTACCGAGCGCTGTTCCGCAGCGCCCTTGAAGACCAACCGCTGAGCGATCTTCGGCTGGCCCTGAACCAGGACCAACCCCTCGGCAACGACCGCTTCTACCGGGAAGTCGAAGCAATGACCGGGCAGCGTCGGGAACTGCGCAAGCGCGGCAGGCCACGCAAGCGGACGGATCAGCCGCCGGAGGATGATTCTGGGCAGGGCACGTTGCCGCTATGAACGATTAATTGAGCCTGGCCCTTTTTCCCTCAGTCGATTGAGAAAAGTATGTTGCGAAGCGTTTGCCCTGCTAGCGCCCAACGCCAGCATCACCGGCGGGAGACACTGCAGAGCGAAGCGGCGCAGTGTTTCCCGTCCGCGTGCATGCACTCGTTGGACGTCTCCCCTGGCGGTGCCTCACCTATGGGAATTTCGCCTACGGCGTGTGTGGTGTCAACGCCGTGTGTCGGGAGAAGCCGGCTGCATCGGTGCGGCTTTTGCGGGGTGATGGAGACGGTGCGGATGGGATTTGGGGGCTGCTGCGGGCTCGGCCGGGTGGCATCGGGTGGTGACAGTCGTGTTGGCGTGTGTGTGCGCGCAGAGTGCTGCGCCCCGTCGGGTGGGGCCTGGTCGAATCGATGTGACGATGCGTCGCCATTCAAGCCGCCGCGGCATACTCGGTCGGCGGATCATGGAAGGAGAGGATCTGGAAGACATTGCGCAGGCGCCCTTGCAGGCAGGCGGGACAGAGCATGGGGTCGACGGCCTGCTTGGCGAGGAACTCATCCATGTCGGCGATGTAGGG
>NZ_JAJDNQ010000045.1 GCF_022340605.1 Thiohalocapsa sp.
CACAACCCGGGGAGACCGCCTACTCGGCTTCCAGTGACCCGGAGCACGAGCCGGCCGATGAGCTGACCCCGATGCAGCCGCAGCCTGGCCAGCAGCCCGCGCAGCCGTGATGGAGCAACCGCCACCGGCGGGCATCGCCCGGACCGCCATCGTCCTGTCCAACGGCGCGACGGTGCCGGTCGGGCATGTAGTCCACCGCAACAGCCCGTCGCCCGCCTGGTTCGACTGGCTGCTGAAGTACAACTTCATCTACCCCGCCGACATCGCTGGTTGGCCTTTGAAGCCTGCGCCGACCACGGTTCCCCAGGCAGACACAGCTCCCAGAAAGCGCAGGAGACCCGGCAAGACGGGAAGTGGGGAAGCATGAGCGCCATCGATCTTCGCGTCGCCGAGCATCGGAATGGGCGTCCTCGCGAGTGAGCCGCGGGGACCATATCCTGTCGGGAGTCCACCCGCGAATGCCCCGGCACGACTGCTGGTTCAGCGCGCCAACGTCGAGCCACCCAGCGCAGCCGTGTTCTGAGATAGTGCCCTGATCGCGCGCTCGCCGCCGCGCGAGCGCCACTACTCCTCGGCGAGATCGGCCGCGACGCCCAGACTGAGCTGTGCCGCGCGAGTATGCCGCCGAGACCGTCGCCGACGGCCGAACGGTCGCCATGGCGCTGTCCGTACTTGCTGCCGGCGACCGGGCTGGGCCGGGATGGCGAGGTGCGGGCGGAGATGCTGGAGGCGCACCCGGCTTTGTCTATCCGCGTGGCGCGGGGGTTCGCTCAATGAGGTACCCGAGGCGAGAGTACCCGAGGTAGCGACTGGCTACCCAACCGTAGGCGTGCATAGGGCATAAGAAACGTGCATAGCGTGCCGATCTAAGCTATTGATTTAATCGCCATCTAATCTGACCGACGCGGCATCGAGCCGCGCCGGTGGCGAGCCGAGTACAACTCGGCGCCCCCGGGGCACGGCTTGCGTCTCGCCGGCAACTGGGAGCGCCGGCGTCTCGCCGGCCACCGGGATCGGCGGCTTCCCGCCGCCAATGAAAGAGCAGCGCAGCGGCCAGGTACATCGACCTGGTGCCTGGGGTGTATTCCCACAGCGGGGGCGGGACGCCCCCGCTCCCAGTTGCCGGCTGGAAGCCGGCGCTCCTGGGCGCCGGCGCTCCCGTGCGTGGTGTTCGGCTGCCAGGAAAAGCCGGTGTCGGCGCATTAGACTGATGCCTTTGGCTCTGTGCTCCGGACCGGCCAACCTGGCGGCCCGTGCGTGTCCCAACCGATCAAGGAGACCCCTATGTGCGGCATCTGCGGCGAGCTGCGCCTCGACGGCGCCCCGGCGGACCTGACGGCCATCGGCCGCATGCTGGGGCCTTTGCTGCCGCGCGGACCGGACCACGGCGGCAGCTACAGTGACGGACCGCTGGGCTTCGGCCATCGCAGGCTCAGCATCATCGATCTCTCGGTGCGGGCCAACCAGCCTATGGTGGACCAGGGGCTCGGGCTGGCGCTGGTGTTCAACGGCAGCATCTACAACTACCCGGAGCTGCGCCGGGAGCTGATCGGGCTTGGCTACCAGTTCTTCTCGGACGGTGATACTGAAGTCATCGTCAAGGCCTGGCACGCCTGGGGCGAGGACTGCGTCGCGCGGCTGCATGGCATGTTTGCCTTCGCGGTCTGGGACGCCAACCGCAAGTGCCTGTTCCTGGCGCGGGACCGCTTCGGCGTCAAGCCGCTGTACTGGACCGAGGATGCCCGGCGCATCCGCTTCGCGTCCAACACCCAGTCACTGCTCGCAGGCGGTGGGGTGGACACGAGCATCGACCCGGTGGCGCTGCACAATCTGTTCACGCTGCATGCCGTTGTGCCGGCGCCGCGGACCATCCTCAACGGTGTCCGCAAGCTCGCGCCCGCGCACTGGCTGCGCATCGACGCCGACGGCCGCCGCACCGAGCGGGCCTATTGGCAGCTCGACGCCACGCGCCCGCAGGCGGGCACGGGTTGGCCGGAGTCCGATCAGGAATGGGTGGAGCTGATCCACGCGCGCCTGCGACGGGCGGTGCAGAAGCGGCTCGAGATCGCCGACGTGCCGGTGGGCGTGCTGCTCTCCGGTGGGCTGGATTCGAGCCTGCTGGTGGCGCTGCTGGCCGAGAACGGTGCGAAGGACCTGCATACCTTCTCGGTCGGCTTCGAGGACACGCCGGAGGAGGCGGGCAGCGAGTTCGAATACTCGGACCCGGTGGCCGCCCGCTACGAGACCCGCCACCACCGCTTCCGGGTGCCGAACAGCCAGGTCCTGCGCCGCCTGCCGGAGGCGGTGGACGCCATGGCCGAGCCCATGTTCGGGCAGGACGCGGTGGCGTTCTATCTGCTCGCCGAGCAGGTGTCCCGCGACATCAAGGTGGTGCAGTCGGGGCAGGGCGCCGACGAGGTCTTCGGCGGCTACTTCTGGTATCCGCGCATCGCCGCGGACACCGAGGGCAGCCCGGCCGAAAAGCTTCGCCGCCACTACTTCGACCGCGACCACGACGAGTACCTGGAACTCGTCACCGACGCCTATGCCGGACCCGACCACACCGGAGCCTATGTCGCCGACCGCCTGGCCGAGCCCCTGGCGGACGAGGTCATCGACGCCGTGCTGCGCCTGGATGTCACCACGCTCATCGTCGACGACCCGGTCAAGCGCGTGGACAACATGACCATGGCCTGGGGGCTGGAGGCGCGCGTGCCCTTTCTAGACCACCAGCTCGTCGAGGCCGCCGCCCGTTGCCCGCCGGCGCTGAAGCTCCGCGACGAGGGTAAGTGGCCGCTCAAGGCCATCGCCCGCGGGCGGTTGCCGGATGCCGTCATCGACCGGCCCAAGGGCTACTTTCCGATGCCGGCGCTGAAATACGTGCGCGGGGAGTTCCTGGACTTCATGCGCGCCATTCTCGACTCGGACGCCTGCCGGCAGCGCGGTCTCTACCGGCGCGACTACGTCGAGCGCCTGCTCGCCGCGCCGGACCAGCACCACACGCGCATCCAGGGCAGCAAGCTCTGGCACCTGGCCCTGCTGGAGTACTGGCTGCAGCGGCAGGTGGATGGGCGCTGCAACTAGTGCACCGGTGCGCAAGTCCCGAGACCATCTCAGGTCGTTGTCGTTGTCGTTGTCGTTGTCGTGGTCTAAACCGTGCAGATATTCGATTACGAATCCGACTACGACAACGACAACGAGGGAGCCCGGTCTCGGAATTTCCGCAGCGAAGCGCTGGAGCACCCATGCGGAAGTATCGAGGCCACTCTCAAGGCCGCCCACGGCGCTAAGATACAAGGGCGACACTTGCTCGCGCCGTGCAGCGCCGTGTCGGGCCTCGCTGCCGCTCGGCCCGATCTACCAGGCTTGCGCTCTATTCTGCGCCGTGGGAGCGTCGTCTCCGACGCGACCGGCAACGCTCGTGTCCCAGCGGGCTGGCGCTGGTCGTGTCCAGCGCGACGCTCTGCGGCGGCGCGCTCCGGCGCGCACGCGACGCCAAAACCTAGTAAATTAGTCGGTGTCTTGAGAAGCGGTCCGGAAATCCCACTTCCCCCGCAGGTAACAACGCTCCAGCCGAGGTACTGAGATGGACGTTCTCGAACGCATCGACCAGCAGGTCAAGAACAACCCCGTCGTCATCTACATGAAGGGCACGCCGCAGATGCCTCAGTGTGGCTTCTCTATGCGCGCGGCGCAGGCCCTCGGTGACACGGGCATCCCCTTCGCCTACGTCAACGTCCTGCAGGACCCGGAGATCTTCGAGAACCTGCCGCGCTACGCGGACTGGCCCACCTTCCCGCAGATCTACATCGACGGCGAGCTCATCGGCGGCTGCGACATCACGCTGGAGATGCACGCGAGCGGCGAGCTGAAGACCATGATGGAGCAGGCGGCGGCGAAGTCCGAGGGCGGTGATAGCGCCGCTTGAGCCGATCTCTTCCGTGTCGCCCCGGGCGTATCGGCACGGGGCGGCGTGCTCGGCGAAAGGCGGCAGCGAGCGCCGTATCAGCCCTTGATGCCGCCTGTCAGCTCACGCCAGCGGTTCACGATGGTGCAAAACAGCGCCGCCGTTTTCTCGGCGTCATAGATGGCAGAATGAGCCTCGGCGTCGTTCCAGCGCAGGCCCGCGGCCTGTACCGCCCTGGCCAGCACCGTTTGTCCATAGACGAGTCCCGCCAGCGACACGGTGTCGAAGACGCTGAAGGCATGGAAGGGGTTGCGCTTGTAGCCGGTCCGCTCCACGGCAGCCTTAAGGAAGCCCAGGTCGAAGTGGGCGTTGTGCCCCACCAGGATCGCGCGCGTGCAACCCTGGTTGCCCACGGCCTTGCGGATGGGGTTCAGCACTCGCTTCAGCGCATCGTGCTCCGACACTGCGTCACGGAAGGGATGTTCCGGGTCAATCTTATTGAAGGCCAGCGCGCTGGGATCGAGCTCGGCGCCGATGAAGGGCAGCACGTGGCAGGCGAGGGTTTGCCCAGGCGCCAGCCGACCGGCGTCGTCCATGTGAATCACGACGGCCGCGATCTCCAGCAGCGCATGCCGCGCGGGGTCGAAACCGCCGGTCTCGACGTCGACAACCACGGGCAGGAAGCCGCGGAAGCGCTCGGCGATGCCGGGTTCGGTGCCCGCTTCGATGTCGGGCATTTCGGGTAAGTCTTGATGCATCTAGGCAGGATACGGACTTGCTGGGGTCTAAGCCAAATCGGCATTGTGTCGGGGCAGACCGGGTGATTTCCGGGACATGGCTGATCCGTTGCCCGTCCTGGCGCTGACAGATACAAGTGCAAGCGCCGCCGCGCGCTCGGGCGTTACGGCGACGACGACAAAGATGTGTGGAGGAGGATGACAATTATGCTGAGCCGTATCACCGGCTGGCGCATGCGGCGGTTCTGGCTGTTGTCGCTGCTGGCGCTGGCCGCGGTGGGCGCGACCGCCGACTCGCGACCCGTCTCCCCCGCCGATCCTCCCGCTTCTCCTCCTGCTTCTGCCGTCATGGCGGCCACCGGGCAGGTCTATGACGATGGACTCCTGTTCGAGCTGACGCGCCCCGAGCCCGGACCGCCGATCTATCTGTTCGGAACCATCCACAGCGAAGACCCGCGCGTGCTGGCGCTGCCGGATGCAGTGACGTCCGCATTGGATGCTGCCGAGACCCTGGTGCTGGAGGTCGTTCCGGATGCCGATTCGACCCGCGCCGCCGCCGCGGCCATGCGGCTCGCTGACGGCAAGCTGCTCGCGCATTTGGTGCCCCCCGAGCTCTACCGGCGCTGTCTGGCTGCGGCGGCCTCCCGCGGGTTGCCGGCGCGGGCGCTGGAGGCGCTCAAGCCCTGGGCCGTCATGCTGCTGATGAGCATGCCGCCGTCGCAGACCGGGGAGTTCCTGGATCGCCGTTTGTACAATCTCGCGCAGGCCGAGGGCAAACCGACCCTCGGACTGGAAACCACGGTGGAGCAATTGTCGCTGTTCGAGCAGTTCAGCCTCGCCGAGCAGCGTGCCTTGCTCGACGCGGCACTGGCCGCGCAGGCCGACCGTGAGCGGATGCTCGAAGACCTGGTCGGCGCCTACCTGCGCGCCGACCTCGGCGAGCTGCTGTCGCTGAGCGAGGCCAGCGAGCCGGGGCTCGATCCGGCCGTGCGCCGGCGCTTCCGGGACGTCCTGATCGATGCCCGCAACCAACGTATGCTGCATCGCATTTCGGCGTTACCCGCCGACCGCCGCTACTTCATCGCCGTGGGCGCCCTGCATTTGCCAGGGCAGGCCGGGTTGCTCGCGGGCCTGGACGAGGCCGGGTTCGACGTCCGACGCCTATATTGATCCCCTGGGGCGCGAGCCGGTCGCAACCGGCACTCGATCGGTCCTGTGTTAAGATCCTGTGCGGCGTAGGGATCGGGGTCGGACCCGGGAGTTGCTCAGCGTTATGCGCAATTGGCTGAACCGTGTCGCTGTCTCCACGGCAGCTTTGGCGTTGCTCGCCGGTTGCGCTTCGGTACCGCCGGAGGCCCGGGACCCCCGCGACCCCTGGCAGGGCTTCAACCGTGCCGTCTTCAAGTTCAACACGGACTTCGACAACGCCTTCATGAAGCCGGCCGCGCAGGCCTATCAGTTCATCACGCCGGAGGTGGTGGACGAGGGCGTGACGAACTTCTTCAACAACATTGCCGACGTCACCTCGGCGGTCAATAACGCGCTTCAGTTCAAGCTGTCGCGGGCGGGCAACGACGTCGGCCGCGTGGTCGTCAACACCACTGTCGGCTTCGCCGGGTTCTTCGACGTGGCCAGCAATCTGGGCCTGCCCAGTTACAAGGAAGACTTCGGTCAGACGCTCGGCTATTGGGGCATCGCCCCGGGGCCGTACTTCGTCATGCCGATCCTGGGGCCAAGCAGTGTGCGCGATGCCTTCGGATTCGGCGGCGATGTCGTGCTCGACCCGTTCTTCAGCCTCGAGAACGACAAGATCTATTGGGGGTTCATCGCCCTGCGCGCCGTGGATCGGCGTGCCGACCTGCTGGCCGCGGGTGAGTTGCTGAACGAGGCCGCCATCGACCCGTACGCGTTCTTGCGTGACGCCTATCTGCAGCGACGCCGCAGCCTGGTGCACGACGGCAATCCGCCGGCGGCCGATGAGGACGGCATCATGTGGGAGGATTCGGCGCCACAGGAGTGATCTCGGCGCGGAGCGTAGCGGGGTTGCAGTGCGCGGGACGAAGGATCAACTTGGAACGTGATGATCATCTTGTTGTCGCCCCTCGGCGTTAGACTGAAGACAACGCGGCGGCTTCGTAGCAGGTGGCAGGTGTCAGTACGCTTTACAGCACGCATGCGCACATCGGCTTTTCCCTTTCCGACAGCAGTCGTTGCCACCTTTGCCGATGCCGAGCACAAATTGAAAATTGCAGTTTGACAGTAACTTACGATGGGGGCGTCTAGCGGTGTTGCTGTTTGGCCCAAATCGTGCTTCGAATCAGCGGCGGTTGTGTGAAAGGCCGCTGGTGTAAAATTTCTGGTGCAGAGAGCCGGACTGCGAGGCAAGCAATCCTATGTTTAGGAATTCACCAGTGTTGAGACGCGGCGGGATGGCTGTCCTGGCCTGTGTCGCGTTGTTCGGCGCTGGTGGCGCAGCGGCGGAGATCTTTACCACGAGTGCCAGTGTGCAGGATTTTCGCTTCGACGAGCTCGACCACGTCCTCTACACCAATCCTTCCCTTGATCAGGTTTCGATGGAGCTGTCGGCGGACAACCGGGTGGTGATTACCTCCATCGACGGTGCCGACGTG
>NZ_JAJDNQ010000050.1 GCF_022340605.1 Thiohalocapsa sp.
GCTAACGCTCCGATTCTTCGGCGGCCCGACCGCTGAGCCACAATCACCGCTCGGAGCGGATCTCGGCGTAGGATGGGCAAAGCGGAGCGTGCCCATCTTTCAGGCGATTGGCGTCAGCCCCTGGTGGGCACGTTATTGAGACTGTGAAAGTATTCGGTGCAGGTTGGGTTAGCGCAGCGTAATCCGACGATGGGCGCCCGTAAGCCCTTGATTGTCGGGTTACGCTATCGTTAACCCGACCTACGCTCCCCAAGGCGTTGTGTGCTGCCTTGCCGCGGGTCGCGGCACCAAGAGTGCCGCTCCCACAAGCCGACGCCGCCTGCGTCAGACCTCGAACGGCCCGAGCTTCTTCGGCACCGCGGCGTTTTCCAGCGTCACGTACTTGGGCAGGCCGTTCTCGTAGGGCGGGTAATCCTCGCCGGAGATCAGCGGGTACAGGTACTCGCGGCACTTGTCGGTGATGCCGTAGCCGTCCTCGCTGATGAAGTCCCGGGGCATGAACTTCTCGACGTTGGCCACCTCGGACAGCGGCGCCTCGCCGATCTCCCAGACGTAGGGGTCGGAGGACTTGCGCACCACGGTGGGCATGATGGCGTTGTGGCCCTGGAGCGCGTACTCCACCGCGGCCTTGCCCAGCGCGTAGGCCTGCTCCACGTCGGACTTGGACGCGAGGTGGCGCGCGGCGCGCTGGAGATAATCCGCCACCGCCCAGTGGAACTTGTAGCCCAGCGCCTCCTTGACCATGTTGGCCACCACTGGCGCGGCACCGCCGAGCTGCGCATGGCCGAAGGCGTCGCGGGTGCCCTGCTCGGCCAGGAAGCGCCCGTCCGGCCAGTGGCAGCCCTCGGAGACGACGACGCTGCAGTAGCCGTGCTCCTCCACCTTGGCCTTGACGGCGGCCATGAACTTGTCCTGGTCGAATTCGACCTCCGGGAACAGGGTCAGCACCGGGATGCCCTGGTCCGCCACCAGCGCGCCAGCGGCGGCGATCCAGCCGGCATGGCGGCCCATGACCTCGAGCACGAAGAGCTTGGTGGAGGTGGCGCACATGGAGCGCACGTCGAAGCTCGCCTCCAGCGTGGAGGTGGCGATGTACTTGGCCACGGAGCCGAAGCCCGGGCAGTTGTCGGTAATGGGCAGATCGTTGTCCACGGTCTTGGGCACGTGGACAGCCTGCACCGGGTAGCCCATCTTCTCCGACAGCTGGCTCACCTTGTAGCAGGTGTCGGCGGAGTCGCCGCCGCCGTTGTAGAAGAAGTAGCCGATGTCGTGGGCCTTGAACACCTCGATCAGGCGCTCGTACTCGCGCTGGTTGGCCTCCAGGCTCTTCAGCTTGTAGCGGCAGGAGCCGAAGCCGCCGGACGGCGTGTGCCGGAGCGCGGCGATGTTCTCGGCGGACTCCTGGCTGGTGTCGATGAGGTCCTCGGTGAGTGCACCGATGATGCCGTTGCGGCCGGCGTAGACGTTGGCGATCTTGTCGGTGTGCTGCCGGGCGGTCTCGATGACGCCGCAGGCAGAGGCGTTGATCACGGCCGTCACACCGCCGGACTGGGCGTAGAAGGCGTTCTTCGCGGTCATGGCTGTCCCCTCTCGTGTTATTCGTCGAAGCGGTCGTTGAGTGGAACCCGATGCCGCCCCGGAACACCCCCGGCGGATTGCCGGCAGGGGGCGGCGCGGCGCCGGGATGGATCAGTTGCTAATCCGTTGCTTGGACTGGGGCAGGTCGCTGCGGTCCTGCGCGACGTGGTCGGCCTGCGCCTGGAGCAGCGACACGGCGCACTCGGCGAGGTCGTCATACGCGTGCACGCCAGTGCCCACCTGCTTGCCGGGCTCGTATAAGCATTCGATGAGCCAGCGCTCGGTGTCGGTGCTGTCGGGAATGCTGCGCTCTGGCATGGGCGGGTGATCCGATGCGTGAGACTGCGGCGCGCAGGACTGGAACGGAGCGCCGGCGTCGGCGCCCGCAAGGTGCGGGGAGCACGTTGCAGCGCCGGCCGCGTTAGCCGCCAAGCGTACAAGAACGGCGCCGCGCGCGCACCGAAATCCATTGATGAGCCCATCGAAGGGGTCGATTCGCGTTGGGGTTTGTACCGGTGCGGCGGCGATAGAGACACTTTTCGTGTATGCTTGCCAGCGCAGTTAGATTCGACGCCGCGGGCCGGCTGGCCCGGCCGCATCCTGACCGAGCAAAGCATCGCGCAGGTGTTGCGGTAGGCCCTGCCGGCGGTGCGAGCCGGCCTGAGCCTCGCGGCCACAGGAGGACGACTGCCTTGCCCGAGCCCACCACCGAAGTCGCAGCATCCACGCCCGGAACCGCCCCGCGACCACGCGTTCGCATCGTTGTCGACGACCGCGAGCCCGCGGCCGCCGTCTCTGCCGCCCTACAACGCCATCCGCACGTCGAGCTCCGCGTGGAGCGCCTGCCCATCGGCGACTATCGCGTCGACGAGTTGCTGCTGTTCGAGCGCAAGACGCTCCCGGACCTGGCCCAGTCCATCAAGGACGGACGCCTCTTCGGCCAGGCTTTGCGGCTGCTGAACGAGCCGCTTCAGGCCGCTATCATCCTCGAGGGCCGCGGCCGCGATCTGGCCGCCAGCCATATGCGCCGCGAAGCCATCCAAGGCGCGCTGGCCATGCTGACGGTGCAGATGGGCCTGCCGCTGCTGCGCGCCGCCGACGCCGACGAAACCGCCGCCCTGATCCTGCTCGCGGCGCGCCAGCGCCGCGCCTGGGCCAGCGGTGCGCCGCCCCGCCACGGCCGCCGCCCACGCGGCAAAGAACGGCTGCAGAGCCACATCCTGCAAGGGCTGCCCGGCATTGGCGCGAGCCGCGCCCGGCACCTCATCGAACGCTTCGGCAGCGTCGAGGCCGTGATCACCGCATCCGCCGAGAAGCTCACCACGGTCGCGGGTATCGGCAAAGCCACCGCGGCGGCCATCCGCTGGGCCGTAGAGGAGCCACCCGCCGAATACCGGTCGGCGCGGCTCCGCCGCGGGTTGGCCGCGCCGGTCACAAGCAGTTGATCAACAGGATGGTGCGGTCGCCCACTGCATCGATGCGCTTGGAAGCGGTCAACTGCTCTTTACTAGGAGCATCATTCGGGCTGGTCGCTGCGCTCGTGGGAGCGGCTTCCCCGCGGCGACCGCATGCCCGTCGCGCCGAAGACGGCGCTCCCACATGGGTGCGCGAATCGATGCTCGACGGCGCCGGCGAAGCTCAAGAGATGGGCACGCTGCGCTTTGCCCATCCTACGGCGCTCGCGCTCAGCCGCCCGCGGCCTCCCCGGTCTCCAAGGTCACATCCGCGTCGGGGTCTTCTCCCCACTGGATGCCGAGGCCATCGATCACGCGCACCGGCGTCTCTCCCGTCAGCGCCTGCACGTCAGGCTTGCCGTAGGCACCGTCCACCAGCCGGTAGATGGTCAGCACCCGGTCCGTCGGGTGCACGAGCCAGTACTCCTGCACGCCGTGGCGCTCGTAGAGGTCGCGCTTCACGGTGTGGTCCTTCACCGCGGTGCGCCTGGACAGCACCTCGATGATCCAGTCCGGCGCCCCGCGGCAGCCGGCGTCGTCCAGCTTGGACGAGTCGCAGATCACCGCAACGTCCGGCTGCACAACGCTCTCCACCCGGTCGTCGGCCTCGTCCGCCCGCGGCAGGCGCACGTCGAAGGGCGCCGCGTAGACCTCGCAGGGCTTGCCGAGCAGAAAGTTGCCGATCTGGCGGGTCAGCTCCACGACCATCTGCTGGTGCGCTCGCGTAGGCGCCGGGGACATATCCCAGGCCTCGCCGTCGATGAGCTCCCAGCGCTCCTCCTCGGGCCAGCGGCGGTAGTCGCCGTAGGTGAATTGGCCGATCTTCAGGGCGGGTTGGGTCATAGGCCATGTCTCCGTGGGGGAAGCAACCGGGCAAACCCAAAAGATGGGCAGGCTTCGCTTTGCCCATCCTACGAGTGCCGCGCCGCAGGAAGATCGTAGATCGGGTTAGCGATAGCGTAACCCGACAAAGAGCTCAATTCATGCAGCACTTCTTGTACTTCCTGCCGCTGCCGCAGGGGCAAGGGTCGTTGCGGCCGACCTCTTTGTCCTTGAACACGGACACGCCCGAGCGCGCGGTTGCGGCTCGGATGTCTGCGGCTCTCGGGTCCGGATCAATCCCCTGCCGAACGGACCTGCTGCCACGCGTGGTCCCAGTCGATCCGCTCCTGCTCCAGCCGCACGCGCTCGCCCCAGCGGTCGGTGAGCAGGCTCTCGAAAACGGCATGCTCCGCGGCCGTGAGGTGCTCCAGTGGCCCGGCGGCGGGCTTGTCCTCGCGCTGCCAGAGGTCGCGGTGGCGCAGCAGGGTGTCGGCGTCCATCAGCAGCGAGCGAGCGTCGGGCAGATATTGGCGCAGGCGGTTGAGGATGGCGAAGCCGTGAGTGTCGAGGTCGCCCCAGTAGTGGACGGGGCGATCGCGCAGCCAGGGGATGGCAGCGAAGGCATCCACCGCGTAGCCGCGGGCCATACAGCAGACGGCGCCGGGGAGGTCGTCGAAGGCGAGGCCGGTTTGAAGGTTCTCGACGATGAAGACCCGGGCCGGCTGGAGCGGCAGCGCGGCAATCTGCTCGATGGGCGCGGTGATGTCCCCGAGGCCGCCGGTGGCGGCGCGGAGCGCCGGATCGAGGATGCGCAGGCGCATCAGATCGGGCTCGCGGCGCAGGCCGGCGAGGCGATGCAGGTCGGTTTCGCGCGAGGCTCCCGCCCCGGCTTGCCGCCGCTGGTGCTGGGCGAGCAGGTCCACGAGCCGGCCGCGGTTGGCGCCTACCCACTTGGTGTCGATGCCGGGAATCGGGAGCTGGCGGATGTAGAGGCCGGAGTCGGCGTGATCGATGAGCCAGCGCAGCACAGCCAGCAGGCGCTCGAAATCGGCGGGCGGTGCCTCGGCGAGCCAGCTGAAATGACGCCCGAGCTGGGGCGGCTGATCAGGCGACGCGGCTCTGTCGCGATCGTCGCAGAGCGCGGGGTCGGGGCTCGGGACGCGGAGCGTCTGCTCTTGCTCCCCCGCTGGAGCGGAGGAGCCAGGCGCATCGGGATCTGCTGCATCGTGGCGCCGTGGGGTCCGCTCCGCGGACCGTTCGGCTCGTGCTGGGGCGTCGGTGTCTGCAAGGTGCTCGTCCCGGCCCGGCGCACGGTGAACGGTCCGCGAAGCGGACCTTACAGTCCCAGCCAGCCCCGTCGCCGGCACCAAGAGCCTGCGAACGGACGCGGCGCGCTCGCACGCGAGCGCCCAACGAGCCTGCTCATGGACCCAGGCCGCGACCTGCGCGGGCCCGGCCAGCAGCAAACGCTCCGGCAGCCGCTGCCGGCCGAGGCCGGGCCATTGGCGCTCGGTCCAGATGAGCTCGCCGGGGCGCCCGGCATCGGCCGTCGCCGCGGCCCAGCGCTCGATCCAGTCGCGGACGCCGGCGAGGTCCCGCGCGGTCTCGCGCTCGGTGGGCGCGTGCAGCAGGATGGTCAGCGGCCAGCTGCCATCGCCGTCGAGCCAGCGGCGATGCTGGCCGTTCCAGCGCCGGCGCAGCAGCGCGGCGACGGCGCCGGGATCGAGGCGGCGTGAGTCGGTCATCGGGTTAGCTGACTTCAAATTGCCAATGCTGGCAGGGGCGGAGCAGCCATCGGAATCGGCGCCATCGGCCAGTCGGCCGGCTGATCGATGGTCACGCTTCGCTTTGCCCATCCTACGTCGGAGCGGCTCGTCGAGGATTCCGTGGAACACGGTTTGCCGTTTGCCGGGCGGCGTCAAATGAGAGACGAGCCGACGGACAGGTCATTCGAGCCCGCTACGGGTCCGGGGCGGCCCGGCAATCAGCCCGGCGGGCAGGCTCGGCCCCCCAACAGCGGATCGTGGTGGGGTTAGCGCAGCGTAACCCGACGATGGGCGTCGGCAAGCCGTTGGTCGTCGGGTTACGTTATTTACGCTATCGCTAACCTGACCTACACCGAATAGGTTCACGGTCTCGTCGCCGATTCAGCCTGGAATCCCCGCGTCGCAGGTGTTCTTGATTGGTCCCTTGGCGGGGCCAGAGCAGGCCCTTTGGCGACGGACCAGGTGGAGGTCAGGTCCGAGGTCGCGGCGGGCGCGGGAGGTTGTGGGTGCTGCCCTTGTCGCTGGCTCTCGGGCAACGCGAGGCGCTTGCGGGCGTGGTCGTACTCGATCTGGAGCGTCGTCGAGTGCTTGCGGTCTTCGATGGCGATGAAGCAGGCGCCGCCGATGAAGGGTTCGAGGGTCATGACGGACTTGAGCGGCGTGGCGACGATCATCTGGAAGCCGAAGCGCTCGAAGATGCGCATGGCGAGCTCGGTGAACTCGTTGTCGGCCTTGCCGAAGGCCTCGTCGAGGATGACCGGGGCGTAGAGCGGCAGGCCGCCGTCGCCCCTTCTGTCCGAGGCGCCGAGCTGGTAGCGCAGGGCGGCGGCGAGGCAGGTGGTGGCGAGCTTCTCGCGCTGGCCGCCGGACTTGCCGGCACCGGAGCGGTAGACCTCCAACTCGCGGCCGTCGGCGTCGAGCTCGCGGCCGATGAACTCGACGTGCAGGCGCACGTCGAGCACCTGCGCCCGCCAGCGCTTGTCGTCGGGCTCCTCACCGGCGAGGCGCGCGACGATGGCGGCCAGGGTCTTGAACCGGGCCTCGGCGTCGGCGGCGTCCAGCGCCGTGGTCCAGACATGCTCCAGCACCTCGCGCACCTGCTCGCGGAATACCAGCACGTCCGGTAGCTGGCGCTCGCTGACCTGGATCTGCAGATGCGTGCCAGTGTTGAACTCGGCCTCGGCGAGCCCCTCGTTGACCAGGGCCATGCGCTCGCGGATCTGGCGGCGGGCCTCGTCCACGTGGCGGCTCAGCGCGGCGAGGTTCTCGGTGCTCTGGTCCTTGAGCAGGGCGGCGAAGCGCTCCTCGAAGCGCGGCAGGCCGTCTTGCTCGATGCCGGTCAAAAGGCGCAGGTACTCGGGCGCCGAGGCCAGGGTCTCGTCCAGGTCGCCGGCGGCCATAGGCCAGCTTCGCTTGAACGCGCCGAGCTGGCGCTCGATCAGGCTCGTGAGGCGGTTGCGCTCGTTCTCCGCGGCGCTGCGCTCGGTGTGCAGCTCGCGCTCCACCTGGCGGGCGCGGGCGTCGAGATTGGCCAAGGTCAGAGGTGCCTGTGGGACCTCGAAGCGGGCAGTGAGCGCGGCCAGCGGTGCCGGCTCGACGTGCTGATCGGCCAAGTCCCGGTCCAGCTCCGCCAGTGCCAAGTTGTGGTCGTTGCGGCGACGCTCGATGTCGGCGCGCTGGCCGCGCAGCCGGCTCAGCGCCGTCTCGGCATCGCGCAGCGCGACCTTCGCGGCCTCGATCTGCCGGCCCAGCTCGGCCAGGTCGCGGTCGCCGTCGCGCAGTTGGCGCAGCTCGGTCTGGAGGCCGTCGATCAGGTCGAGCTGGCTCGCGGCGTCGAGGTCTTCCCAGCGCAGGTTCATCAGGCTCTGGCAGGACAGCGCATGCTGGCCGCCCTGGTCGCGGCGGGCGCCGAGCGCCTCGAGCTGCTGCTGGAGCCGGGTGCGCTCGGCCTGCAGCCGCGTCACCACCGCGCGGAAGTGCTCCAGCTTGTCGCGGTTGTCGAAGCCGAGCACCCAGCGGCTGCGGTCGTCGATGCGGTGGCGGTCGTCCTTCTCGTGGCGGCCGCGGTTGTGCTTGACCTGGCCGGTGATGGTGACCGCGCGCTCGGCGTCCTGGAAGGCGCGCAGGCTCGGCGCGCACTGGTAGTCGAAGCGCCGGCTCAGCTCGTCGAATAGCCAGTCGCGGTAGGGCGACGCCTTGAGGTCAAGCTTGGCCACCAGCGAAGACGGGCTGAGCCGCGCCGTGGTGCGCGGCGCATCGCGCTCGACCCGGTGATAGACCACGCGCTGACCGAGATGGGTCTCGTTGATGTAGCGGGAGACGGCAGCGTAGTGGCGCTGATCCACGATCAGCGACAGCGCGAAGTTGTGCAGCACGCGCTCGATGGCGCCGCGCCAGTCGGCCGCCTCGGGCTTCACCTGTACCAGCTCGCCGACGAAGGGCAGGGCTTCTTCCGGCAGGCCGAGGTTCTCCGCGATCTGCGTGCGCAGCGCCAGCATGCGCGCCGGGATGTTGGACGGCTGGCGCAGTAGGGCGGTGAGCTCGGCCTCGGCGTCGGTCAGCTCGGCGACGGCGGCCTTGTGCTGATCCCGAACGCCGTCGCGCTCGTGCTCCATCTGCTCCTGTTGCTGCTGCCAGCGCTCGACGACGTCGCGGGCGCGGTCGGTGAGCGCCGCCAGGGTCTCGGGCGAGTCGGGCAGGGTCCACTCCAGGTTGCGACACAGGCGCTCGGCCGCGTTGCGGTTGCCGAGCCGGCGGTCGCGCTCGCGCCCGGCGTGATCGATGTCGCGCTCCAGTTGCTCGATGCGCCCGCCGCCTTGGGCCCGGTGGCGCTCCTGGAGCCGGTCGAGCTGAGCGTAGTCCTGGTCGACGCGGGCCTGCTGCGTCGCCTCGCGGCCAGCCAGGGCGCGGTCGTCCGCTACCAGCCGGGCGAGGTCTGCCTCAAGCAGCTCGCGGCGGCGCTGCTTCAGAAAGGGGTCGATGGCGTTGAGTTGGCGGTCCAGGTCCAGCAATTGCCGCCCGGTTTCGGTGTGCGCGGCGCAGGCGTCGCGCGCCGGGGCCAGCACCTCGATCTGCTCGCGGGCGGTGACGACGGCGCGGTGGGCCTGGTCCAGCTCGCCGAACTCCTCCACCAGGCGGTCGGCGACCGCGAAGGTGCCGGGTGGGTCGAGCATGAACTCCCGAAGGAAGGTGTTCAGGTCGCCCAAGTTCTTCGCCGACTGGGTCTTGTGCAGCAGCTTCAGCGCCATCTCGGAGTCGATGCGAAGTTTAAGGCGCAGGCGCTCGCCGTAGCGGGCGTACTCGCTGAAGTGGCTGAGGTCGGGCAAGTCGCGCTTGAGGCCGCGCAGGTCCAGGTCCTCGGCGAAGCCGGCCAGCTCGCGGCGCACGTTGAAGGGCCGGTCCGCGATCATGTAGTGACGCTTCAGGTCCTGCGTCGCGTTACCGGTGCCGCGGATCCAGAACACCTGGATCAGCGTCACGACCGACCCGCTGCCGTCCGCATATTCCGCGGCCAGCGCCGACCAGGTGGTGCCGGAGCGCAGGGTGCGCGAGGCGATCTCACCGGTGTCGGCGCTGGACTGGTCGGCCCAGGCGCCGCGCACGTAGGTGACCAAGTTGCGGTCGGTGCGGGAGCGGTCGCCCTCGCGGGCGGCGGCGTTGAAGCTGGTCCAGCGCGGCGGGATCAGCAGCGCCGTGTAGGCGTCCAGCAGCGTGGACTTGCCGGAGCCGGAACGGCCGACGATCAGAAACCCGTCCGGCGCGATGGGCACCTCGTGCAGGCCGGCGAAGGTGCCCCAGTTGAACAGGCTGAGCTTGGCGAGGCGGAATTGCTCGCGGCGGTCGGAGTCGGTCCAGGCGGGGTCCTCACCGGGCGTCCAGCCGAGCATGTCGCCGGATTGGCTCGCGGCGCCGGTAGCATCCAAAGGCGTGTCGGCATGGCTCCAGTCGGTCATTGCGCATCCTCCCGGCCAGGCTCGGCGGCCATCGCCGAATAGATTGCGGTCAACTGCTCGACTTCTTCCGGGCCGAAGATCAGCTTCAGGCTCGCCGACACCTCGAAGCGGTCCGCGTTGCCCTTCAGCGCGGAGAGCAGGCTGTTTTTCTTCGCCTTCTCAATGGCGTTGTTGATGCGCTTCTCGAAGCCGGCGCGGTCGGTGTTGTCGGCGGATTCGTACAGTCGCAACTGCTCGGCCAGCTCGTCGCGGTCCACCAGTGCCGGCTGTCCGCGCAGCTCCGCCTCCACCAACACCTGGCGCAGATACAACAGCAGCACCGAGTCAATGAAAGTCAGCGGCGAGCGGCGCAGCAGGATCGGCGTCTCCAGCTCGCCGGTGTCGGCCTGGCGGCTGAAGGCGATGCCGCGGTCCGGGTCCAGGATCAGTTCCAGGAAGAGGTCGGCCAGACGCGAGCGGATAACCGTCTCGTGCTGCAACAGCACCGGCCACAGCCGCGGATGACGGCGCTGTTCCAGCGAAGGCCCGGACAGGAGCTGCACGAGCGCGCGCCGCGCCACCTCCGGCAGCAGGCCGGTGTCGCCGGGGTAGAGTCCGGCGGCGTTGGGTGCCTCGCCGGCGTCTGTCGGCGCGCCGTCAGGCGGCTCGCGAAAGACAACATCGCCACCCGCGCGCATCCGTTCCTGTGCAGTGCTCGTCGTATCCGCCATGATGCAACCTGCCTCATCTCGATTGCTCCACCATCCCCCCTGCCGGCCGGCAGCGTCAAGGGCGGCGCCGGTTTGGGAGAGACGTTGGGGAGCAGTGTGTGCCGGCCAGTGGCTCATTGCATGAGCCCGGTTCATATTCGCACCCGAGGATATGCCCGTGACGACGTTCCAGCGTCGCCACACATCTTCCGGCGCTCCAGCGCCGTGTCGGCAGGTGGGTTGCTTTAGCCGTTCCTCAGGCCGCGGAAGAGCTCGCGGCGGGAGATCTCTTTTTGCAGAGGACAGTCCCTGCGCGCCTTTTCCATGTTCTCGTCGCGGGTGCGGATGACCTGATTCCAATCCTCGAAGACCGACTCGGCATCCCGATAGGACTGCATATCGAGGCAAATGGGTTGGGTGAGATAGTGGCCCAGCCGCGGATGGTGGTTCAGATGTGCCTGCTGCGGCTGTCCGAGCAGCGCCACGCCGACCCTCGGACCGAGCACGAGGTAGTCGGCGTCCGCGCGTTCCTCGGCGCTCCAGCCGGCGGGGAGGCTCGGTACGGGCGATCGATCCGGAAACAGAAGCCGGGCCAGCATCCAGGGTGTGAGGAGCAGCAATACCCGCCAATCTTCGATGCGCCGCAGGGCGCGCGACTCGATCGGCAGGGCCAGGTTGAGCGTCGGGTCCTGGCCGAGCGGTCCGTTCAGGATCGCCTCGTGGACGGCGACGACTTCCGCCACTAGGGCCTCGTCCCTGGCCAGCTTCGGCGGGCAGAGCTGCCAGGCGGAATCAGTCTTCGCGGGCATGGGGCAGGTTCGGGGCCAGGGCCAGGCCGGCGAGCTGCTCGCCGAGCCGGCGGTAGAGCAGCAGCCGTGCGTGCTCGCGCAGGTCCTGTGCGAAGCGCGGCAGCCAATGTGCCAGGTGCTCGCGCCAGAGCTCGGCTTGCAGGGCTTCGATCAGACAGTCGTCACCGCCGTGCCCAACGCCGGCCAGACCAGCGTCGGCCAGACGAGTGTCGGCCAGAAAGGCGGCGAACTCGAGCTCGGTCCCCAGGTAATCCGCCGGCATGTCCTCGGTCTGTAGGCCGGCCTTGCGATACAGACCTCGAAGGTCCTGGGCACTGGTGCCGCCCATCTGACCCTGTCGATAGGCAGACTCGAACGGGATGCAGGGCGTCTTCGGATAGCCGTTGACGAACAGCCGGGTGTGCTCAGCCTGCCAGCGATCCAGCGGCAGCGCCGCGAGCTCGTCGACCGCCTCGGCGATCCAAAGCGCCCGCGGCACAAGCTCACGCAGCGCGTCGAGCGATTCCGCCTCCGGCATCGCGAGCAGGGCGGCGAGCAGGCGCAGCTGCGCGGCGTCCTGGCCTGCTCCCAGCCGCGTCGTGTCGCTGCCTGTGCCCATCACGCGCCTCTCGCTCTACCAGGGATAGGCGTAGACACCGGCGTACATGAAATAGTGCCGGAGCAGATAGCCGCCGCCAAGGACGAGGACGGAGGCCGTGAGAATCGGCACACGCGTCGACCAGCCCCTGGTGACACCCTTGAGCTCCAGGAGGAAGGGCACGATGAGCCCGAAGCCGATGAAGCCGATCACCCACCCGTAGTCGTTCCACAGCAGCTGCAGCGAGCGCACCGCGGACTCCGAGCCGTTCTTCAGGTACTGGTAGAGCGAGAACAACAGCACCAGCTCGCCGGCGATGAGGACCAGGTCGATGCGCTCATACAGGACGCGGATGTGCTCGTCCGCCTGGTCGTTGATCAGCGTGTACATCAGCAGCAGCAGGAAGGCCATGGCGGTCGAGAAGGCCGACACGGTGAACAGCAGCGGCACGGCCGGGTTGTGCCAGAGCGCGACAGCCGGGAACGACTGCAGCAACAGGCCGGTATAGACCGCGACACCAACCCCGTTGATGACCGCCAACCAGCCGACGGTGCGATGGAAGCGCTGGACCAGCTTGGCGATGGTGACAACGAAGGGGCGGTCGATGAGGCCCTTGATGAGCGGCACCTTGCGCGGGAACTCGGTCTCGCGCACGTAGGGCAGGGCGTAGAGCACGCCCCACACCATCATCCAGATGATGAATTGGGTGCCCCACGCGATCCAGGCGTCCGGCTTGCGGAACAGGATCAGCGGATTCAGCACCGCCAACACGGCCGGCTTGTCGAGCAGGTGCCCGAACAGCATCATCGAGCCAAGGGCCAGCAGCACGACGCCCGCACCCGCGCCCCAAATGACCAGGTGGCGATGCGGCTTCAGGTACATGTCGGTCAGGAAGGTCACCGCCAGCGTCGCGGCGCCCAGGCCGCCGAAATACAGGTAGATGGCGATCCACCAGGTCCAGATGTCCTGGGTGGCATAGGTCATGTTGACTTCCATGGCTCAGCCCCTCCACTTGATGTCGTCGATGTAATAGACATTCGGCCGGGTCCCGATGTGGGGCATCAGCGGCCGAGCCGCACCGCTCGCGACGATTTGTGCCACGGGGTCGTTCGGGTCGTCGAGATCGCCGAACATGCGCGCCGAGCCGACGCAGGTCTCGACGCAGGCCGGCTTGCGGCCCTCCTCCACGCGGTGGTCGCAGAACGAGCACTTGTCCATGCTCGCGCTGGTGCGGTGGTAGTCGGAGCCGTAGAACTCGCGGCCCTCGCGGATATCGGCGTGGGTGATCGCCACCCGAGCATGGTAGGGGCAGGCCATCGCGCAGGCACGGCAGCCCATGCAGAGGTCCTGATCGACGAAGACGATGCCGTTGGCCTTCTTCTGCGTCGCGCCGGTCGGGCAGACCGTCATGCAGGGCGGGTTGTCGCAGTGATTGCACAGCCGCGGGAAGAACCGGCGGTTGACGTCCGAGCCCAGGCCGATCTCCTTGTCATGCACATAGGTGCGCCATTTGCGTGCGTCCCAGACCGGGCTCTGGTTCTCCATTGCGCAGGCCGCCATGCAGGCATTGCAGCCGACACAGGTATTGAGGTCGATGACCATCGCGAAATGTGTCATGGTTCAATCCTCCCTCAAGCCTTGGCGACGCGAATGGTGAATTCCTGCGAGCGGAATCCGCCGACCACGGGCTCGAGCTGGTAGGGGATGAGCTTGCTGGTGGCGGTGCCGTCGCCGTGGGTGCGCGACAGTGCCTTGTTCTCGACCCCGAACGAGCTGTAGATGAAGATGACGTCCGGGTGCACCAGGCGTGTCACGTAGGCGTGGCCCGCGGCCTGCTGCCCGGACTGGGTGTTGGTCAGATGGATGGCGTCGCCCATGCCGATGCCGAGCGCGCCGGCCCGGTCGGGATGGATCCAGACCCCCTTGTAGACGTCGCTCTTGAACTCGTTGATCGCGGCCAGGACCGGGTTGTTGTTGTTGGTCGAGGCATGCGAGACGGTCGGCGTCTTGCCATAGGTGAAGTAGAACTCGTCCTTGGCCATCGGGGCGGCGATTTCCTCGGGGGAGCCCGAGCGCAGCTTGATCGGGATGTAGGTCGCGAGCACGCTGAAGTTCGGCTCCTCGTGTCCGCCGTCGCGCAGCTGGCGCATCAGCGTCGAGAAGAACTCCACGCGGCCGCTCTCGGTCGGCACCGGCATTTGCGACGGCATCGCGTACTTATCCAGCATGTGCTCGCGCTCATGCTCGTGATAGATGCCCTTGGTGCGCAGCACCTCGTCGATATGCTCCGGCGTCACGCCCAGGCGGTCGGCGGTCTGGGCGAAGGCCACCTCGCGGCACGCGGCCTGGTAGGCGCCCTTCTTCATGGTCTGGCGGTTGCGCTCCAGCGCCGCCTTGACGGGCTCGGCCTTCAGCCCGGTCAGCTTCTCGACCCACTCGTGATACGTGTCGGTGTTGCCCGAGACGATCTCGGTCATGCGCAGCAGGATGTCGTTCGTTTCCTCGGTGTCGTAGAGCGGCGGAATCGCCGCGTAGCGGGTCGTGAGCGCCAGGTCGTGGTTGACGCCGTTGCCGTAGAGGGTCGGCTCGTCGCGCTCCAGGTAGGTCGTGTTCGGCAGGATCACGTCCGCGTAGGGGGCGGTGTCCGAGGGCAGGACCTCGAGCATCACGACCAGCTCGACGTTGTCGTGCGACAGGGTCTCCTTCCAGCGCGTGTCCGGGTAGTAGTGCCGCACCGGGTTGGATGCGTTGATCAGGAAGGCGCGGGTCAGATAGGGCTCGTCGTTGAGCTTGACGCGCCCCTCGACCGATTCCTTGAGCCCGGACTCGGTCATGACCGGCAGGGCGACATTGAAGCGGCCCGCCGCCTTTTCCTGCTCGTTCCAGACCCAGGTCCAGCCGGGGTGGCCGTGCGAGAAATTCTCCGGCTTGGAGAGGGCGCCGATCACCATCTTCGCGAAGGCCATGCCGGCCAAAGTCGCCAGCGGCGAACCCATCTCGTAGCCGTGCTCCATGGCCTCGTACATGTGGGCGGCCTTGTGGTGCACCTCGCCGGAGTTCATCCAGCCGCCGGTGCGATCGAGTCCGCCGGTCAGGGCCTGGATCATCGCCTGTACGCGGCGCTGCATCATGATGCTGCCCCAGCGCGCGCCATGCCAGCCCGGATCGATGATGGCGGGGCGGGTGGTGCCGAACTCGTGGGCGATGCGCGCGATGTCCTGGCTCGGGATGCCGGTGATGTCGGCCGCCCACTCCGGCGTATACGGGGACAGCGCGCCAAGCTGGGCCTCGAAGACGGTCATCGCCGCGCGCCCGTCCAGGCTGAAGGCCTCGGGACTCAGCAGCGCCGGCGTGAAGGTGTTGCCGTCGAGGTCCTTGCCGTTGTCGTTGGTGAAGGCCTTCAGCGGTCGGACCTCGCCGGTGCCCTCCACCAGCACCTGCGGATGGCCGTCGGCGTCGGTGAGCAGCCGCAGCTCGCCGTCGTCGTCGTGATAGGCCAGGAAGGGCATGTTGGTATGGTGCCGCAGGAAGTTGGCGTCATAGAGGCCCTCGTCCATCAGGATACGCATCATCGCGAGCAGAAAGGCCAGGTCGGTGCCGGGGCGGATCGCGAACCATTCGTCGGCCTTGGCGGCGGTCTCGGAGCGGCGCGGGTCGAGCGAGACGATCTTCGCGCCTTTCTTGCGTCCCTGGGCAAAACGCACCATGCGGCAGGTGGAGACGCCGCCGATGGAGGCGTTGTTGCCCATGAACAGGATGTACTTGGCGTTGTCGAAGTCCGGCAGCACCTCGTCATGAATGTTGAAGTTGCCCGTGACCAGGTCGGTGCCGATATGGCCGGTGGTCACGCAATGCTGCATCGGCGAGGCGACGATGTTCGGGATCTCGTTGGCCATCGCGAAGGGGACGGCCCAGTTCATGTAGAAGATGCAGGAGGTCCAGCCGCCGACCATGGTCCATTCCCAGGGCTTGATCTCGGCGGCCTGGGTCTTGTCGGCGATGTATTGGTAGGCCTCCTCCCAGCTCGCGGCGCGGAACGCATATTCGCCGCGCTTGCTGCCCTCGACCCGGATCAGCGGCGTCTTCAGCCGGTCGGTGTCATAGGTCTGGCGGAGACCGGACTGCCCGCGGGCGCAGATCTTGCCGCGGTTCAGCGTCGAGTGCGGATTGCCGTCGAGCTTGACGACGCGCTTGTCGCCGTCCTTGGTGTGGCTCGTCACCTTCAGGTTGCACAGCGACGAGCAGAAGTTGCAGATGCTGTAGCTGACCTCTTCGGTCACCCCCGCGTCCGCCACGGCCTCCCTAAGGGCGTGCGAGATGGGGGAAAGGAGCGTTAGCCCGGCGGCGCCATAACCTGAGGTTTTCAGGAACGCACGGCGGGACAGGCGCGGAATACTCCAGGCCATGGCAGGACCTCCAGGGTGGTCGTGACGGTCCCGGGTCCATAGCCGCGGGACCTGTTGTCTTGCTCTTCTACTGCGGCGAGCGAAGATGCTCACGACAAGCTAAGACAAAGCCCCGGAGGCCCTCCATCAGAATATCCTGATCTCTTGATATCTATCAATCGAGTGGCATGGAGCGGGGCTGCGACGGCCGATCATTGTTGATCGGCGTTCTCGCCGAACGCTCAATCCAGACCGAAATAGGAGGGAATTGACGCCCGCTCGTGCGGCCGCCGTCTCGATGGGCCGCAGCAGAGTCCACGTCCCGTAGCCAAAAGCGCTGGACCTTTATTGATGGCAACACGGCGTGCGGCTTTCGCTGCCGCGCAAACGGCAGTGACGACACCGCGTCATTCCATTCGATTCTTGGAGCGAACGGCGGCCAACGATCAATGCGTTTTCACTCGTTGTCGTTGTCGTTGATCAACATCCAGTTTGGACACGAGCAAGCCTATGTTCAGCGACGCTTCAAGAACAACTGAAACGTCGCCGAAGTAGGGTGGATAAGCAAAGAGACCGTGAAAGTATTGCTCGCAACGCCGAAAACCAGCGGATCGTAGGTCGGGTTAGCGATAGCGTAACCAGACAATCAACGGCACACCGACGCCCATCGTCGGGTTACGCTGCGCTAACTCGACCTCCCATAACCGCTGCTCTGGGCGCGCGGATATCGTGGGAGCGCCACTGCCTTTTGTGGCGCGATGACGGCCGCGCAGCAGCCTGGCGCTTGGCAGTTGCTCGGGCGCGGGGTGCTCTGCTTCGGCGCCGGTCGCGGCACCGAGAGTGCTGCTCCCACAAGGGCTGCTCCTGTAACCGCTGCTACACCGAATGCTTTCACAGTCTCCGGAGCGTGGGAGCCAGCGCCACCGCTCTGGTCGGGGTTGTGACCGACGCCATTCCGGGCCTTAATGATAAGTCCGCCCACCGCCCTGGGAGCGCCGTTCTCGGCGCGACGGGCGCCCGGTCGCGGCGGGGACGCCGCGCCTACAGGGCGAGCGCTTGGTCGGAGTTATGATCAAGGCCCAATCCGTCATCACCCGCCCGCATCTTCGGCGACCCGATCGTCGCGGCCCGAGGAGCGGGCGCGATGCTCCGAGTGGCCGACGAAGTAGATCCGCGGAATCCGCGCCGAGCGTTCGATGCCGTCGCGCCCACGCCAGCTCACCCGGTCTGTGCCCTCGACAATGATGCCATCGCGCACGCCGAGTGCGAGGTAGCCGACGACGGTGCCGAGGCCCTGTTCGGCAGGAAACTCGCGCAGCAGCTCGGCGACCGTGAGCTGGCCTCGGTCTGCGAGCAACGTGGCGATATGCTCTTCCAGCGTGCGGAAATCGATCTCGGACTGGGCCACCAGCTCCGCGATGGTCTCTAAGCCGATGACCGATTCGGCCGCATCGGCGATGCCGGCGTTCACGGCATCCAGACTCGGGTCGTGCAGGCGCAACTGCGACACCGAGCGCAGCGACGCGCTGGACAGGATGAGGTCCCGGCCAATGGACTGCTGCGGGCGCAGCCGGTCCTTCACCGCCAGCGAGCGGCGCTGCGCGGTCTTCACCAGCGTGCTCATGCGCCGCTGCTCCCGGTACTCGCGGCTTTGCACGAACTGCTTCAGGCCGCGGGCGAACTGGTAGAGCACGTCGTGCACCTCGCCGCCGCGCTCGAGCAGCGTGCCGGTGAGGCCGGACAGGTCGCGACGCTCGCGCCGGCTGAGACGCGCGGCGAAGTCCCGGTCCAGCACCGCCTCCAGGGCCGCCTCCAACTCGCCGCTCTGCTGCGGGTCGGTGAGCAGGCGCCAGAAGGCGCGGAAGGTTTTGCCGGCGTCGCTGTCGGCGATCAGGTCCACGTCGGCGAAGACCGCGTCGAGCACGTCGCCGCGGCTGCCGTCGTTGTCGACGATGCGCTCGCGCAGCTCCCGGTTCAGGGTGCGGAAGTCGTCGCGCACGCGCCGAAAGTCGCCGGCCAGCTCGTCGCTCAGGGAAAGGATCTCGCGCAGCCGCTCCAGCGCGCGGTCGGCCGGCAGCGGCTCCAGGCGCCCGGCGCGCACCGCGGCGATGCGCTCGTCGATGCGCTCGCGCTCGCGCAATAGCCGGCGCGCGCGGACCTCCGGGTCCGGCTCCGACTCCTCGGCGAGCTGCACGAGCTGGCCGATCACCAGGCCAAGCCGGCTCTCGGTGGCCACGGTGCGCTGCGCAGAGAGATCACGGGTGAAGCGAATCGCCTGCGCCGCCGCGGCGCTGGCCTCGTATTCCTCCTCGCCCTCCGCCGACAGGCCGCGCTCCAGCCAGCCCGCCGCGAGCCAGTCCGCCAGATAGGCGCTGGCCGGCTGCGGCAGGTCGAAACCTTCGGCGCGGAAGCGCTCCAGGTCGCGCCCGATGCGCTCCACCAGCAGCGACGCCGGCAGCCGCCGCGGACCATCGAGCAGATGCGCCTGGATCAGCGCCATCACCGCCGGCGCGTTCTCCGCCGACAGCAACTTCCAGGTGGGCTGCTGGCGCAACTGGCGCAAGGCGGCGGCGTGGGTGGTGGGGTGCATTGTGGGCTGAGCGAGGACCGGTGATCAGCGGCGCGGGCGGCCTGGGGTTCAACATCCCGGCGTCCGCTGGTCGCGTCAAGTTGCGAAGCCGGGCGAGCCGGAGGATGCGCTGACCGCGAGTATCGGCCGGCGGGTAGCTCAAGGCGTGAGCCCGCACCAAACGCCGCGACAGGCAGATCGCCCTCGACTCCGCCGAGAACGCTGCCAGCTGCACGACGCTCGGCATCTGCGCGGAACGCTTGGCCCGGTGCCCGAAAGACACCACGACGGCTGCTCCAGGCCAACCGGCACCGTGGGAGCGCCACTGCATTTTGTGGCGCGATCGCGGCCGCGGCTGCCCGCCGCTTGGCGGTTACGCGTGGTGTGGTGGGCTGCCTTGGCGCCGGTCGCGGCACCAAGAGTGCCGCTCCCACAAGGGCTGCTGCACCAGCAGGCCCATGACGAGTGCTTGCCAACCGAATCCGGCATTGCGCAACTTTTCGTGGGGAATATCATTCTTCGCGAAACCTCAAATCCCAGCAGGAGAGGACGCTCGCCGGAGTGATTTCACATGTCTGATGTGCTTGAATTCGTCGCCGCCGACATCCCCCGAGAAGTGTGGCTGCAGGCGCAGGACCTGCTCACCGCGTCGTGTCCGGCGGCGGTGCGCCGAATCGGCGGCAAGCCGGTTGACAACCCGACCTACGTCCACGAGTTGGGCACGCAGCGCTTCTGGACGCGCGCCAATGCCATCGAGGCGCTCGGGAGGCTTTGTGCGGGCGAAGGGGTCGAGCTCGTTTATCTGATGGCAGGCTCCATGCCGTTGCCGCACCTGCGCATTGGGCGGTTTGTTGTCGGGCACACGCGGCTTTCGCCGTGGCGAGGCTCGGTCGAAGATAAGGACTACAAGCTCGAGCTGGCAAAGCACAACCCGCCCGATGGACGGCAAGGCTCGCTGTTCTCGGCGAGTTGCCAGCACGTGCACGACCCAATGTACGGATTGCTGTGCATCGAATACCCAGAGGCGACCGAAGATCCGTCGGTTCCGGCAAAGATCGGTTTCGGCGTGCCGACGTCCACCCTGGACGATTGGGTCATGCTGACAACGCTTGACGAGCTGCTGACCTTCCCGGCGCACGACGACATCCTGAGCGACAAGGCATACCCCGTGCTCAGGCGCGCGCAGCGCGACTCGAAAAACAATACCGGGGCTGGCCACAAGAAGCCGCAACGCGAGTAGAACGAGGCAACATCCATGAGAGCGAGCTCCCCGGGCTTCCAGCGTGTCCGGCTGGCCGAGGCAAGGACCGCGCGCAGTCTGACCCAGACGGCGCTCTCTCTGCAGCTCGGACGCGCGAAGTCGAGTGTCTCGAAGTGGGAAAGCGGGCAGCAAACCCCGAACCCCGACGTGATCGGGCCGCTCGCGGATGCCTTGAACGTGCCACGGGAGTACTTTTTCCGGCCGCCGCTGGACTTGGGCGATGCCCCGATCTTCTTCCGCTCGATGGCCAATGCCACAAAGCGCTCCAGGGCGCGTCTCGAGGTGCGGCTTGGCTGGCTGCAGACGATTTCCTGGGACCTGCAACAGTGGCTCGACCTACCGGACCTCGGGCTGCCGGACCTGGGCGTGGAGAGCTTTCGTCGGCTCAGCGACGAGGATGTCGAGCAGGCCGCACAGGCCTGCCGCCAGCACTGGGGGCTTGGCCGGGCGCCGATCCCGGACATGCTGCTGGTGCTGGAGAATGCCGGCGTGGTCAGCGCGCGGGATGAGTTCGGGACACCGTCCATCGACGGCGTCTCGCGCTGGTCGAAGATCGACGACCGGCCCTACGTGCTCACGGCGAGCGACAAGCGTACGGCGGTGCGCAGCCGCTTTGATGCCGCGCACGAGCTGGCGCACCTGCTGCTGCACCGGCGGGCGAGTCAGCAGGACATGGCAGACGGCGAGACCTTTGCGCTGATCGAAAACCAGGCGCACCGCTTCGCGGCGGCCTTCTTGCTGCCGGCGGAGGGGTTCGCCAACGAGGTGCAACACCTGTCCCTCGATGCGTTCGTGGCGCTGAAGTCGCGCTGGCGTGTCTCGGTAAAGGCGATGATCCAGCGCTGTCGGGACCTGGACCTGATGTCGGACGCCTATGCCGTACGTCTCTACAAGTATTTGAGCGCAAGGGGATGGAATGCCCGCGAGCCGCTCGACGACATCCTGGAGCCGGAGCGCCCGCGATTGCTCGAGCGCGGCCTGCGCCTGCTCATGACACGCGGGGGATGGTCGCAAGAGTCGCTGTTGTCGGAGCTGCGCCTGTATGCGAGCGACGTGGAGCCGCTGACGGGGCTGCCGGCGGGCATGCTGTCTCGCGGCGACAACGTCGCCCTACTGCCGACCCCGACCCTCAAGCGCACGGATCGCGGGGCGCGGCCGGCGCCTATCGTCCCCCTGCGCCGGAGGCAATAAGTAACGATTCAGAAGCAACGAAAATACCCTAGCGAGGCGCTGCCTCCGACCGACAACGGCATGAGGCGGCAAATGTCGCGTCGATCTCCGCGCGGCATGCAACAAGGGCCGAGCGCCAAAACGCGCCCGCAGAGGTACCGTCGACTGCTGCTCCGGCCCTTGGCCCTAAGTCCTCAGCCCTTCGCCCTTTCTGATCGGTGCTGCGGTGCATACAAAACTTGACGCGTCTGCAAAGATTTCGGCCCTTCAAGCATCGTAGGTCGGGTTAGCGATAGGCTAACCCGACAATGAATGGCTTACTCGCGCCCTGACTGGCGCCCAGCGTCGGGTTGCGCTGCGCTAACCCGACCGCCCGAATACGTTCACGGTCTCTTCGCTGATCCACCCTACTTCCGCGACGTCGCGGTTGTTTTTGAACTGTTCCTAACCGTGGTGCGTCGCGGTTGCTGGCGACGGTTGCTGGCGACGGTCTCAGGCGGCCGGCAGCGGCAGGCGCCCGTCGGCGGTGAAATCCGTGAGCGCAAACCGGTGCAAGTCCGGCGCGGCCTCCGGGGCGAAGGTCACCTGCTCGGCGCGGGTCTCGCACAACCAGGGGCTGAGGTCCAGCGGGCGGCGGCTGACCAGCGCGGCGGGGTGGAACAGGGCGACATTGAGGCCCGCATCGCGGTCGCGGGCGGAGGGATACTCGAAGACATCGATGCCGGCACCACGCAGGGCGCTGCCCAGGCGCTGGGTCGGGCCGTAGTCGATGGGATGACGCAGCATGGCGGCATGGGCGGCGCATGGTGGCTGCTGCAAGCGCGCGCCGCGGGCGCCGCGAAACCGGGCGCGGAAGATGCTGTGCTGGGTGCGTAGGCGCCCGGACGGGGGCGGCTCAGCCATGGCGGTCCAGAACACGAAGCGGTAGTAGGCGGCCTCGGCCAGCAGGGTCGGCAGCCGGCGGGCACCGTAGAAGAGGCTCGGCTCGAACCGCCGGCCAAAGCGGGAGCCGTGGCGCAGCGGCGGATAGCGAAAAGGGGTGGAGAGCAGGTAGTGCAGCCGCTCGGCGCCAGCAGGAACGGGCGGCTTGGCCTGCTCCAGCAGTTCCTCCAGGACAGCCTGCTCGGCGAGGTCGTCCACCAGCGCCAGCGTGGCGATCTGCTCTTGGCTCTCGACGATTCGCATCAGGTCGCCGGCCAGGGGCGCGATGCGCAGCGCTTGCTCGCAGGCGGCCCAAAGGTCTGCATCAGGCTGGTCGGTCATCGAGCTCGGTGCCGGCGACGAGCGTCAGCCGTCAGCCATGGCCGCGCATGGCATCGAGGTATTCGACCACCGTGACCAACCCCTGCACCGAGCGCACCTGCTCGGCCGGCACGCCGCCGGTGTCGCGGTTTGCGGTGCGCATCCAGTGGCGCATCGCCGCCGGGTCGCCGCCCACCAGTGCGTAGAGACTGCGGTAGCAGCGGATCAGCAGCAGCGCCAGCTCGCCGGCCTTGCTGGCCGGGTCGAGGCCGCGGCTGAAGGCGGCGCGGTCGCGGCCGACGATCTCGCCGAGTCGCTCCCGGGACAGGCCCAGCGCCGTGCCGGCATTGAGCAGCGCCTTGGTCAGGACGGCGCGGCTGTCTGGAACGGCCTGGGGGGCGATCTGAGCGGCGGCCAGCATGCTTGGGACTCCCTCGTCAACTGTTGCATATGCAACGTATAGAGAACGAATGCGTAATTTGCAACAGCTACCTCCGGTACTTGTCGTCCTCGGCCTTGGCGCGGCGGGCTAGCTCGAGCTCGCGGCGGGCGTCCCAGACCGCCTTGCGCCGGGCGACGCGCTTCTCCCAGGCGTCCGCGGCCTCCTGCACGGTGTGCTCGCCGAACAGGACCTGACGCAGGAAGCGGTAGGCGAAGCGCAGCAGCGCCTCGTCGGAGCGCTCGAGCTCGGCGTAGGAGTCGTCGGTGAGTTGGTAGGTGCCGCGGAAGTTGTCGCTCAGCACGAAGCGGCGGAAGCGGTCGATGTCGTAGCTGGCCATGAAGAAGAGCTGCAGGCTGGTCGCCGGCGGCTTGCCGACGGTGGGGCCGGCGGACCGCTTCTTGAGGATGAGCTGGTACCACTCGCGGTTGTGCTCGTCGAAGGCTTGCACCTGCTGCTCGGCGCGGTAGTCGTCGATGCTGCTCGCGCGGGGCTCGTCATGGCCCTTGCAGTGGGCCTCCCTGACCAGCGTGAACTGCTCCGTCGCCGCCGTCGCGCCCTTCTCGCGCAGCGCGAGGAAGGCGAGCGGATAGTAGCGGCAGACCGTGGGCCGGTCGGCGTAGACGCCGCAGCCGCTGTCGCCGTCGAGCTGCAGGCAGGTGCCGTTGTCATCGGTCTTGAGCTTGATGCCCGGCGTGCCGTCGGCGTCCATCTGGAAGGGCACGGTGTATTGGGCCAGGAACTCGGAACTGGAGAGACCGAGCCGGCGCTTGAGCCGAATCACGTCGTAGGGCGCGAGCGTGACGTCGGCCTGCTTGCAGCAGGCATTGAAGCAGGCGATCCCCTTGTGGCAGCGGAAGTTGAGCTTGGTGTCGCCATCCAGCACCTCGGGACTCACGGCGCTCTTGAAGGGGATGTCGAAGGTGGGGATGCTCATCTGGATGGGGTCTCCGAACGAGGTCTCGCGCCGCGATGAGCAGGTTGCGTCCGCTGCGGCCACGCCGCAGACTTCGGCTCCCTATAGCGGACGGCGGAGATGCGGGCGCGGTTGGAGGTGTGCCAAGCCTTTGCCGTCAGGCGATGGCAAACGCGATGGGAAGGGCTGCGCGCCGCTGCTGGTCGGCCAGCCGGGATGGGTGGACGCGAGGTGCGGCTGACAGGTCAATGTCGCGCTTTCCGAAGACGATGGCAAGCCCTTGCCGGCCCTTGTATCCCCGCCGGCTCTGCCCCATCGTGCAGGGCGTGTATCGGCAGAACGCCGCCGGTATCGGGCGCCGAACTGAGCGGGCGCGTTGACCTGCCGGTATCGCCCGCCTAGCATCACCGGCGTGTTGGAGTCGGCGACACGAGGTAGTCCGCTGAAGCACTGGAGTCACATGAGGCGGGCTGCAAGCCGATCGCGGCGCATCCGGACAGGTCTCGCGGGCGTATCCGGCCTCTGGCTCGCGCTGTTCGCGATGTGGGTGTCGGCGGCACCGGAATACGGACCGGTGCGTCCCGGCGAAACCCTATGGCAGATCGCGGGGCGGCTCTACGCGGGCACCGATCTGAGCCGGGACCAAATCATGCTGGCCCTGCTCCAGGCCAACCCCCAGGCGTTTTCGCCGTCCTGCAACCTCTACGGCATCCTGCACGTGGGGGCCAAGCTGAGTTTGCCGTCCAGCGAGCAGGTCGCGGCCGTGGATGCCGCGAGCGCGCGGCGCAGGGTCGAGCGACAGGCGCAAGATTGGGCCGAGCACCGCCGCAGCGGCCGGCCTGTGGTATGCGCGGCGGCGCCCGAGGTCTCGCCCACGGCACCGGCACAGCCACCATCGGCTGAGACGGCGGCAAAGACGACTTCGCGGCCGTCGCCGTCGCCCCCCACCGCCGAGGCCGGTGCCGCGCCCCAGGCGTCCGCCCAACAACCCGCCCAACAACCCGCCCAGCCGCCGAATCAGCCGCCGAGCCAGCCGCCCGCTCAGCCTTCAGGCCAGCCCTCCGGAGCAACAGCACCCGCAGCGCCGAGCACCCCGCAGCCGCGGGCCGCGCAGCCAGCCGAATCCGCAACGCAGCCCCCGTCGCAGGCCGCGGGCATGGCGCCGGCCACATCGCCTGGCCCGCCGCCGTTGCTCAATCTAGGCGAGCGGGGAGGCGCGCCGCTGTCGCCGGGGCCGCGCGCGCCGACGTGGGCGGTGGCTGCCTTGTTGCTGGTGCTGATCGCGGCGACGCTGCTGCGCTGGGAACGACACGCGCCGCCGCCCGACCCCAGACGGCCCACGGGGGGCATCTTGCAGGCCACCGCGAAGATTCCGGCGCGGGCCTCGTTGCTGCTGGCGCCGGGACGGCTCGGCGTATCCCAGCTGCTGCTGCTGTCCGCCGTCGCCGGGTTTCTCGGCGCGCTGGTCACGGTCATGTTCCGCGAGGGCATCCGCGGCATGGAGTGGCTGTTTAGCGGCCAGAGCACGGGCGTGGTGTTCGAGGCCGAGAGCCTCGCGCCTTGGCAGCGACTCGTGCTGCCGGCCGCGGGCGGCCTGGTCGCCGGGCTCATCCTGCAGCAAATCGGCGGCTGGCTGCGCGGGCGCTCCGTCACGGATTACATGGAGGCGATCGCGGTCGGCGACGGCTGGATCAGCGTCCGCCACAGCCTGGTCAAGTCCGGCTCGTCACTGGTCACGGTGGGCTCCGGGGGCTCCATCGGCCGCGAGGGTGCGATGGTCCAGTTGGCGGCCATGGTCGCCTCGGCGTTGGGCCGGGTCAGCAACTTTCCGCGCGATCGCCTGCGCCTGCTGGTGGCCGCCGGCGCCGCCGCCGGGCTCGCCGCCGCCTACAACGCCCCCATCGCCGCAACGCTGTTCATCGCCGAGATCGTGCTCGGCTCCATCGCGCTGGAGTACATCGGCCCGCTGATCATCGCCGCGGTCATCTCCAGCGCCACGGTGCACGAAGTCTTCGGCTATGCCCCGGCCTATCGCATACCCCCGTTCAGCCTAGTCAGCGACTGGGAGCTCGCGCTGTACCTGGTGCTGGGCGTCATCGCCGGCCACGTGGCGCCTTTCTTTATGGGCATGCTGGAGCGTGGCCGCGAGCTGTTCGGACGGCTGCCGCGGATCTTGGCCTTGCGCTTGGGGCTGGGCGGCCTGGTGGTGGGCGTAATCTCCGTCTACGAGCCGCAGGTTTGGGGCAATGGCTACAGCGTCGTCAACTCGGTGCTGCACGATCCCTGGGCCTGGCAGGCGCTGCTGACCGTGCTGGTGCTGAAGATGTTCGCAACGGCGGCCACACACGGCTCCGGCGCCGTCGGCGGTGCCTTTACGCCGACCATATTCGTCGGCGCCATGGTGGGCGCTCTGTTCGGCACCGCGGCGCACACGCTGCTGCCGGCCGGCACGGCGTCGCCGAGCGCCTATGCGCTGGTGGGCATGGGGGCGATGCTGGCGGGCGCCACCCATGCGCCGTTGATGTCCATCCTAATGGTGTTCGAGCTGACGCTGGATTATCAGATCGTGCTTCCGCTGATGCTGGCCGTCATTGCCGCTCACTACACCGCCAGGGGGTATGCTGGTGTGCGGCCGATGTACGCCGATTCGCTAATGCCGAGAGAGGCTCCGGCCTGACCTACCGGGCACCCGCTGCCGGTGCCGTCGTTACAGATCCCGCGAGGAGAGCCCGCGCGATGTTCCACAGGGTCCTGCTCCTGATCCGCGCCCGCATTCGGCTGATTACCGCCCTCGTCGCGGCGCCGGCGACGTTCTTCGCGCTGCCGCAGCAATTACCCGCTTCCACCCGCGCGCTGATCACCTGGGACGTCAGCGCCGCGCTGTACCTGTTGCTCGCCTGGTCGCTGATGTTGCGAGCATCGCTGTCGCGCACCCGCTGGGGGGCGCGGATTCAGCATGACGGTGCGGTGATGGTCCTGTTCCTGACCGTGTCCGCGGCGGTGGCGAGCCTCGCGGCCATCCTCATCGAGCTGTCCGGACTGAACGACCTGCCCACGCAGCAGCAAGACCTGCATATCGGCTTGGTCGCCGCAACGCTGCTCGTGTCCTGGTTGCTCGTGCATACGGCGTTCGCGTCACACTACGCCAGCCAGTTCTACGCGTCGCAGACGCCGGAGGGCAGCGGCGCGCTGGAATTCCCGCGCGGCCGACCGCCGGTTTACATGGACTTTCTGTACTTCGCACTGGTCGTGGGCATGACCTCGCAGACCTCCGATGTGGCCGTCACGACGACGGCGATGCGCCGGCTGGTCAGCTTCCATTCCATGATCGCATTCTTCTTCAATACGGCGCTGTTGGCGCTGACCATCAACATCGCCGGAAGCATTCTGGATTGATTGGCGCGGCCCGGGGGTGGGTTGATGGGATGGAAGTACGCAGTGCGGGGTGCGGGGATTGATGGCAACTCCCACCACGCGGAGAGATTGGCCAAGTACTCAGCGTAGCAGCTCTTGTGGGAGCGGCACGCTTGGTGCCGCGATCGGCGGCGTTGATTGTCGGGTTACGCTATCGCTAACCCGACCTACGATCCGCTCCATTTTCGGCATTGTGACCAATGCTTGCCTTTCTAGGTTCAAAGCTTGTGCTGGACGCCGATCTCGATCACCTGCTGCGGCGGCGCGTCGAGCAGCAGGGAGGGGCTCGGCGTGTTGCGCTGCATAAACGCATAGAGCCTGGCCCGCCAGCGGGCCGCCGGCCGCACCGAGCTGAGGTCGATGCGGGCACGGCTGAGGAACAGGCTCGGCTGCTCGCTGCTGGGCGGATAGGCGCTGTGGCCGAGCAGGGTGAGAATATTGTCGTGGCGCGGCAGTTCCATATAGCCGAGCCGCAGCAGGGCGCTAAACACGCCGGCGCCGAGGCTCTCCACGGTGAGCTTGTGCTTGAGCGGCACGCGTGGGACGTCTTCCACGCGTAGCCGGAGCAGATAGGTCTCGCGGTGCAGGATCTGATTGTGACGGAAGTTGTGCAGCAGGCTTCGCGGCACGACACTGGGCGTGCTGCTCAGGAAGATGGCGGTGCCTGGGACGCGCTCGGCCCGCTCGACCTCCTCGCTGCAAAGGAAGTCCGCAAGCATCGGCGATGCCAGCCGATTGCGCTCATGTACGCGCTCCTGCCCCCAGCGCCAGGTGAGCATGACCAACAGCAGGGCGCCGCTGATGACCAGGATCACCTGTGCCCCGGAGAACAGCTTCGTCAACAGCGCCGTCAGGAAAGCGAGATCGACACCGAGCAGCAACACGCCGAGCAGGACCAACGCGAGCCAGCCACGGCCGCGCACCCGCCGCAAATAGGCCAGAAACAACAGCGAGGTGATCAGCGTGACGCCGCCGATGGCCAGCCCATAGGCGTTGGCGAGCCCCCCGGAGGACTGGAACAGCAGCACCAGCGCGATGGTGCCGGCCATGATCAGCCAGTTCACCGAGTCGATGTAGATCTGTCCCTCGTGCCGCGCCGAGGTGTGACGGACCCCGATCGGCGGGTAGTAGTCGAGCTCGCTCAGTTGCCGGAACAGCGAGAACAGCCCGCTGATGATGGCCTGGGAGGCGATGATGGTGGCCAGGGTCGCCAGCAGGATCAGCGCCGGCAGGGCATTGTGCGGCACCATGGCGAAGAAGCTGTTGCCCGGGTGGCTTGGCGCCGCCAGCAGCAGCGCTCCCTGGCCCAGATAGTTCAGCATCAGCGCCGGCCACACCAGGAACAGCCAGGTGCGGCGGATCGGCGCGCGGCCGAAGTGCCCCAGGTCCGCGTACAGGGCCTCGGAGCCGGTCACCACCAGGAACACGGTGCCGAGGATGACGAAGCCCGCCCAGCCGTTGTCGATGAAGAACAGCAGCGCATAGCGCGGGTCGAGGGCGGTGAAGATCAGCGGCGCCTTGAGCGCCCAAAGCAACCCAGTGACCGCGAGCACAAGAAACCAGGCCAGCATCACCGGCCCGAACACCGCGCCGATCGTGGCCGTGCCGCGATGCTGGATCGCGAACAGCGCGAGCAGGACCACCACCGTCAGCTCCGGCACCCAGGGCGCGAAGCCCGGCGACAGCAGCTCCAGGCCCTGCACCGCGCTCAGCACCGAGATGGCCGGCGTCAACATGCCGTCGCCCACCAGCAGCGCGCTGGCGACGACACCGAGCAGCAGGAACAGCGAGCGGGCGCGCTGGCCACCGATGCGGCGCAGCAGCGTGGCCAGCGCGATGACGCCGCCATCGCCGTCATTGTCGGCGGACAGGACGAAGAGCATGTACTTGACGCTCACCACCAGGAACAGCGACCAGAACACCAGCGACAGGATGCCGAGCACGTTCACGCCATTGACGGGGAGGCCCCCCGCCGGCGAGAACACGATGTTCATGGTGTAGATCGGGCTGGTGCCGATGTCGCCATAGACGACGCCCAGCGCCGTCAGCAGCAGGGAGTCTCGTAAAGAAAATGACCGCATCTCCACAAGCCCCCTGATCTCAGCGTCCGGCCGCCCACGGCGCACGAGCGAATACCACTATCCGGTTCTGCACCCTGCGCCTGGCGGCTTGCCGCTGGTAATGCCGCACCTGCGGGGCGGCGGGCGCGGGCTGTGCGCTGTGCGCGACCACCATGCTCGCCAACGCCGGTGCAGTCAATCGCGCGGCGCGGTACAGCGAGCCGCGTTTAGCCCGCCAGCGGTCAGCGCAGCGAGCCCCGGTCCAGGCGGGCGCGAGCGATACCACCAAGCGCGAGCACCGCGCGAGCCAGCGCGGCGCCACCGCCGGTGGACCTCAGCCGGCCGGCCCACCCGACGGTCATGGCAGGTCGAGGAGTCGCGCCCTTACCATCGATACTCATCGACTGCGTCCAATCGCATTTGGGCATCGCCGTTCTGCATCGCCATTGCGCATACCAACGAGGACATCGAAATGACAGCTTGGCTTTCACACGCTCCACCCGCAGGCGTTGCCCGCGCCGCCTTGCGCGTCGGCCGGGTCGTCGCCATGGCGTCAGCCGCCCTTGTCTGGAGCCTCCCCGCCGCGGCGCGGGTGTTGCCTTACGGCGAAGCGGTGCCGGAGCCCCTGCGCGCGATTGTCAGCGAGGTCGACTACCAGTCCAACCTGCAAGCCGCGATGCCCAGCCTCCAGGCCGGTGTGCTGAGCGAAGCGCAGGTCTCGCGCATGGCCGGCTCACCTTGCGCCGCCGCGCTGATCGACTTTCAGAATGCGATGGCCGAGGGCCGCGACCGGTATGCGCCGCTGCTGGCGGTCATCAATGCGGGCTTTACGCCACCGCCGGTGGGCTTCGATCCGAGCAACGGGCCGAACATGTGGCAGGTCCCGCTGGGCACCGAGCCGTTCGCGGGACTGCTGGCGCACATGGCCGACTTCTTCACCGACTGGTGTGTGTTCCTGCCCGAGATCCAGGGTGATGAGGACACCGGTCTCGCCTTCATCCAGAAGATTGGCTGGCTCTACTACCAGAACCCGCCGGCGCAGGCCTTCACCCAGGGCATCAACCCGTTGACCGGGGAGCCGGACCGCGTGCTGGCGAACTTTCTGAAGGAATTCTCGGACCAGCGCGGCCGGTTCATGGACAGTCCGGCCTCGACCCGCTACGTGCGCCAATGGATCGATGATCCGCGCATCGAAATCGAGGACTACAAGGTTCAGCAGGCCGCCAAGTACCGGAGCTGGAACGCCTTCTTCACCCGGGAGCTGACAACGGCTGCCGACGGCAGCATCCCGTCGCGCCCGGTCACCTTGCCGGAGCGTACCTGGGTGGTGGTCTCGCCCACCGACTGCATCATGAACCCGCTGGTGCAAACCCTGAACCTGGACGCCGACCGCGGCCAGGTCCGCGCACTCATCGACAACCCGCTGACGCTCGACACGGTCATCGACGTGAAGCGCTACCCGCTCTTGCTGGACCGGCTGCTGGGCAATGCGCCGGACGCGCTGAAGCAACAGTTCGTGGGCGGCTCCGGCTTGAGCTGCATCCTGATGCCCAACACCTACCACCACTACCACGCCCCCGTGGACGGCACCATCGAGTACGCCGAGATCGTCAAGATCGGCGACGGCTCCGCCGCCGGCACCTACGGCTATTACGACTTCCCCAACTGGCTGCCGGCCAATGGCAATGTCGCCCAGCCCGGCACCGACTTCTCCCAATTCGAGGTCTTTCAGCGCGGCATCATCATCATCAAGACCACCTACACCGGCACGGCTCCGGACGATCAGGTCACCGGCTACGTCGCGCTGATCCCGGTCGGGCTCAATACCATCGGCTCCGTCACCTTCGACGAGTCCACGGTCGCCGGCGCGGCGGTCAAGAAGGGCGTCACCCGGCTCGGCGGCTTCCGCTACGGTGGGTCGCTGAACATCATCCTGTTTTCCAAGGACATTGCCTCGCCCACGGTGCAAACGCGGCTGGGCAACCAGATCAATACCCTCAACGCCGGCAAGGCCCCGGCGTTATTCGCGCCGCATTGATCGAGGTTGCCGAGACAGGCACGACGGGCGCGGCACGGATCGCGGCGGACGGGGACGCCCGGTCGCCGTCCGCGAACAGCGACCGGGGCGCTCATCGCTACCGCGGGCAGGGAGCCAGCCCGGTCAGGCCGATTTCGCGCCGATGGCCCTTGGACGCCGGACCCAGCGCCAAGCGGATGAGCCCCAGCGCCAGCAACCAGAAGGTTCCCGGTGCTGGAACGGTGGAGTCGCCGGCACCGATGGCAAAGTCGTCGACATAGGCGGTGTAGCCCGACCCATCCATGAACTCGCCGTACCAGATGGACAGGCCAAGTGCCACGTTCGACAGATCGTAGGGGCTGTGATCGCTGAAGGTGAAGCTGCCTTTGCTGCCATCGACAACCTGCATGATGTCGTAGCCACCGCCCGCGCTCGGCTCGAACGCCATCGAAACCACCGTCCACACCCCCTCCGCCGTGAATGGGCGGCTCTCCCCGCTATCCGTCTGATCGCCGACATCGCCGTCCGCCACGTGCAGCTCGCGTCCCTGTACAGCGGCCCATTCGTACTGATAGAACCTCCCCCAGGCATAGGGGTTGTCGATGGCGCCGAGCGCACCCGAGGCGAGGTCCGGATCGAACAGATAGAAGCCCGTCGCAATGAAGATCCCGCGAATGCTGCTGGGGTAGTTGAGATACTGCTGCACGGAGGCCGTCGCCGCGCTGAACCGCATCGGCCCGCTGCCGGAGTCCCCGGTGAAGGCGTAGATGTTGGGCGTAGTACTGGACCATTGGCTCTGGGGACCCGGACGGTTGAACCAGAGGTCGTTGCCATTGGAATAGACCCCGTCGAAATTGTGTACCACCTCGTCGAACGCGTCGGTCAGATCGGTGACGGAATCGAAGTCCACGCTGTAGGCGTAGGCGGCCGCCACCGGACCGTGCACTGACATCCCGGCGGCAAGGGTGGCCGCGATCAGGAGTCCCGGAAAGGCGCGGGCTCGCGCGGCGCCGTGATCGGCATGCCGGTTGCCTTCGTGGCGCTGGTCTCCGCGATGAGCAATGGTGTCTTGGCGTGCTGGGGTCATGTCATCTGCCTCGGGCTGGGTCCGGATTGCAAAGGCGCGGGGTCTGCGCTGATGCTCCGGGTTTGCTTCGATATCGCCGTCGCCTCCTGCGGCCTTGCCCTGCAAACTGCCAGCTTGGCGATGGCCGTTGACGGGCTCGGGTCGGTGCAAGCGCGCCTCGATGCGCTCTGCCGCAGCGAGCCTCTCTGCCCCCATTGAACCATGCGTCAGCGATATTCTGGAACATCGGGGACAGAGCAATCCGCGAGGCGACACCGCGCGCCGATCCGGGCGCTCGGTGTCGAAAATGCAACCGCCAGACCATGAGCCCCGCCTAGACCGGGCCGCGACTTAACCTTGCAGGCCTCGCGTCTTTCGACTGAAATTGGTACCAGCATTGCCATGGAGATAGCGCTGACTGGAGGGGTTCGATGAGCGCGCCCAGGATCGGTGCGGGAGACGGGTGCTTGCGGCGAGCCTTGCGGCACACGCGGGACGCGAGCCCGAAGACGTCCTACGTATTCCGCTTGTGTTGCGTCAATCTGGTGCTGGCCGGATTGCGGCCGCGCGAGGTGGGCGAGTCGCTGGCCGTGAGCGAGCGCTCGGTGCACCGGTGGCTCGCCGTGCATCGCACCGCCGGGGCGGCGGGGCTTGCCTCCGGACTGCGCCGGGGGCGGCCGAGTCATCTGCGTCCGGCGGAGGCGGAGCTGCTGATGGGTGCGCTGCGCCAATCACCCGCGGCGGTCGGATTGAACGCTGAGGTCTGGTCCGGCCGTCTGCTCCAGGATTACCTGAAGCGGCAATTCCGCCTCGAGCTCGGCGTGCGCCAATGTCAGCGGCTGCTGGCGCGAGCGCGGGATGGGGCAGCCATCGAGCAATTGTTGGGGCGCCAGGAATGAGCCGGTCCCCGACAGCCATGCGCAGCCCGACAGCTTTTGTCGCGGCTCGGCCACGACGAGTGTGCGGCCCGCAGGTCACATCCCCGCAAGTGTAAAATTTCCTGACGGTATCGGGCGAAACACGTGCCCGGTGACGCGGCACTGACGCGCATCGAACACGATTAGTGCATTACCCAGGCCAGCCAGACTGGATTTTTTGGTCATTACTTCAGGCATTTATCTTTTTCCAGCAGTGATCGCACGCCATTGATCGGACACGATTCAATTGCGCCGCCGCTTCCTGCGGGCGTTTGGATCAGCGAAAACTGTAAGAAAAGCTGACAGCGTGAGCCTGGGCGAATCTTCGGCGTAGGTCGGGTTAGCGATAGCGTACCCCGACCATCAACGACGTACCGACGCCCAGCGTCGGGTTACGCTGCGCTAACCCCACCTTGAGCGTTGATCGAGGCTGACCGTCGGACCTGTGCCAACCCTCAAGGCTCCCCACCAACCGCCAGTCCCCGGCCATACCCGGCATAGCGCGCCGGAGCACCTCGTGCCAGTCGTGTTGATCTCACAACCATTTGTTTTTTCTGTTTATTTTTTTGCTCAGGCCCGTGGGTTGGGCAACATGTGAGCACAGATGATGGGGGTGCCTATTACTGTCTCTTAGATATCCAATTCGTAGTTGTAATAAGGCCTGCGGAAAACTTTCCAGTGTGCATTTTTCTTAATATAGTTAGAGGCTTGCAGATAAGGAAACCTGTTGGCCAGGCCTCGCCTGGCTTGTGGATAAGTTGTCGACAAATCGGCCCTCCGGAAGCGCTCACAAGTTATCCACAGTCAGCTCGTCAGGGTTCTCCACAGGTCGACGCCCTTCTTTGAACGAAACTCCGGGTCTAAACTCCGACCAAACTACGAGGTTTAAGTAGCCACCGCCCGAGGAGCCCATGACCCCAGCCGCCGAGATCAGCGCCGCCGGCGCCTCCCACACAGCCAGCCCGCGTCCCTGGGACCTGGATGCGATCCGCCGCGACTTTCCGATCCTGGATCAGCGCGTCAACGGCGTGCCGCTCGCCTACCTGGACAACGCCGCAACGGCACAGAAGCCGGCGGCCGTCATCGATGCCATCGGCCGCTTCTATCGCCACGACAACGCCAATGTGCACCGCGCCGTGCATGCGCTGGCGGAGCGGGCGACGACGGCCTATGAAGCCGCCCGGGAGCGGGTGCGCGGCTGGATCAACGCCCGTTCGGCGAGCGAGGTCATTTTTCTGCGCGGTACCACGGAGGCGATCAATCTGCTCGCCCACAGTCTCGGCGAGGGCTGGTCGGCCGCCGACCGCGTGGTGCTGACACAGATGGAGCACCACGCCAACATCGTGCCCTGGCAGCTGCTGCGTGAGCGCACCGGCATCGAGATCGCGGTGCTGCCGGTCACCGAGGCCGGCGAGCTGGACATTCAGGCGCTTCCGGAGCTACTCGACCGCCCGACGCGGCTGCTTGCGCTGACCCACGTTTCGAACGTGCTGGGCACCATCAACCCGATCGCCGACATCGTGCGCATCGCCCACGCGCACGACGTCCCGGTGCTGGTGGACGGCGCGCAGGCCCTGGCCCATCAGCGCGTGGATGTCCAGGCCCTGGATTGCGACTTCTACTGCTTGTCCGGACACAAGATGTTCGGCCCTACCGGCATCGGCGCCTTGTACGGCAAGGCTGAGCAGCTCGCCGCGCTGCCGCCTTGGCAGGGAGGCGGCGAGATGATCCGCCGCGTCACCTTCGAGCGGGTGCGCTACGCCCAGCCACCGCAGCGCTTCGAGGCCGGCACCCAGGACTTCGCCGGCGCCATCGGCCTGGCCGCGGCCATCGACTACCTGGATACCCTGGATCGGGACGCGCTCGCGCACCACGAGCAAGACCTGCTCACCTACGCCACCGAGCGCCTGGACGCCATCCCCGGCCTGCGCCTGATCGGCCGCGCCGCACACAAGGCGCCGCTGCTGTCGTTCCTTGTCGAGGGCGTGCATGCGCACGACATGGGCACGCTGCTCGACCGCAAAGGGGTCGCCGTGCGCACCGGCCACCACTGTGCGATGCCGCTGATGGACTTCTATGGCGTGCCCGCCACGACGCGGGCGTCGCTCGCCTTCTACAACACCAGAGATGAGATCGACCGGTTGGCCGACGCCATCGACTACGCGCGGGGGGTGCTGGCATGACCGACGAGCTCGACGACCTCTACCAGGAGATCATCCTCGACCACAATCGCCATCCGGCCAACTTCCGGCCGATGCCGGCTGCGGACCGCACCGTCGAGGCCGACAACCCGCTCTGCGGCGACCAACTGACCCTGTTCCTGAAGCTCGACGGCGGGCGCATCGCCGACATCAGCTTTCAGGGCAGCGGCTGCGCCATCTCGGTGGCGTCTGCATCGTTGCTGACCGAGCGCCTGAAGGGCGCCACCGTCGCCGAGGCGGAGGCCCTGTTTGAAACCATGCACGCGGTGCTGACCGGCGAGCCGGGTCACGCGCATGACGCCGACGACCTCGGCAGCCTCGCCGCCCTGGCCGGCGTGCGCCGTTATCCGATGCGGGTCAAATGCGCGACCCTGAGCTGGCACGCGCTGAAGGCGGCCCTGGGCGGTGAAGGCGCGGCAGAGATCGTCAGCACGGAATGATGCCGACTTGCTTAAAGGGCCAAGGGCCGGAACGGCAGTCGCGCGGCGCTGTGCGGGTGCGTTTTAGGCCTCAGGCCTCTGCCCTTGTTGCCTGCCAGGAGTTGATCGACGCGGCATTCGCCGCCTCATGCCGTTGTCGGTCCGAGGCAGCAGTTCGCTAGCGCACGGCCTTGGAATTGTCGATACCGTTCGCTGTCCGACGCGAGCCAGTGTCGGCCGGAGTGCCGGCCGGAGTGTCGGCCTCCAGGTCGACACGGATCAGCGCCACGGGCGGCCTTGAGAGTGGCCTCGATACTTCCGCATGAGTGCACCAGTGCACCAGTCCCGAGACCGGCTCAGGTCGTTGTCGTTGTCGTAATCGTGATCTCAACCGTACAGATATTCGATTACGACCACGACCACGAGGGAGGCCGGTCTCGAAATTTCCGCAGCGAAGCACTAGCGTTGGTCCGGCTCCGATCCCGTCCCCGTTGACTCGTCGAAGATGTGGACGAGATCCACCAGTGTCTCGGCCTTCAGCTTCTCCATGGCCTGGTGGCGATGCCGCTTCACGGTGCGCAGCGCGATCCCGAGCGCGTCGGCGATCTCCAGATTGCGCTGGCCGAGGGCCACCCGGCGCGCGACCTCGCGCTCCCGCTCCGTGAGCGTCGCCAGACACGCACGCAGCTCGCGACGACGCGCACACGCACGCTGCCGCTCGGCGCTGACCGCAAGCGCGGTCGCGACCGCCCCGAGCAGGGTTTCGTCGTCCAAGGGCTTGATCAGAAAATCGAGCGCGCCGGCACGGAAGGCACAGGCCGCCTCGGGCGCGCCGCTGACGCCGCTCATGAGCAGCATCGGGGTGTCGTCGAATTCGCCCAACTGGCGTTGCAGCTCCAGGCCGTCGAGCCTGGGCAGCTTGACGTCGCAGAGCAGGCAACAGGGTCCGGGAAAACGCCCAGGCCCCTCGCTCAGCCCTTGGAGATAAGCGAGCGCGGAGGCGTAGGTCTCGCACACGTACCCTTCAAGCTCGAAGAGTGCTCGCAGCGCGGCAAGAATTTCGAGGTCGTCGTCGATGATGATGATCCGGCCGCGGGCAGAACGCTCGGCGAGCCGCCGCTCGTCTGCGGTCACCGCCCGCCGATACGCCGCGTCATTCATCGCCGATCAAGGCGCCCGGGTTCGCGGGCGGGGCCAGCGGCAGCGTCAGCTCGGCCAGCGCACCCTGGCGGGGTGCATTGCGCAAGCGCAGCGTGCCCCCGTGCTGCCGGGCAATCTCACGCGAGATCGAGAGACCCAAGCCCAACCCCTCCTGCTTGGTGGTGAAGAATGGTTGCCCGGCGAGGCGTTGCGCCTCCGCCGTGAGCCCGGGGCCGCCGTCCTCGACCTCGAGCACGACCAGCCCCGCCCGCTCCTGCAAGCGCACTTCGACCGCGCTGTCCCCGCTGTTCGATGCGTCGATCGCGTTGCGGAGCACGTTGAGCACGATCTGCGAGAGCTGGAGCGCGTCGCCGGTGACCCGAACCGGCAGCGACGGCAGCAGCAGGCGCAAGCGGATGCCCCGCGCCCGTGCCTCGGCCGCCACCAACTCGGCGACCTCCTGCACGACGGAGCCGAGATCGATGGCCTCGTGTCGAGACTCCCCGGGCCGGATATAGCCCCGGATGCGCTCGATGATCCGGCTCGCGCGCCGGGTGTTGTAAACAACCTTGTCCAGGAAGTCGAGCGCCTGCGGGATCTCGAGCCGGCCACTGGCGAGCCCGCGCCGGGCCACCTGGGCGTTGGCCAGCACCGCGGTCAATGGCTGCTTCAGCTCATGTCCCAGCGACGCCGATAGCAGTCCCAGGCTGCGTTGGCGCTCCAGATGCGCGATGCGCTCGCCGAGAATGCGATTCTCTTCGCTCCGTGCCCGCGCCGCGGCCGCGGCAATCTGCTCCTCGAGCAAGCGCTCCAGCGCGAGACCGAGCCAGGCGACGTTCATCACAATCGCCGCAATCAGCAGGATCATCGCCAGCATCAGCGCGTCGTAGCCCTGACTCATCAAGTGCGGCGGAAAGTGACCCAAGGCCACATTGCCGACGCGTGCGCCGTGCACCGCGAACATCGCGACATGGACCCCCGCGATCCAATAGGCGCTGCGGCGCGCCTGACTGCGTCCGAGCCGCCAGGCCAACCGCGCGATACGTGCACTGATGGCCATCAGTACCGTCATCAGTACGTAGAAGCGCAGCCACTCGCTGTTGCCTATACGCAGCCATTCATACAGGATCAGGAAAGCGAGCACCGCGGACAAGGTGCCGTAGAGCGAGGGGGGCTCGCCCAGCTCCAGCCGGATGGCATTGATGCGGAGCAGCGCTGCGGCGATCGCGAGCACGCTTGCCAGCGTATAGCCGAGCGCCACGGGCAGTACCGGCCGCAGCGCCAGCAGCAAAAAGGACAGGGCGAGCACAAGGCCGCCCCCGCACCAGAGATCGAGCGCCGGCGTGCGCTGCCGGACCAGCACGACCCAGAGCGCAATGGAGAGGACCAGGTTCAGGGCGCCGACGAAGAGGAAGCCGGTGCCGGCGTCGAAGATCATCGCTTCGGCTCGCCCGCTCCGGGTGGGAACAGCGTGCCGAGGGCCGCCTCTAGCGCATCCAGCTCGACCGGCTTGCGCAGACACCTGACACCCGCGGGCGGCGCACCGTAGCGGGCCGTCTCATCTTCAGGCAGCGCGGTCACCAGCGCCAGCGGCAACCCGGGTGCAAGCCCCCGCAGCCGCAGCGCCGTCGCATGCACACCTTCGGCGCGCAGCTCTGGTTGCCCGTCCTGGTCCAACAAGACGGCGAGCAGCCTTTCCGCGGACGGATGCTCGGCACCTTGCAACCCGCACAGCCCAAGCCAGGCAGCGAGCGCCTGGCGGATTTCCGGATCGTCATCGACCACCGCCACGACGCCGCGGGACGCCGAGAGGGGAAACCCGTGAGACATCGCATCCCCATCCTGCGCGGCGCATGGCCGGCGTCCGTGGATCCGGCACGTTGGCCGAGACCCGCCAAAGGCTAGCGCGCATTTCGGCGCCTGCAAGAGTGCCCCCGTCAATCGATCCCCTTTGATGGCCCTTTGGTGCCATAGACAACGAAGCGCTCTCGTCTAGTATCCGACCCGTTCGAGCCCGTCTGGGGACGAGGGCCGCCGCCGCGACCGTCCGCCTCGGGCGGGCGACCGCGCGCAGTCCCATGCGGCGCACAGGAACAGGTGAGAGACGACAATGAACGATCCGAAAGCGCAAGTCCCCCCGGAGCATCCCGGCGGCAAAGTCACCAATGATTCCGACGCGGACACTACCGGCGCCCCACGCCAATTCACCCGACGCGAGGCGCTGAAGCTCTCCGGACTTGGCCTGGGGGGGCTGGCGGTTGGAGGTGCCATCGCAAGTCTCACGGCGGACATCACGGCAGCGGATGACCTGGCGCCGAGAACGTGCACACCGGACCAGGATTGCTGCGCGGGCGACTCCCAATGCGATCTGGGCTGCTGCCCCGAGTCGTCGCTGGGCTGCCATTGGACGAGCACCGCCAAGGCCCAGCGCTACTCGTATTACGACAGATTGCGCAAATTCCAGCCTTTCAAGGCCGGTGCCCTGCCGACGCAGCCCACCGTGCAAACGCTCGATAAGAACGCGATGCGCATCACCCTGATGGGCACGGCGGTACCGCCACGCAATTTGGCGCAGCGGATGATGAGCGTCTTCGTCGAAGTGGGCTGGAATGAAGACACCCAACTGCCCTTGGACAGTTTCGTCTTCGACTGCGGCACCGGCAGCAGCGGCTCCTACAACTCCATGAACGTGAGCTTCCGCAGGATGAACAAGGTCTTCCTGACCCATCTGCATGCGGACCACATGAGCGATCTGACCCATATCTATTGTTTTGGGGCAGCGGCGGACCGCAAGACCCCGCTGTGGGTCTGGGGACCCGGCCCGTCGAAGGTGCCCAATCCCAACTACCAGCCGGGCGGCTCGGCGCCGGAATACTATGACGATGGCACCGCGGCGTTTTGCTCGCACCTGCGTGACGCCTGCCGTTGGCACTCCGAATCCATGAGCTTTCTGTCCACCGCCTACGTCCCCGCCTCAGGCACGGTGCCGGCGTGTGAAGACCCCGACAACTTCGGTTTCGCGACGGACCCGGACGACACGACCCGAGTCCAGCGGCCCGCGCAGCCCGCCGGGCAATATGCCGACGATGACCCAAGCGATGGCTACGCCCTGTTTCCGGTCGATATCCCGTTCGACTTCGGCAGCGACTGGACGGAGGGCTCGTCTCCCGAGATCATCGTCTACCAAAACGCCCTGACCGGCGTCACGATCACCGCTTATCCTGTCATTCATTGCCGGCAGGGGGCGGTCGCCTACAAGCTGCAATACCGCAATCCCGACCCGCTGGTGACGGGCGCGCCGACCCTGAGCATGATTTTCACCGGCGACACCAAGCCCGAGCGTTTCACCGTGGAGCAGGCCAATAACAACGGTGAAGGCATTGATGTCCTCATCCACGAGATGGGCGTCCCCCCGGAGGTGTGGGCGATGAAGATGGCCAGGCTCGACTTTCCGAGCCTCGTGCCCGATGCGGACGTCTGCGAGGTGAAAAAGATCCAGAACAGCTCGCATACGCCCCAAGGCGCTTTCGGCTACCTGCTGAGCCAAATTTCGCCCTTCCCCGGCCTCACCGTCGCGACCCATTTCCCGAGCGCCGACGATACCGTGCAGTGCGCAATGAAGAGCCTGAAGGAGCACCTGCCGACGGTCTATCAAGGCGAGCGGCCGAATCCGCCCAGCAATGCCCCACGCGTGACCTTTGCGTTCGATCTCATGGTGCTCGACGTCTCCGTCGACGACAACGGCAAGCGCCGCATCGTCGAGCGGCGGGGCGATATCGACCTTTTCGGCTATCAGGCGACCTTGATCGACCCCCCCGAGGACGAGCAACTCACCCCCAAGTACCATTGCCCGGATGCGTCAGGCGCCAACGCGGGCGACCCACTGTTACAGATCAACAGCACCACGACCCTGTGGCCCTGTGACGAAGACGGCAACTGCCGCTATCGCGACGACGGGTATTGACCGCGTCCTGGGCCGCGCGCCCGGCCGTGCCAACCGCTGACCGGGCAGCGCACTTCGCCAACGTACAGCTATTCCGAATTCAAGCCATGTTTGCAGCGCAGAAGCATCGGCCGTGCTGCGGCCGGTGGTGGCCATTGCGCCTTGTGCGCCCCCTCGTAGCACTTGCTTTGGGCATGGGGCTGGCCGAGACGGCCGGCGCCGACGCCATCGAGCTCATCGACGAAACCGTCGGTACCCAAACCAATGTCACGGCGATCGATTACATTCTGATGGACGCGGCGACTGTGGATGGTGACGTCACGAACGACACGGGCGGCACCATTGCGGGGAACGCCGCTTACAGCGCCATCGGCGTCTATGACGGCAGCGCGGTCACCGGCGCCATCAAGAACAACGTCGGCGGCAGTATCGGCTCGACCGACCTCTACAATTACACCATCGAGATTCGCGACTCCAGCGTCGCGGGCGGCATCCGCAATGACGGCAGCCTGAGCAGTGTCGACACCGCTGTGGTCATCGACGCCGGGTCCGGTGAATTCGCCGGTGGCATCGTCAACGGCGGCAGCATCAGCAGCGGCGGCTTGGGTGTCGATTTCTACGGGCAATCCTTCTCTGGCGAAATCTCCAACAGCGGCAGCATCGAGAGTGCCGGGGCCGGCGTCTACGTCTACGTCGATGGCGACACCGGCTACGGCGGCGACTTCGATGGCGGTATCGACAACACCGGCATCATCCAGTCCATCAGCAATGCGGGCATGCAGATCTATGCGGGTTCTCTGTCCGGGGGTGTGTCAAACTCCGGTACCGTCAGTGCTGCCAGTGACACCGGGGTCTATCTGGAGGTCGGCACGCTGAATAACGGCCTGGTCAACGATGGAACGATCGCGAGCGGAGACGACGGGATCTACGTCCAGGGTGATTCCCTTGACGGCGGCTTCTCGAATACCGGGAGCATCACCAGCAGCGATGGGAACGGCGTCGTCCTCTCTATCGGCGCTTTCTCCGGCGGCATCGACAACTCGGGAACGATCACCGCGGCGGGGGACGGCTTGAGCCTGAATGTCACGGACTTCGGCGACGGGGTCGTCAACACCGGCGCAATACAAGTTCAGGGGAGCGGCATCTTGGTCGATAGCGGCGCCTTGGTCGCCGGCGACATTCGCAACGGCACGGGCGGCGCAATCAGGGGCGTGGAAGTAGACATCGACGGGGCGATGGGCTACATCCGCGCGGCCCGTGGTATCAGCCTCGCCGCTGGCGCCGAGCTGGACGGTGGCGTGATCAACGAAGGCAGGATCGATGCCGAGGTATCGATCGACGTCGCCGAGGATGCGGTCAGCGGTGCCATCGAGAACGCGGGCACGCTCAAGGGAGACCTATCCATTGCCGGCAGCAACACGGCCGGCGACGGCATCGACTTGGCCAACACCGGCAGCATCGATCTCGGCGTACCCGCGCTCTACCCCTCGCTGATCAGCGGGGACTTCATGCAGACGGGTTCTGGCTCGCTCGCGTTCACGCTGTTGAGCTTTACCGACTACGCCGGCCTGCCGCCGCTGACGATCTTGGGCAGCGTCGATCTTGCGGGGGATCTGTTGCTCGGGTTCGATGAAGGCTTCAGCTATGCGCCCTTCGCGCGGCTTACGCTGATCGGCGTCGGTGGCGCGCGCACCGGCTTGTTCGACAACTACGCCGGCAATGCGTTGGTCAAGCGCTTCGACAGCAGGCGCGCTGTCTACATCGACTACACGGAAGATGGCGATATCGCGCTCTACACGACCCCGCTGCCGCCGACCTGGCTCCTGTTCGGCCTCGGGCTGCTCGGCTGGTATGAGGTTGCCCGGCGGCCCGGCTGATCTTCGCCGCGCTGAGCCTCAGCGCGCACCGGGTGACTCATCGGTGCCGAGCAGCCCGAGCAGTCTCTCGAACCGGTACTCCGCCACCAGCAGGCGCAAGTGATCGGCGACCGGCGCGTGTTCCGGGCGCAGTGCGTCGATCAGCCGCTCCATCGCTTCCACCCGTCCCTCGATGGTGGCCCGGCGCAGCTGTTGTCGCCACGATGCCGGCAGTTCTCGAACCGCGTTCGGTGTGACCCGAGGCGTCCGTGCGCGCTTCTGCGTCGGCGTATCCGGTGCCGGGCGCTGTTGCGTCAGGAAGCGAACGCCCAGGTGCTTGTGCAGGACCTCGCGGATGTCCGCGCGCCGGAACGGCTTGCCGACGAAGCCGTCGATACCGGCGGCCTCGAGCTGGCCCACCGCCTGTTCGAACACCGCGGCGCTCACCGCGATCACCGGGCAGCGTCCCGCCTCCGGCAATGCCTTGATGCGCCGGGCGGCCTCGTAGCCGTCCACGCCTGGCATGCGCAGATCCATGAGCACCAGGTCGGGATGCAGGACGTTCGCCTTTTCCACGGCCAAGGCGCCGTCGTGGGTCGCTTCGACCCGAAAGCCTGCCTCGGTGAGCATGCTGTGCAACAACAGACGGTTTTGCTCATCGTCGTCCGCCACCAGGATGAGTGGCGCTTGTGCCCCCGCGCCCAGGAGCAGCGGACCGTCGCCGGTCGGCGGGTTCGAGAGGCGGGGCCTCGGGGCGCGACGCAGCGGCAGGGAGACGGTAAAGCAGGAGCCCTTGCCGAGCCGGCTGCGTACGGTGATCTCGCCGCCCATCAGCTCGACGAAGCAGCGGGTGATGGTGAGACCTAGCCCGCTGCCGTCGCGGCGGCTGTCGCCCACCTGGACGAACTTGTCGAAAATCCGGGGTAGGTCCGCCTCGGCGATGCCGCGGCCGGTGTCCTCCACTTCGAGCCGCAGCAACAGGGTCTTGGGACCGGTCTCGGTGTGGTCCTGGCGCAGGATGATCTCGCCATCGTCCGTGTATTTCACTGCATTGCTCAGCAGATTGAGCAGGATTTGTCGCAGCTTGCCCGCGTCGGTGAACACCCACGGGGGCAGGTCGGCGGCGCGCTCCTGGCGAAAGCCCAGGCCGCGCCTGCGCGCCTGCTCCGAGAGGATGCCGGCGACCTCGTCGAGGAGGTCGGCAAGATCCACCGGCTCGGACATGACGTCGATGCGGCCCGCCTCGATGCGCGACATGTCGAGCACGTCGTTGATCAGCGTTAGCAGGTGCTCGCCGCTGCGGATGACAATCCCCAAGTTCTGCTGCTGGTGCGGGCAGCGTTCGCACTGGTCCGCGAGGATGTGGGAGAAGCCCAGGATGGCGTTCAGCGGCGTGCGCAGCTCATGGCTCATATTGGCCAGGAACTCGCTCTTTGCCTGGTTTGCAGCCTCGGCGGCGTGCTGCGCCCGTTTCAGGGATGCAATGGTCTGCTCCAGGCTTTGCTCGTTGCGCTTGAGTTGCTCGAAAGTGCCGTCCAAGCGATCGAGCATGCTGTTGAAGGTCCTGCCGAGACGGCTGATCTCGTCGTCGCCGCGCACGTGCAGGCGGCGCTGGTCGATGTTGTCCATGGAAATGGCACGGGTGGCGGTTTCGAGCTCGGTGAGCCGTCGCGTCAATGAGCGAGCGAGGATCAGGCTCGCCCCGATGACGAAGGCCAGCGAGACGGCGGCGACGACGATGTAGGCCCGAAACAGCGTATCCATCGCCGCCGTGATGCGCCCCGGGTCGGAGAACAGCTCGACCTCGAGCCGCAAGGGCTGAAAGATCGGCGGTGCTGCAAGCGGCACGCCGAGGCCGATCAGGTCGGGGCGGCTGTCGCCGAGCGTCTCGGTGGTTGGCGGGGCGCTCGCTTGCCGGCGGAAGCGCAGCGTCATCGCCGGTTCCAGCGCCCTGTTATTGAGGAACCGTTCCCGCTCGGGAAAATCCAGCAGGTCGCGGAGCTCCACCTGCAGTACCAGGGCGCCCTCGGGCTCTCCCGTGTTGGCGTAGATGATGGGATACGCCAGCAGCAAGTGGCCCCCGACCACCGTGGTCCGCGGCGTGCCTTGGTTGATGGTGACCACGGTCCAATCCTTGTCGACCCGCGGGCGACCGTGGCTGAGCGCGAACGGGATGCCGAGAAAGTCGGTGATGGCCAGGGTCACGGGGATGCCGTTGACTTGGCGGAAGTCGTCGAGAAAGCTGCGTAAATAGACCGAACGCCCCACGTCGTCCACAAGCGCGTTGCCGATCAGCGTGTTCTGCGCGAGGGATGCCGCGGTGCTGTCCAGCGCGGTGAGCCGAGCGGTGATGAGAGCAGCCGCCTCCCGGGCGCTGCGGGTCATGGATGACTCGAGGTGCTCCGCGGTCATGCGTCGCATGGTCAGGAAGGACGCGGTGCCCAGCACCAGAATCGTCATCAAGGCGAGTAACGCGGCCCCGGCGGCGATCTGTAAGGTCAAGGAGGCGCCGATGCTGCGCTCCCAGAAGGCCGGCCTCACGGGGAGCCGCCGTGCTCTTCCGAGGGCACGATCACGCCGTCTTTCCGGTAACGTGCCATGAAGACTTGTTCCTGGCCGAGGGCGTCATGACGCTCCGGGGAGAACGGCCGCGGGTAGTTTCCGGTCAGGCCGCGGTAGTCGCGTAACTGCTCCAGGGCATCGCGCACGGCGGCGCGATCGGTGGTGCCAGCGCGGTCGATGGCCCGCGCGAGCAGGTGGGTGAGGTCGTAGGCTTGGCCGAACCCCACGGGTGAGGCAATGTCTTCGATGCGCCCGATGCCGAACAGCCGCTGGGCGACGGCCATGACCCGGTCGCGCATCTCCGGCTCCGCGCGAAAGAGGCTGAAGGTCTGCACCATGGAGAAGTCCAGCGCGAACAGCGTCGGGCCGCTCTCCTCCACCATGTGGCCGCCGGTCACGCCCCAGTGGGAGATGATGGGCACCCATTCGCCCGGGTCCACCGCGCCGAGCTGGCGGACGAGCAGGCCGCCCTCGATGTCGTTGGCGACCAGAATGATTGCGTCTGCCCCCGCCACGGTCAGGGCGCGGTAGTGCCTGAGCATGTCTTGCTCGCCCCAGTTGTACCACTGCGGTTCCAGGAGCTCCGGCCTGTCCACGCCGGCCGCGTAACGCACGGCCGCCTGCAGGTTGCTGCGCCCCCAGCCGGTGTTGGGAAGCAGCAGGCCGATCGTCTGCGCGCCCTTGCGCTTGGCATGCTCGATCATCACCGGCATGCCGATGCTGTCGCGCAGCGAGAGGCGGAAGGTGTCGCTGGGGCGGTACCCGTGCGCGGTGATCCCATCGGCGGAGCCCCAGGCATCGAGCAGGATGATTCCCGTCTCGTGGATCACGGGCAATTCTTGAAGCTGTACCGGGCTGAAGCGCCCACCCACCACGGCCACGAGATCGGGGGTTCGGGCGAACTCGCGGATATTGAACACACCGCGGGCAGGGACGGATCGATTGTCCCGGGTAACCAGCGTCATCGGGCGCCCGCCCAGGACACCGCCGCCGGCGTTGATCTCGTCCAGCGCGACCTGGATGCCGCGCTCGATCGCCTGGGCGGACGTGCTGTTGAGCACGCCGTATGCGCCATCGAAACCGATGAGCACCGGCGCCGCGGTGTGCGCCGGCACGACGCGCGCGGGGAGGATCAGCGCCGCCATCAGCAGCACTGCGAGCACGCGCAGGGAGGCAGGCATCCGTCGTCCTCGCGTCAGGGCGCCGGGGATGTCGGCTCCAGAGCCGGCGTATCCGCTGATATGAGCTCGGTGCGGGAGCCGAGCCCGTCTGCGCCGCTCCAGGTCAAGCGCGAGCGCCCGGCGCGCTTTGAGCAGTAGAGATTCGCATCGGCGTGCTCGATCAAGGCCGCGGGCGCACCATCATCGGCCGGAATTATGGTCACCAGGCCCATGGACACGGACAGCCGGCGCACCACGCCATCGACGGTGAGTCCAAGGTCCAGTGCCTGTACCGAGCGGAGCATGCGCCGTGCTGCGATAAGCGCATGCTCGGGGGAAGCCGCCGGCAGCAGCGCGACGAATTCGTCGCCACCATAGCGGGCAACCAGGTCGCTGTCGCCCCGCAGACTGCCCGACAGGGCGGCGGCGATGAGCCGCAAGGCGCGGTCGCCGGCAGGGTGGCCCATGCTGTCGTTGTACGGCTTGAAGCCGTCCACATCCATCATCGCCACGGACAGATGGCTGCCCTGGCGCCGACAGCTCATCCAGGCGTCGTCCAGCGCCGCTTCGAACCTGCGGCGGTTCGCGGTCTCGGTGAGCGGATCGAGCTGGGCCAGGCGCTCCAGCAGCTTGCGCTGATTTGCGAAGGCGAGGTGGTTGCGCACCCGCGCGCGCACCAGCGCGGGGCTGAAAGGCTTGGCGATGTAATCGGCGGCGCCGAGGTCCAGGCCGGTCTCCTCATCGTCCGCCGCGTCCAGGGCGGTGAGAAAGATCACCGGTATGTCCGCCGTGCGCTCGTCGTCCTTGAGCCGCCGGCAGACCTCGAAGCCGTCCAGGTCCGGCATGCGGACATCCAACAGGACCAGATCCGGAGGGCTTGCCGCAATGCTTTCCAGCGCAAGCGCACCGCCCGGCGCAATGCGGACATCATATTCTTCCGAAGCTAGGTGGCGCTTCAGCAGCCCCAGGTTCTCCGGCGTGTCGTCCACGATGAGGACACTCGGTCGGTGCATGGACACGGAACGTCGCGCTCTTGAAACTGCGTTCTTGTCGTCTGAGCGGGGCCAGCGGGCCTGGCGACCAGATGGTGGTGATCGGTGAATCACCTAATACCATCTAATGGTAGCGCAGTCCGGCCAGGCAACCCGAGAAGGCGCTTGCCGGGCCGGCAGCAGAACGCGCAGGTGGGAGCGGCGTCCTCGCCGCGACCGCACGCCCGTCGCGGCGAGGACGCCGCTCCCACGGGGTGGATGCTTTCCCCTCGATGACAGTCCGGAGACAGGATGGCGTTCGGCCTCGGGGCGACCGCCTGGCGACTCCGCGAGCAGGCAAAGACGCGCTCAACGCGTGCGTCGCCTCCCTGCATTTGCTCGGCGCCTTTCCGCTTGATCGCGCTCATGCCGACCCAACAGCGACCGCATGAATGCGTTAGACATCTTCGCCGACAAGTTGAAGGACATGGGGCACGCGACGCTCGCGGTCCTGCCGCAGTTGGGCATCGCGCTCGCCCTCGTCCTCGTGACCGCATTGATGGCGGCTATCGTCCGGGCGATCAGCCGCCGCATCTTCAGGCGCGCCCGGCTGCGCGAGAGCCTCAAGCGCCTCTTGGTCATTTTGTTATCTCTGGCCACCTGGACCATCGGCCTGATGTTGGCCGCCCTCGTCGCCTTTCCCAATCTCACCCCGACGAAGATGCTTGCCGGTCTTGGCATCGGCTCGGTGGCCATCGGCTTCGCCTTCAAGGACATCTTTGAGAACTTCCTGGCAGGCATCATCATCCTGCTGCGCCGCGAGATGCGCATCGGCGACTACGTCCATTGCGAGGGCATGGAGGGCCAAGTGGAGGAGATCCTGGTGCGCGAGACCCACATCCGCCAGACCGACGGTCAGCTGGTGATCGTTCCAAACAGCATGCTCTTCAAGAATCCCCTGACCATTCGCACCGACCTAGATCAGCGCCGTGCGACCATCATTTGCGGCGTGGCCTATGGCGAGGACGTGGATCAGGCTCGCGACATCATTCGCAAGGCGGTCGAAAGCTGCTCGACCGTGTTGTCTGCCGGTCGACCGATTCAGGTCTTCGCCCAGGAATTCGCCAACTCCTCCATCAACTTCGAGGTCACCTGGTGGACCCGCTCGCGCCCGGTCGATATCCGCCGCTCGCGCGATGAGGTCGTCGCGTCAATCAAGCGCGCCTTGGACGAGGCCGGTGTCGAGATCCCGTTCCCCTATCGCACCCTCACCTTCCATGAGCCGTTGACAATTGCGCAGTCCGACCAGGGACGGCCCGGCGGAGAGCCGCCCGCGTCCGATGGTTGAGGGCCGTGGCAACAACGCGAGAACCGGGGGATGTGAAGAAACCCGGTTGCGAATGTGTGTCACGCGGCTGTCGTAGATCGGGCCGACGCAGGAGGCCCGAACACCGGGCTGCGCCAAGCGCGGACAGCGCGTTCAGCGGGGCGCTGCATCCAGATGGACGAGATCCTCCGGCCGGTCGATGTCCGGCAGCGCGGGCAGCTCCGACCAGCGCCATCCCAGCCCACCGAGGCGGGAGCGGGTGACGGCCGCGACGCGATCGCCGCCCCAGGGAATGCCCTCGAACAGGCTCGGGTCGGTCCGACGCAGACCAAGCAGGACGTAGCCGCCGTCGTGGGCCGGGCCGAGGACAGCGTCGGCGCCGGCCAGGCGCGCGATGGCCCGGACCAGATAGGCCCGGTCCAGCGCGGGACAGTCCGTGCCGAGCAGGATCACTGCATCGGCTCGGGTCAGGGCGGCGCGGGCGGCATGGTGCAGACGCTCCCCCAGATCACGACCCTGCTGGACCTGAAGGGTCAGCGGCCAACGCTTCGCCAGGGCGGTGAAAAACGGGTGCCCGGCGTCGGGCGTGACCCAAAGCTCCATCGGCACAAGCGGCGGCGCGCAGAGCTGCCGCAGGCACTGCTCCGTCAGGCGCCGGTGCAGGTCCGCGGCAGCGTCGGCGCCGAGGGCGGGGATCAGCCGCGTCTTGACCTGTCCGGGGACCGGGGCGCGGGTGAAGACCAGCAGCCGGGTGTCGAGGCTGTCCGCCATTCAGTCGGTCAGCGCGCCGGAGCAGCTCGAGCCCTGGCCGGCGGTGCAGCCGTAGCAATGGCCAGCGACGCGGATCGGCAGGCCGTCCAGGCGCCCCAGGTCCAGCTCGCGCAGGTGCACGCGTTCCTTGCCGTCTTGCCGCAGCGGCAGGCGGAGCATCTGGTTGAAGTCGCAGTCGTAGACGTGGCCCTGCCAGTCGATGCTGATCAACTCGCGGCACATGACCGTTTCCAGGTTGGCGTCGCGGTGGGCGGACTTGAGCAGGGCCAAGTAGTCTCCGAGCGCGCCCTGGGAGATCAGCAGGCTGCCGAAGCGCTGGATCGGCATGTTGGTCAGGGTATAGAGCCGGTCGAAGACGATCCCGTGGTCGGCGGCAAGCCGCGCCCGGTAGTCGCCCTCCAGCGGGCACTGGGGCGGCGGCAGGACCGGGCCCTGGGGGTTGTAGATCAGATTCAGCACCAAGCCGGTGTCGCCGCGGCCGTAGCCGAGGGCGTTGAGCCGTTGCAGCGCCTCGATGCTGGCGGCATAGACGCCCTTGCCGCGCTGGCCGTCCACGTTCTCTTCCAGGTAGCAGGGCAGCGAGGCGATGATCTCTACCTGCTGCTCGGCCAGGAACGAGGCCAAGTCCTGCTGATCCGGCTCCAGCAGGATGGTCAGGTTGCAGCGGTCGATGACGTGCACGCCCAGGGCCCGGGCGCGGCGGACCAGCGTGCGGAAGTGCGCATTGAGCTCCGGAGCGCCGCCGGTCAGGTCCAGGGTCTCGATGCGATTGGTCGCCAGCGCGGCGAGGACTGCATCGATGGTCTCCGGCCCCATCGTCTCGGTGCGCTTCGGCCCGGCGGCTACATGGCAATGGACGCAGGAGAGGTTGCAGCGGTAGCCCAGATTGACCTGAAGGGTCTTGAGCCGGCCGCGGCGGATGGCGGGAAAGTCAGTGTCGATCAGGTGCGGGAGCGGGTCGTGCATGGTGCCCTCGGATGGCAGCCCCACCAGTCATGACGGGACCTCGCCGGCCGGAGCCGGATCGCTCACGAACGGCAGGCGCAGCAGCCATAGCGGCCGCTGCCAATCGGCCTCGGCGAAGCGGCCGATGCCGAAGCGGATCAGCTCGGCATCGTCGCGCCTGCGAAAGCTGCGCAACAGCCGGTCCCAGATGGAGAAAACAGTACCGTAGTTGGAATCGGTCTCGGCACGCCGCTCCGAGTGGTGGACCCGGTGCATCGACGGCGGCACGAGCAATAGCCCGTAGGCGCGGTCGAGCCGCGGCGGCACGGCGACGTTGCTGTGATGGAACAGGATGACGGCGACCATCACCGCCTTGTACAGCACAAACAGCCCGGCGGTCATCCCGAGCAGGGGCAGTACGAGGCAGTTGGCCAGGTTGGAAAGCAGGATCTCGCCGGGATGAAAGCGCAGGGCTGTGGTCGCATCCATGGCCGGATCGGTGTGGTGGACGCGGTGCAGCCGCCACAGCAGCGGGATGCGGTGATTGGCCCGGTGCCAGAGATACATCCACAGGTCGAAGCCGACGAAGGCCAGCAGCGCACCGGACGCGGCGCCGAGCCCAAGCCAGGACACCAGCCCCCAGCCCTGCCGGGCGGCGACGGCCATCGACAGCAGCAACAGCGGCGTCAAGGCCGCGCCCACCAGCCCGCTGATGACCCCGAGGCCGAGATTGCGGGCATCGTGCCGCAGCCGGTCGCGGCGGCCCGCGTAGAACGGTAGCAGCCCCTCCAGCAGGAACAGCAGCGGCAGCACCACCAGCGCGACCCAGGCGTCCGCGGTCATCGCCGGCCCTCGTAGGCCGCGGCCAGCCGCCAGGGCGAGGCGCCGAGCAGGAAGCGGGTGATCGCGACGGCATTGGCGAGCTGCTGGCGGACGATGCCGTTGCGTGCGTAGCGCACCGCGGAGGTCGTCACGGTCAGCGGCAGCTTGACGATGCGCCCGATGCGGCGCATCCGCCGGGCCAGCTCCACGTCCTCGTACAGGGGCCAGTCCGGCAGGCCGCCGACGGCGTCGAGCAGGTCGTGCCGAACGACCATCGCCTGGTCGCCGAAGGTCGTCCAGATCGAGTCGAAGCGCGAGAACCAGCCATAGAGCCCGAGCAGCCAATGGCGACGATCGAAGCGCAGCCGAAAGCAGGTCATGGCCGTGCGCGGATCGGCAAACGCCGCCGCGACGGCAGCAAAGGCTCCGGCAGGCAACGCCGTGTCGTCATGCAGGAACATCAGCAGCTCGCCGCGGGCGATCCGCACGCCGGCGTTGCACTGGGTGCCGCGCCCGCGCGGTGCGCGCAGCCGGACGACGTGGGCGGGCAACGCGGGCTCGTCGCCGGTCGGCGCCAGGTCGTCCGGCTCGACGACGATGACCTGTGCGTCCGGCAAGGCCCGCGCGAGCCGCGACAGCCTGGCACACAGCGTCGAGCTCGAGCGGCGGGTCGGGACGATGATGGACAGGGACGGCATCGGACGGTGCGGGCAACGATCGGATGTGGGGAAATGCTTGTCCCGGCGGCGGATTCAACCCGCGCGGTGCCGACCGTGTCGTGGGAGCGCCGTCCTCGGCGCGACGAGCACCCGCTCGCGGCGAGGACGCCACTCCCACAAGGCACGCGACTGGTCGAGAGTCGTGTCGAGGCCGCTGGACCAGAGGCTCACCGGTCTAGACGGGGCCATATGGGGCTGCATTGCGCACCGGTCGCTGATCTCTCCACCGCCCCAGTCAAGGCTGGCTCTCCGGCTGCTGGGAGATGTCCTCCACCTGGACTTGGACGGCCCGATGCTGTCCCTGTCGCTCGACGCTCAGCTTGACGCTGTTGCCGACGCCGACCTTTTCCAGTACCGAGGCCAAGTCCGCAATATCCTGGACCTGTTCACCATCGGCCTGCGTGATGACATCCCCGAGCTGGCCGGTGCTCGTATCGATTCCCTCGAGTCCAGCCTTCTGCGCCGGCGACCCCGGCAGCACAGCCGCGACCACGACGCCGTTCACGCCCAGATGGGCCGCGGCCTGCGCGCCGAGGGCACTGATGCCGATCCCCGGGCGGGGAACGCGGCCATCGCGGATCAGCCGCGTCACCACGTCCTTGACCAGGTCGACCGGCATCGCGAACCCGACACCGGCGAAGGCGCCGCTGTTGGAGATGATGGCGCTGTTGACGCCGATCAGGCGTCCGGCCGAGTCCAGGAGCGGGCCGCCGGAGTTACCGGGATTGATGGCCGCGTCGGTCTGGATCACGCCCCGAACCTCCCGCTCTCCAGTCGTCGGCAGGCTGCGGTGCAGCGCACTGACGATGCCCTCGGTCATCGTTCGGGTCAGGCCATAGGGGTTGCCGATGGCGAAGACCGTCTGGCCGACAAACAAGTCCTTGGACGAGCCGATCGCAATGGAGCCTTTCTGCGGATTAGATCCACTCAGGCAAAGCACCGCCAAATCGTAATCCGGTGCCGTTCCGACGACGGCCGCCCGATGCATCTCGCCCTTGCCAAACGAAACGGCGATGTGCTGCGCGCCGCGCAAGACGTGGGCGTTGGTCACGATGTGACCCGCGGCATCCCAGACGATGCCCGAGCCCATGCCGACCTCGTCCGTCGTTGGGCCGAAGGGATTCGGCGTGGATTCCTGCACCGTCGTGACAAACACCACCGACGACGAGGCCCTCTGAAAGACCTGACTCGCCGTCCGCTCCATAGCGGCGAGGTTGCCACGGGCGACCACCGCCACCGGCGCGACTTCGCGGCAGGTCGCGCGCTGGAAATAGTCATAGCCAAGGAATACCACCGCGACGGTCAGCAAGGTCAGAACGAACGCCATGAACACGCGAGCTATCACAAGTCTGTCTCCTGTTTGCAGTCCGTTTCCGGACGGGCCGATTCCTGAACATGTCTCCCTGCCCCACCGCCTGGCCGACGCGTCGACACCGGCATGCCCGATCGCCCTGTCCCGAGACCGACTCGGGTCGTCGTTGTCGCTGTCGTTGTTGTCGTAATCGTTGTCGTTGTCGTAATCGTGGTCTTGCTACCAACCGTGCGGCTCTTCGATGACGACTGCGATTACGACCACGACAACGAGTGAGCCGAGTCCCGGAATTTCCGCAGCAAAGCACTCGGCAGCCTGGCACGTCGGCGAGCGGTGGTGGCTTCCAGCCACAGCCGTGGATGCCGAGACCATCTGCCGGCACAGGGATTGCAGCTTTCACGCCAATGACATCCTGAAGCGACACCGCAGATCGGGAGGACAGCTATGCGGGCGAATACCGGTGCCACTCCCCTGAAGACGCAGAACATCGATGCGCCGCCGGCTTACTGATGCCGGTCCCCCACCGAGCGTGCTTGCCTGACGACGTTTGAGGTGGTGGATTTGCCCCAAGCACGGGTCATTGCAGCCGCGAATGGGGCCAAGGCCTGGGGAGAATCCGCGGCGGCCGCGGCAGCTCCGCGACATGGTTGAGATCCGGTCTGGACCGCAGGAAGGGGGGCCATTGCACGCTCCCCGTGTCGTCCGAACAGCAAACGGGAGTTAGCGATGGCGGCTGTTCCGCTCAAGGATGCGAAGCGCACCCCAATGCGCTCCCCAAAGCGCACCCAAGACAAGGCGCCCGTGAGCCGGAAAATCCAGCTCTTCGAAGTCGGGGCATTCCTGTTTCTTGTGCTTCCGTCACTCGTGCTGTCCCTGTTCATCACGGGAGAAGGAGACGAAGGATTTCGCCTCACCGCCGTGCTGGTCATCGTGCGTGATCTGGCGCTTGTCAGCCTGGTACTCTACTTCGTCTGGCGAAACGGAGAGGGGTTTGGTCAGCTCGGCTGGACGCTCAGGCGGCTGCCACTGGAGGTCCTCCTCGGCATCCTGCTCTTCGTCCCGATGACATTCGGGATCAACTGGCTGGAGCAGTTCCTGACCGGCATCGGCCTCTCTTCGCCGCCAAAGTCCTCTTCCGGCTTTCTCCAGCCCACCGGACACGCACAGTCCAGTCTTTGGCTCGCGGTGGGTCTCGTCATTGTGGTCGCCATTGCAGAGGAAACCATCTTTCGCGGCTACCTCTTGCTCCGATTCATGGGCATCGGGCTGGGAAAGGTGTTGGCCGTGGTTCTTTCGTCAGCTATCTTTGCCCTGGGACACGGCTATGAGGGTATGGTGGGGGTCGCTACGGTGGGCGTCATGGGGGTATTCTTCGCCCTGATCTACTTGTGGCGCGGCAGCCTGATAGCGCCGATGGTGATGCACTTTCTGCAAGACTTCATCGCCATCGTGCTGCTGCCTTTTCTGGTCGGAAGTTAGGTCAGAACGGATTGATGCTCGGCTTGCGCGTGAAGTCGAGATAGCCGACGCTAACCCCTTGCCGCCAGCCGGCGCCAAAGCGGATCGGAGCGATCACGACCTTCCCGGACCGCAGGTAGTTGACCCCGATCCCGCCGACATAGTACAGACTACCCTCCACCCCGGGATAGCGCTTGAAGAGCTGGTCGGGATCGCGTAGCGCGTAGATCAGCATGAAGACCTTCGACGCGGCTCCCCCCAAATCGATGCCGATCGAGGGACCCTGCCAGTAGACCTTGCGTTGAACACCAGTCTTCGTCTGCAAGGTTCCACTACCGTACCGCAAGCCGATGCCCACGGCACCGCCTGCCTCTTCACCGGTGATGTACGCATCCGGCTCACCCTGATCGGCGAACACTTTTTCGACCACCTGAGCCAGGTCTTTCGCGCCGTGCCCGAAGAACTGCTCCACCTGAGACAGGATCTCCTGCCGACTATAGGTCTCGCTATCGGCGGCCAAGGCCGGTGCGGCGACGAGGCCGCAGAGCATCAAGAAGATACTGGAGCTTCGCATGATGGGATTCCCAAATTTTGTCCAGAGCCCGTCTGGCTTGATCGGTGCGCTTCGTGACTGTGAGAGTATTCGGTGTAGGTCGGGTTGGCGATAGCGTAACCCGACAATCAACGGCTTGCTCGCGCCCTGACTGGCGCCCATCGTCGGGTTACGCTGCGCTAACCCGACCTACGATGCGCTCGTGTTCGAAGTTGCGAGCAATACTTTCACGGTCTCTTCGTGAAGCAATCGAAGTGCCAACCGCGCGATTCGTTGGCATGGCACTTGTTGTCGAGGCTGAGTCTGATTTCTGGGTCGCAGCGATCGGCAGGCTCGTCGAAGGGCAGGATATCCAGCGCGGCCAGCTCTGTCTCAAGCTGGGCGGTCAGTCGCTGGGAGCTCTTCTTGGCCGCGCCGAAGGGCAGTTCCGCGGCGATGACGATGCACGTGCATACGCTGACCTCGCCGCGCTCGGCCACGCTGTCGCGGATGTGGCCCACCGGCCGCCGCACGAGGTCGGAGGCGATCTTCAGCCGAGGTGTCGGCGAGTTTCCGCATGGGCGGAGTACACGTCAGCGCCGCAAAGGGTGCGCGGACGGGGCAGCGCGTTTGCCGCGTCGATGCGGGTTGGGGCGTCGCGGCGAGGTACTTGCTCGCGCCAACGAAAAAGGCCCGACCACCTCGCGCTGGCCCGGCCTTCTGTTGTTTACCTGACAGCCGACCCTCGCGGGTCAGGCCGTCAGGCGCGCAGATCCCGCGGGATCAGGCCTACTTGAACAACTTCGACTTATCCACCAGGTCGACGTGGGCGCGCTTGAAGCAGGTCCAGGTCTTGGTCTCTTTGTCATAGACCGAGTTGACGAAGCATTTCCAGTTCTCTTCGTCGATGAAGTTGTAATCCATCCGGTAGTAGAAGCCGGGGTAGCGGGTCTCTTCGCGGAATTGGATGTGCTTCATGTGTGCTTCGGCGGTGAGGGTACGGTGGTAGTTCTCCCACGCCCGCAGCAGCTCGTGGAGGTCCTTGGCGCGCATCTTCAAGGCGTCTTCCTTGAGCAGTTCGAGCTTCTGCTCGGCCACGTCCATCATGTGGGCATTGGTCTGGTACATGGTGGAGACGCCGGCCACGTATTCGTCCATGATCTTCTGCAGGCGCAATTGCAGCATCTTCGGCGTGATGTAGTTGGGGTTCACGTCGATGGCGGTGGTGTAATCCTGGTGGTCCACGTAGTTGCGCACCGGGCGGTAGATCTGTTCCACCAACCGCTCCACCGGGGTGTCCAGCTCGGGCTTGTGGTCCTTGTTGTCCATGCAGAACTTGACCATGGCCTTGGCGGCGATGCGCCCCTCGGCATGGGAGCCGGAGGAGAACTTGTGGCCGGAGGCGCCGACACCGTCGGCGGCGGTGAACAGGCCCCGCACGGTGGTCATGCCACGGTAGCCCCAGTGCCAGCCTTGCGGCAGGTGCGAGGGGATCTTGTCCTTGTCCGGATGGTCCTCGCTGGTGGGGGCGCCCAAGTCCTCGGGGCCTGAGGTCCAGATGCCGCAGCAGCCCGAATGCGAGCCGAGCAGGTAGGGCTCGGTGGGTATGAGCTCGGAGTTCTTCTTCTCCGGCTCGATGTTCTCACCCGCCCAGACGCCGGCCTGGCCGATGCACATGTCGAGGAAGTCTTCCCAGGCCTCGGCCTCCAGATGCTTGATCTCCTTCGGTGTCATGGTCTCGGCGAGCTTGCCGAGGGCAGTGACGGTATCCATGTAGATCGGGCCACGGCCCTCGCGCATCTCCTTCATCATCAGGTGGGCACGCAGGCACGATGCCGGTACCTTGGCCTGGCCGTAGGGCGGGAAGTCGTCCAGCAGCGCCTTGTTGGTCTCCAGGTAGACCTCACCAAACGCATTGGTCGCCTTGGCCTTGAACAGCAGAAACCAGGCGCCGACCGGGCCGTAGCCATCCTTGAAGCGGACGGGCACGAAGCGGTTCTCCATCATGGTCAGCTCGGCGCCGGCCTCGACGGCCATGGCGTAGGTGGAGCCGGCGTTCCAGACCGGGTACCAGGCGCGGCCGGTGCCCTCGCCGACGGAGCGCGGGCGGAAGATGTTGGCGCAGCCACCGGCCACCAGCAGGCAGGCCTTGAAGGTGTAGACGAAGACCTTGTTCTCGCGCACCGAGAAGCCGACGGCACCGGCGATGCGGTTGTCGTCGTACTTGTCGTTGACCAGCCTGGCGATGAACACGTGCTCCTGGATGCGCTCGGTGCCGAGCGCCTTCTTCGCGGCCTCGGCGACGATCCACTTGTAGGACTCGCCGTGGATCATGATCTGCCACTTGCCGGAGCGCACCGGCTTGCCGCCCTTGACCAGGGGCTTGCCCTCGTCGCCGGGCTGCTTCCAGATGGGCAGGCCCCATTCCTCGAACAGGTGCACGGAATCATCCACGTGGCGGCCGAGGTCGTAGGCGAGGTCGTCGCGGGTGATGCCCATGAGGTCGTTGGAGACCATGCGCGCGTAGTCGGCCGGGTCCTGCTCGCCGAGGTAGGTGTTGATGGCCGACAGGCCCTGGGCGACGGCGCCGGAACGGTCCATCGCGGCCTTGTCCACCAGCTTGACCTTCAGGTCCACGCCCTGCGCCTTGGCCGCGTCCAGCCACGGGCCGATCTCGTAGGCCGCGCCGCAAGCGCCCATGCCGCCGCCGATGATGAGGATGTCGACTTCTTCTTCGACGACTTCGGGATTGCCGAATTCTCCTGCCATGTGGAAATGCCTCTGGATCTCTGCTTTTCGGGCTCGATGGCGCCGGCAGCGGCGCCGATCAGGCTCTTTGGCGCTGGCGAGCGCTTATTTGCGGATCAGCTCGGACGGGTCGCCGGCCTTCTGCACACCGCCCAGGGTGAAGTAGCCGGGCTCGCCGATCTTGGCGATGTCGGCCGCAGGCTTACCGTCGTAGGGATCGATGGACCCCTCGGGGGTGGTGCGGATCGGGAACTTGAAGCGCTTCATCTTCCCGTTGCGGAACCTGATGGTCCACATGATGGAGTCGGCGCCCCGCAGCGGCTGCACGGAGGCGCCCATGGGCACGAAGTCGGCGTAGTGGCGGACCTCGATGGCCTGCTGCGGGCAAATCTTGACGCAGGCGTAGCACTCCCAGCACTGCTCCGGCTCCTGGTTGTACGCCTTCATGGCCCAGCCGGTGTTGCTGCCATCCTTGTCGAGCTTCATCAGGTCGTGGGGGCAGATGTACACGCAAGCGGTCTTGTCCTGGCTCTTGCAGCCATCGCACTTGTCGGTACGCACAAAGGTTGGCATGTTGCGATTCTCCAGACGTTTCCGTCGCAGACGCGGGCTTGGCTCGGATCGGCAGCGCCTGCGTGCGGCATGGTCGGGCAAGGCGGGTTGCGATGCCCCAAGGGTCGAGCGCGTCGCGGCGTCCTCGACGCATCCTCTGGTGGTGGCTTATGGCCCGAGCGGCCCGAGCGGCGTTGGGGTTCTCATGGCTCGTCGCCGCCTCGACCTGTCCATCGCTTCGGGCTGGTGGGGCTGTCACCGTAGGCCGGCGAGCATAGGCAGCCCCTATAAACACTGTTAAAGCAGCAAATGCGCCGCGTAGTATAAGGCCGATTTGTCGGGTGCCCGGGCAGCGGGCTCGGTGCCACTCGCCGCCCGAGCGCGGGCAATCCACCGCCCAAATCCACCACCCGACCCGTTGCCGCCACCCCGAGCGTCAGGCATCGTCGGCGCCAACGACGCGGCCGCATCGACGCGGCGCCCGGCGCTCGGGGCCATGCCGACTCCCCACAACCTCCAACCGACGAAGCCCATGACACGACCGAGTAGTCTCCTGATCGCGGTGGCCGCCCTGTTCGGGTTCGCCGCCGTCCTGCTCGGCGCCTTCGGCGCCCATGGCCTCACCGAGCGGGTGAGCCCGGAGCGGCTCGCCATCTGGCAGACGGCCGCCCATTATCTGGGCTGGCATGCCACCACGCTCCTCGCCATCGCGCTGCTCGACGCGCACTTTCGCGGTGTCTGGCTGCGGGTGGCCGCCTGGGCCATGGTGGTGGGCAGCATCCTCTTCAGCGGCAGCCTGTTCGTGCTGGTGCTCACCGACACCCCCGCCTGGGGTGCCGTCACCCCATTTGGCGGGGTGGCGCTGGCGTTGGGCTGGGCCTCGCTGGCATTCGCGGCCTCGCTGAAGCTCGGCGTGGCGCGCGATGGCGACGCCGGCTAGCGCCCCGCGGGCGGGCATGCGCCAGGACCGCATCTACACGGCACAGCCGCTCGCCGCCGGCGCGCGCGTGGAACTGGAGCCCGGAGCGCGTCGCCACGTCACCCAGGTGCTGCGACTCGGCGTCGGCGACGCGCTGGTGCTGTTCAACGGCGACGGGCACGACTACCCCGCCACGCTGGTGCAGACGGGCGCCGCGGTGCTGGCCGAGGTGGCGCCGCCGGGACCCACGGAACCGGTGCTGCCGCTCGCGGTGACCTTGGCGCTCGGCATCACCAAGGGCGAGCGCATGGACTATGCGCTGCAAAAGGCCGTGGAGCTTGGCGTCACGCACCTGGTGCCGCTGTTCACGGAGCGCACCGTGGTGAAGCTGCGCAATGAGCGCCTCGACAGGCGCCACGGCCATTGGCAGGGCGTGGTGGTGTCCGCCTGCGAGCAGAGCGGGCGGCGGCGGCTGCCAGGGCTCGCGCCGCCGCAACGGCTCGGCACCTGGCTGACGACGCTGCCGCCTGGCCATAACGGCCTGCTGTTGCACCATCGTGCCGAGCGCACGCTGACGGATTTGCCGCCGCCACCGGCAGGGCAGGCGATGTTGCTGGTCGGTCCCGAGGGCGGACTCGCGCCCGACGAGCGGGAGACGGCGCTCGCGCACGGCTTCACCGCGGTGCGGCTCGGCCCGCGGGTGCTGCGCGCGGAGACGGCGCCGCTTGCCGCGTTGGCGGCGCTGCAGATCTTGTGGGGGGACTTCCGCGGCTGAGCCCGGGCACACGCGCGCCGGCGCGGGACCGGTCTCACGCCATCAACGCCGACACGGGCGCCAGGGCCGCGGCCAGTGCGTCCATGTCCGGAACCGCGAAGAGCTCCCCATGCGCGCGCAGTAGCGCGGTGCAAAAGGGCGGTGGCATGCCCGTCTCGGCGTACGGGTCGACCTCCCCTTCCCGCAGCGTCAGCAGGCCCGGCATCCCGAGCGCCGCGAGCGCGAAGGCATCGATCGCATCCTCGCGCAGGCTCGGGCAGATCACCGCCCGCAGGCGCAGCGGCAGGTCGCTGTCGGCATCGCCGCCAGCGTCATCGCCAACGCCAACGCCGGCATCGCCGCCAGTCATCGCCGGCGCGCTGGCGCCCGCCGGCACCTGGCCAGCCAGGCTCGCGTCCAAGTGCAGCAGCGGCAGGCGCCGCCCGCGCCAGGCGAAGGTGCCCAGCAGCGCTTGTGCCAGCCTGGGGTCGGTATCCAGCGGCAGCGGCAGCGGCGCGGGCGTCGGGCAGCGCGTGACCTCCAGCACCGCGGCAGCGGGCAGCAGCCAGCGCGGCCCGTCGCCGGCTGCGGCGGTCGCCCAGTTCAGCGCCAGAATCGGCGTTGGCAGCCGTAGCGACACCCTGCCGGCCTACGCGTGCATGGCCGCGCCATCAGGCGCTGATGCCGACCATCAACAGCGACTCGATCTGCGCCAGCAGCTCGTCCTCGGCGAACGGCTTGGCGACGAACCGGTCCACCCCCGCGGACAGCGCCTCGGCGCGCTCGGCATCGCCCGCCATGGAGGTGATCATGATCACCGGCAGACGCCGCAGCTCGTCGCTGCCACGCACCCAGCGCGTCAGCTCAAGCCCGTTCATGCGCGGCATGTCCAGGTCCACCAGCAGCAGGTCGGGCTGGCGGCGGCGCAGCATCACCTGCGCCTCCACGCCGTCGCGGGCGCCGATCACCTCCATGTTCTCCCGCGCCAGCAGGCGCTGCGCCACGCGCCGCACCGTCGCGGAGTCGTCCACCACGAGCACCACCGGGCGCCGTTCCGCGGGCGCCTCGGCCGCCTGCTGCTGGCGCATCGCGCGCAGCAGGGCCGGCAGGTCGGCGAGCAGCGCCACGCGGCCGTCGGGCAGCACGGTGCCGCCCGAGAGCCAGCGCAGGGCCGCCAGCGACGGGCCGATGGGCTTGACCATGACGCGCTGGGTGTCGAGCAGCGCGTCCACCTGGAAAGCGACCCGCTCCGCTCCCGCCGCCACCAGCAGCACCGGCAACCAGCGCTGCTGCGGCGGGCTCGGCGCCGCCGCCGGGTTGAGCGCCCGCTCGATGGGCTCGACCGGAAAGCGCTCGCCGCGATACTCCACCACCGCGTCGCCGGCGACGAGCTGCTCGCGCGCCACCCGCGCCACCGCCAGCGCGGTGCCGTGCGGGACGGCGAGGAGGGTGTCGGCAGCGCTCACCAACAGCGCCTCGACGATGGACAGGGTCAGCGGCAGCCGCACCCGAAAGCGCGTTCCGTGACCTTGCTTGGAAGAGAGCTCCAGCTCGCCGTTCAGCGAGGCTACCTGGGTGTTCACCACGTCCAGGCCGACGCCGCGACCGGCGTCCAGGGTGACCTCGGCGGCGGTGGAGAACCCCGGCCGCAGCACCAGCGACAGGATCTCGGCGTGCGAGAGCTCGGCATCGGCGGCCACCAGGCCCTGGGCGACGGCGCGCTCGCGCAACTTGACCGGGTCCATGCCGGCGCCGTCGTCGGTCACCTCGAAGACCACGTCATTGCCCTCCCGGGCCACCTGCACGCGCAGCCGTCCGGCCGCCGGCTTGCCGTGCGCCTGACGCGCCTGCGCCGCCTCGATACCGTGCACGACCGCGTTGCGCAACAGGTGCTCCAGCGGCGGCAGGAAGCGCTCCAGCACGTTGCGGTCCAGCGCGACGTCGGTGCCCTGCATGCTCAGCTCCACCTGCTTGCCCGTGCCCTCGGCAGTGAGGCGCACGAGCCGCGCCAGGCGTGCCTCCACCCGGCCGAAGGGCAGCATGCGCGCCTGCAGCAGCTCATCCTGCATGGCCTCGGCGAGCCGCATCTCCAGGCGGAGCAGCTCGGCGTTGTCGTCTTGGAGCTCGCCGATCGCCGCCGCCAGCGTGCGGGACTCGCCGAGCAGTGCCGCAGCCTCGCGCAGGGTGCGCAGCGCCTCGGCCTCGGGCGGCTCGGCGTCGGCGTCGGCATCTGTTGGCGACGACTCTTGGTCCCGCTCTGCCAGCGTGTCGACACGCCGGGCGGCCCGCCTGAGGCCGTCCTCGAGCTGGGCGAGCCGGAAGCCGAGCCTGGCGTTCTGCTGCACCAGCCGCGCGCGAAAGGCGCCCACCTCGCCGGAGCGGTTGATGATGCCGTCAAGCCAGTCGGCGCCGACCCGGAGCTGCATGGCGGGGTCGTCGCGTGCGGTCGTGGTCTCCGTGTCCGGGGCTGCCGCCGGCTCGGCACCAGGCCCGGCCGGTGTGACGGCGTGCGGCGCCTCCTCGCGGAGCTGTTGCGTGACTGCCGGCGCCGCCGCCGCGATTTCGTCAAGCAGGCCGTCCGGCAGGACGAGGGGCGCGCGCTGCCGGGCGGCGGTGACTTGTGCCGAGAGCGTGTCCAGCGCGCGCTGCAGCAACGCCGTCAGCGGACCGGTCATGGCGGCCGGCAGCGCCTCGGCTCCGGTGAGCAGGGATTCCAGCGCATGGCTCAGGTCACCTACCGGGGCGACACCGGCCATGCGCGCGCTGCCCTTCAGGGTGTGCAGGCGCCGGCGTGCCGAGGCTACGCCGTCCGCGTCCAGCCCCTGGCCGCGCCAGTCGCGCAGTTGGGCATCCAGCGCGTTGATGAGCTCGTCCGCCTCGTCGGCAAACACCTCCAGCAGATCATCACCGGCCAGCAATGCCTCCAAGCCCTCGTCGGTCGCCGCCGGTGCGGCATCGCGCGCCGCATCGCGGGCGTGTGCGACGGCAGGCGCCGGTGGCGCGTCATCGCCGGGTGGTGACGCCGTCGGCGCGGTGGCGGCCGCAGCCCCTGGCTCGGTGCGACGGCCCGCGTCGCCCGCGTCGGGCTCGGCGGCCGGCGCGCCAGCTCGCAGGGGCAGCTGGATCACCTTGCCGCCGCTCCCGCGGGGCTCCCGCCCGATGGCAAGCAGCGCCTTGGCGGCGTGAATCAGGTTGGCGGTGGGCGCCTTGCGGCGCTGCGATTCCGCATCGATGATCTCCGGCAGCATGGCCACCACGTCGGCGAGGAAGTCCGCCGCCGCGAGGTCCGCCGGCAGCTCGCCATCGAGCAGGCGCTCCAGCACGGCCGCCGTGTTGCGCGCGAGATCCGCCAGGTGGCGCGCACCCACCAGGCTGCCGCTGTTCTTCAGCGTCTGGAACGAGCGCCGCATGATGGAGAGCGCCACGTCGTCGTGGCGGTCCCTGGACCAGCGCTCGTGCTGGACGCGGATGCTCTCCAGCTCGTCCTGGGCCTCGTCCAGGAACAGGTTCAGGAACTCCAGATTGACCGACTGCGAGGCCTCGGACCAGGGCAGCGAGTCGGTGGCCTCGGAGTCGCCGTCGACGTCCTCGTCCGGACGCAGCAGGCCCGACAGGCGCTCGATGGCGTAATCCGCCTCGGCGATCATGCGCACGTCGGTGAGATCGCGCTCCAGGCGGTCCTCCAAGTGGATGTCCACCGCCGCCAGCGCGCGGCCGATGAGCTCAACCCCGGCCTCGCCCGGCACCTGCCCTGGGTCCAGGTAACGGATGCGTAGCTGCGTCGCCAGGCCATCCAGGAGCCGCGCCGGCTCCATCTCGCCGATGCCGCGCAGGGTGCCGGCGAGCCCTTGCAGGGAGCGATATGCGTCCGCGAGCTGGATGCTCTGCGCGGGGCTCATGGGGCCGCTGCCGATGGCCGTGCGGGCACAGGCCAGCGCCACGCGCACCTCGCGCAAGGTCGCCGCCACGGTGTCACGCGCGCGCGGTGCCGCGCGCTGCGCCGTGCTGGCCGGTGGCGGTGCCGCCAGCTCGGCGCAGGCGGCGAGCTCCGCGTCCACCTGGCGCAGTGTGCGCAGCACGTCGCCGAGCCGGCCAGCGTCGGCAAAGCCGGTGTGTCCCTCGATCTCCAGCGCTTCCACGCAGCGCCGGATGCGCCCGGCCGCCGCCTCCTGGTTGAGGGCGGACAGTGACTCGGCGAGCCGTGACAGCCGCCGCGGCATCGCCCCCGCGGCGATGGGGTCTGGCCGGCCGCCGGCGGTGCGCAGCAGCGGCGCGGCGATGTCGTCCAACTCGCGGCGCAGGGCGTCCAACATTGGCGCCGTGTCGTTGTCGTTGGACTGGCTGATGCTGTCGGGGTGCGGCTCGTCGGTGAGACTGCGGCCGTAGATGCGCTCGAGCTCCTGCACCGCCGGCGCGCCCGGCGGCATCTTCCCAATGCGTGCCAGGAGATCGCCGATGAGCGCCTGCGCCAGGTCGGCCGGCCATTCCGGTACCGTGGCGGTCAGTGGCTTCAGCAGCTTGTCCAGCCGGCCGATCAGCGCCTTGGTGGGCGCGTCGGCGTCGAGCTGGCCGTCCAACAGGCCATCCACGACGGCCTCGGCGGCGAGGAACAGCTCATGCACCGGGCCCTGCTTGAAGTAGCGGCGCATGTGGTTGAACAGCCTGGAAAGCCCGAGCAGGCCCTCGTGCGCGTTGTCGCCGTTGAACCAGCGCACCAGGTAGCGATGGAAATGCGGGCGCACCTTGAGCGCCAGACGCACCAGCGCCGCGAGCGAGTCCGGCGCCACCTGCTCGCTCTGCGCCAGCACCGACGAGGGGATCAACAGCTCCGCCGAGCTCATCGGCGGCACCCCGCGTGAATGGCGCAGGTCGTTGATGCTGGCGAGCAACGCCAGCGGCTCCTGGTGCTCGCCGGAGTCGCTGCGTCGCAGGTGCTCATCGAGCTGCACCAGCGCTAGCGAGACGGACTCCCGCGCCTGCGGGGCGTCGGCGGCGTCCTCCTTGATGATCTGCTCGCAGGTGCGCTGCATCTCCTCGGCGAGCATCGCCGCCGCGGGCAACGGCAGCGCCATCAAAACCGCGCGCATCTCGAACAGCAGCGTCACCGCTTCGCCGATGTCGCCGTCCGCGCGCATCTGCGCACCGATTCGCTCCAGGTTGGCGAGCAACTCGTCACGCACCCACTTGAGTCCGCCCCTGGATCGTTGTTCTGCCATCAATGCCCTCCGCGCTGAAGCTGATACCGACAATGGATCATGCCCCGATGCGGGCATCAGACAAAGCCTCGACGCCAGAGAGTTTACGTCCAACACCAATCGGCTCCTAACCGACATTGGCCGGCGGGTTGGGCTCAGGCCCACCGCAACGGCGGCAAGCCCCCCGGCGAACGGGGATTTGCGCATTGCGAAGCCGAATCCTTACGATATCAGGGTGTATCCCTTATCCATGTCCTCTTTTCCCCCGAGCGCGGACGAGCCGCCGCGGCGCCCGTGCCGGCGAGCCATCGCCGTGCGCCTGTTCGCGCTCGGCTGCCTGCTGGCGGCTGCCGCTGTCTGCCCCGGCGTCCGCGCGACGTCCACCGAGACGCCACCGACCCGGCCCGAGCGGCCGAACATCCTGTGGATCACCAGTGAGGACATGAGCCCGCTGCTCGGCAGCTATGGTGATCCGCTGGCACAGACGCCCAACCTCGACCGGCTCGCCGCGGACGGCCTGCGCTTCGAGCACGCCTACGCCAACTACCCGGTGTGTGCACCGGCCCGCAGCACGCTCATCTTCGGCGTCTACGCCAGCACGCTGGGCACCGAGCACATGCGCAGCTACGAACGGGTGCCGCCCTGGTTCCGGCTGCTGCCGCAGTACCTGCGCATGGCCGGCTACTACACCAGCAACAATGCAAAGACGGACTACAATTTCTACGGCAACTGGGACGCCGCCTGGGACGCCTCCGGCCCGGACGCGCACTACCGCAACCGCCCGCCCGGCCGTCCCTTCTTCGCGGTCTTCAATCTGGAGGTCTCGCACGAAGGCAGGCTCAAGCCCGAGCACATCGCCAAGTTGGTCGAGCAAGGGCTGTTGCCTCGGCAGCCGCGGCTGGACCCGGATCGGATCACGCTGCCACCCTACCAACCGGATCGCCCCGAGATCCGCACCGACTGGGCGCGCGAATACGACTTGATCACGGCGCTGGACGGGCAGGTGGGTGCGCTGCTGGCGGAGCTGGATGCGGCCGGGCTGGCCGATGACACCATCGTCTTCTTCTTCAGCGACCACGGCGGCGCACTGGCGCGCAGCAAGCGCTTCGTCTACGACACCGGCACGCGGGTGCCGCTGCTCGTGCGCATTCCACAGCGCTTTGCGGCCCTGGTGCCCGGGCCGCGCACCGGCGTGAGCGAGCGGCTGGTGTCCTTCGTGGACTTCGCGCCGACGCTGCTCGCGCTTGCCGGCATGCCGTTGCCGCCACAGATGCAGGGGCGCGCCTTCCTCGGCGAGCGCGTGCAGCCGGCGGCGCCAGTGGTGCTGCTCGGCCGCGGGCGCATGGACGAGCGCGACGACCTCGTGCGCGCGGTCACCGACGGCGATTGGCGCTATGTGCGCAACTTCCAGCCGCAGCGCCCGGATGGGCGGCACCTGGAGTTTCCGTTCCGCATGCAGCGCAATTGGTCCGTCTGGCGGGACACCTGCGACGCCGGTGACTGCAACGCGGTCCAGCGTGCGTTCTGGGAGCCGCGCCCCAGCGAGGCGCTGTTTCACACCGCCAGCGACCCCTGGGAGGTGACGAACCTCGCCGATGACCTCGCCCAGGCGGCACGCAAGGAGCGCCTCGCACGGCTGTTGGAACAGCGTCTGATCGACACCCGCGACCTGGGCTTCGTGCCGGAGAGCATGCTGCGGCCCCTCGCCGGCACCGATTCGCCCTACAGCTACGGGCGCAGCGCCGCGTACCCCATCGCACGCATCGTCCACCTGGCGTTGGCGGCCACCGCACGCGAGCCACCGGACGCGGCGCAGCGCGGGCAATTGGCGGCGGCGTTGGCAGACCCGCACCCGGTGCTGCGCTACTGGGGCGTCATGGGCTGCGTGCTGCATCCGGACCTCGCCCGCGTGCAGGCACGACGGCTGCGGGCGCTGGCGGACGGCGACGCCTACAGCGCCATCCGCGCCGCGTCCGCGGCGGCGCTTGCCGGCATCGGCGAGGCGCGGCAGGCGCTGAGCGTTCTGCTCGCGTTGCTCGAGACCGACGACGACATCGCGCGGCTCGAGGTCATGAGCCGCATCGAGGACTTAGGCTGGATCGACCGCGTGCCGCGACCGCTGATCCGGCGCATCGCCGAGGACAAGCACACGCCGCGCAGCGCCCACGTTGCGCAGTATTGGCGCACCAAGCGCGCCTGGATGTTCCTGCCCTGGTGACTCAATAAGGCGACGGTGGCGGCGCCGCCCGCGTGCAGCCGCGGTCGGCGCAGTGCGCCACCTTGAGGTCGCCGTTGGTTTCGTCGTAGTAGACCACCACCGGCAGCCCGTCACGGCCGACGGCCACATCGATGTGCCAGCCGACGGAGCCCTGCGCGTCCAGGGTGACCACGGCGGCGCTGGAGCAGGCTGCGTCCCGGCAGCGCGCGAACTTGATGTCGCTGTTGGTGTGGTCGTGGTAGGCGATCACCGGCAGGCCATCGGCGCCGAGGGCGGTCGCCGGATTGGCGCCCACGGAGCCGGCCGTATCGATGCGGCTGAGTGTGACATCGCTGCACGCGGCATCCGTGCAATGGGCGGTCTTCAGATCGTCACTGAAGAAGTCCCAGTAGGCGATGAAGGGCAGGCCCGCGGCATCCAACAGCAGGTCGGTGCCCATGCCGACGCCGCCGAGGTCCAGGGCGACGGCGTCGGTCTCGGTGCAGCCGCGGTCCAGGCAGCGGGCGAACTTAAGGTCGCGGCGGCTGGCGTCGAAGTAACTCAGCACCACCATGCCGTCGGGTGCGATGGCGATGGCGTTGTGCCAGCCCACGTCGCCGGCGGTGTCCACCGGCCGCAGCGCGGCGCTGCTGCAGGCGGTATCGCGGCACAGGGCCACCAGCAGGTCGCTGTGGCTGCTGTCGTAGTAGCTGATTACCGGCAGGCCGTCGTCGGCCACGGCGATGTCCACGAACTTGCCCGCGTCGCCGGAGGCGTCCACCTCGGCGATGTCGGTCCGGAAGCAGCCGGCATCGCGGCAGCGGGCCGCCTTGAGCACGCCCGTTTCGCTGTCGAAGTAGGCGATGATCGGCAGGCCGTCCGCGCCGATGGCGAGGCCGATGGTCCAGCCCACGTTGCCCGCGGGGTCCACCACGGCGTGGCTCGCGCTGCTGCAGGCGGTATCCGCGCAATGCGCGACCTTCAGGTCACGGTTGCCGTAGTCCAGGTAGGCCACCACCGGCAGCCCGTCTGCGCCGATGACGATGGCGGGCGACCAGCCCACGTCGCCGACATCATCCAGCACGCCGAGCCGGTTGAAGCCGCCCGCCGGCTCCGGCGGTGGCGTCGGGGCCGGACGCTTGGCGGCGGCGCCGAGCTGCAGGCTGAAGGCATCGAAGCGCGAGCGGTCGTCGCCGGCCACCACGCGCAGGATGTGGCTGCCCGGCCCCACCCCGGGTGGCAGCGGGCCGGCCTCGATGAAGTTCTGCGTCGCCCGGCGCACGGTCAGCGGCATGTTGTCCAGGGTCACGGTGGGCAGGCGTAGCCCGAAGTGCTCGCCCTTGACGTGCAGGACCTTGCTCTGTGGTTCCAGGCTCGCGCCGAGGATGATGAGCTGCGGGTTGTCCAGCCAGTTGTAGCTCTGCCCGCCCGCGGCGGCGGGCAGCATTCCGAGCATGGCAGAGAGCAGGATCGACAGCAGCCGCGGCATTGGGCGTGACAGGGCAGTGGCGAACAAGGGGCGCGGGCCGGCGCGGTTGTTCGGGTTGGCAGTTCTGGCCGGTGGCGGTGCCGCGGCAGTGGCCGCCCCTCGCCGCGACCGGGCGCAGCGGCGGCGCGCGGACCGATATAGATGGATGGTAGCACTGGCCTCGACCGCATCCCTGGACGCGGTGCACGTTGCCCGACATTGATCCCCCGGCGGGCGGCATCGGACCCGAAATTGGGTTCGGCGTCACGCTTGATCCGCGGTCGGCGGATGCGCCGTGTTGGAAGCGGCCGCCGCACTGGAACCGATCATCCGAGTTGGTCCGCCGACCGGTGGCGCACCGCGCTGTCGAGGGGACATTGCCGCGAGCATTCCAGTTCCGCCGGCACACGCCCGCTTCGTTGATCGGGGTACTGGCACCCTGGAATTCCACCATTGACTTTCTGGACAAATACGATCCGATCCCTCAATATTATTAGGTCATTCCCAGCCACCGTCACGGAGCACCGATCATGACCGACGCCCGTCTGCTGCGCCGCCACCGCGCCTACTTCAACGGATGGGCACAGGCCTTCGGCCGCCATGAGCTGCTCCGCGACGGCGAGCAGGGATTGCGCTGGCTGCTGGGCGAGGGGCAGCTCGGGCTGATCCTGGACCCGACCATCCGCGCGCGGCTGCGCGGCGGCGACGAGCAAGGGCTGGGCGGGCTCCTCGCCGACGAGCTGCGCGCGCCCGCCGCCCAACCCGCGGCACCGCGGCCGCTGCGCCGGCTGGGCGTGGCGATTACACCGCTGGCGTTGGTGGACGTGGGCAGCGAGACACTGCGGTTCGGCAGGCTCACGTTGCGCCGCTGTCCGGCTGCGGTCATCGACGCCGTGCGCAACCTGCTGGATCAGGGCACGGATCTGCACCTGTACGAGACCTATCATCTGATGTACCCGAGCGGGACGCGGATCCTGACACTCTCGCACCGCTCGCCCATGGGGCTCGTCTACCGCGAGCTGGCACCGGCACTGATCCGCTCGGCGCCCGTGGCGCGACCGGCCGCCGTGCAGCTTCCCCAGGCCGCGTGCGCCTAAGTCTCCGCGCCTGATTCTCCGGTTTTGATTTCAGCCGCGCGGCCGCCGCCGCGCGCGCTCCAACACCCCGTGGTACGGTTGGCGCTTTGCCGCCGCCGACCACAACGCCCATGCCTGACCGGTACCCGCTCGTCCTCGTGGACGCCTCCGGCTATCTGTTCCGCGCGTACCACGCCCTGCCCAAGCTGACCAACTCCCGCGGCGAAGCCACCGGCGCGCTGGTGGGCGTGCTCAACATGCTGCGCAAGCTCATCGGCGAGCAGCAGCCGGAGTACATCGGCGTCGTCTTCGACGCTTCCGGGCCCACCTTTCGGGATCGCATCTACACCGAGTACAAGGCCAACCGGCCGCCCATGCCGGACGACCTGCGCGAGCAGCTGGCGCCGCTGAAGGAGGTCATCCGCGCCATGGGCCTGCCGCTGCTGGAGGTGCCGGACGTGGAGGCCGACGACGTCATCGGTACGCTGGCCCGGCGCGCCGCCGCCGCCGGCCTGCCGACGCTCATCTCCACCGGCGACAAGGACATGGCACAGCTGGTGGACGAGCACGTCACGCTGGTCAACACCATGTCCGACACGGTGCTGGATGCGGCGGGGGTCGAGGAGAAGTTCGGCGTGCAGCCCCGGCACATCGTCGACTACCTGGCGCTCATGGGCGACAGCATCGACAACATCCCCGGCGTGCCCAAGTGCGGCCCCAAGACCGCCGCCAAGTGGATCAGCGAGTACGGCGACCTCGACGGCGTCATCAGCAACGCCGACAAGGTCAAGGGCAAGATCGGCGAGAGCCTGCGGGCGACCCTGGAGCAGCTGCCTCTGTCCCGCGCGCTCACCACCATCAAGACCGATGTGGCGCTCGACTTCGGCCCCACGGACCTGACGCCGGGTGAGCCGGACGCAGAGCTGCTGCGCGGCTGGTACGAGCGCATCGAGTCCAAGCGGCTGCTCGCCACCCTGAACGGCGACGGCGGCGAGGCCGACGCTGGCGCCGCCAAGCCGCCGCCCGAGTACGCCGTGGTGATGGACGCGCAGGCGCTGGATGCCTGGATCGACAAGCTCAGCGCGGCGCCGTTGTTCGCCTTCGACACCGAGACCACGGCCCTCGACTACATGCGGGCACAGATCGTCGGCGTGTCTTTCGCCGTCGACGACGAGGGGGCCGTCGCGGCCGCCTACGTGCCCGTCGCGCATACCTGTCCGGGTGCGCCGGATCAGCTCGACCGGGCCTTGGTGCTCGGCAGACTGAAGCCGCTGCTGGAGGACCCGCAGCGCCCCAAGGTGGGCCAGAACCTCAAGTACGACATGAGCGTCTGTGCGAACCACGGCGTGGCGCTCGCCGGCATCGCCCACGACACCATGCTGGAGAGCTACGTGCTGGACAGCACCGCGACCCGGCACGACATGGACTCGCTGGCCAAGAAGTATTTGGGCCACGACACGATCCACTTCGAGGACATCGCCGGCAAGGGCGCCAAGCAGCTCACCTTCGACCAGATCCCGCTGGAGCAGGCCGCGCCCTACGCGGCCGAGGACGCCGACGTGACGCTCCGCCTGCACCGGGCGCTGTGGCCGAAGGTGGAGGCCATTCCGAGCATCGCATCGGTCTACACGGACATCGAGATGCCCTTGGTGCCGGTGCTCTCGCGCATGGAGCGCACCGGTGTGCGCATCGACGCCGACGAGCTCCGCGCCCAGAGCGCGGACCTCGCCGAGCGCGCGCTGGACCTCGAGGAACGCGCGTACGCCGCGGCGGGGCGCAAGTTCAACCTTGGCTCGCCGAAGCAGATCGGCGCCATCTTCTTCGACGAGCTGAAGCTGCCGGTCATCGCCAAGACGCCCAAGGGCGCCCCGTCCACGTCCGAGTCGGTGCTGGAGCAGCTCGCCGCCGACGGCTACGAGCTGCCGCGGCTGATCGTCGAGCACCGCGGGCTCACCAAGCTCCGCTCCACCTACACCGAGAAGCTGCCGGCGCTCATCAACCCGGACACGGGCCGGGTGCACACCAGCTATCACCAGGCCGTCGCCGCCACCGGCCGGCTGTCGTCATCCGACCCCAACCTGCAGAACATCCCCATCCGCAGCGAGGACGGCCGGCGCATCCGCCGCGCCTTCGTGCCCGAGCCGGGCTTCAGGATGCTGGCCGCGGACTATAGCCAGATCGAGCTTCGCATCATGGCGCACCTCTCCGGCGACGCCCGGCTGCTCGCCGCGTTCGAGGCCGGACAGGACATCCACCGCGCCACCGCCGCCGAAATCCACGGCTTGCCGCCAGACCAAGTCACCGCGGACCAGCGCCGCAGCGCCAAGGCCATCAACTTCGGCCTCATCTACGGCATGTCCGCCTTCGGCCTCGCCCGCCAGCTCGGCATCGAGCGCGGCGTAGCGCAGGAATACGTCGACCTCTACTTCACGCGCTACCCTGGCGTGCATGAGTTCATGGACCGCATCCGTGCCCAGGCCCGCGCCGACCGCTACGTCGAGACCCTGTTCGGCCGCCGCCTTTACCTCACCAATATCAACCACAGCAACAACCAATTGCGCAACGCCGCCGAGCGCACCGCCATCAACGCCCCCATGCAGGGCACGGCCGCCGACATCATCAAGCGCGCCATGATCCGGGTGGACCATTGGCTCCAGACCGAGCAGCCCCCGGTGCGCATGATCATGCAGGTCCACGACGAGCTGGTGTTCGAGGTCGCCGCCGACGCCGTCGACACTGTCGCCTTGCACGTCAAGGGCATCATGCAGGGGGCGGCCGAGCTGAAGGTGCCACTGATCGCCGACACCGGCATCGGCGACAACTGGGAGGAAGCGCATTGATCGGCGGCGCCTCCGGAAGGGCGGACCCGCAGGTCGGCACCCTCGGCTGGCGCCAGGTGGTCTCGCCCTGGCTGTTGGCCATCGCGGGGGGCGGCGTGGATGCGGTGGTCCTGCTCGGCTTCAACGTGCTGACCGCGGCCCAGACCGGCAATACGATCCTGCTGGCGGTGGCCTTGGCGCGGGGCGATGCGGTCGGCGGCACCAGCGCCGCGCTGTCGGTACTGGCCTTCCTGTTTGGCGTGTCACTCGGCGCCCTGCTGCTTGCCCGGGGAGCGGCCAACCGTGCGCCGGCGCTGCCGACCCTCCTGATCGAGGCGCTGTTGCTGCTCGGATTGCTCGGGTTTTGGATTGGCGTCAAGCCCTTGGACCGCCACGAGGCGCTGGGCGTGATCGCCCTTGCGGCCCTGGCGATGGGTCTGCAAAGCGCCCTGGCCCTGCACCTGCGCGGCCCCACCACCACCTATATGACCGGCACCCTGACCGCCTTCGGCACCGGCCTCGTCGAACGGTTACAGGCGCGCCGACGGGCGTCGCGTGGCGCGGCGCTGGACCAAGCCGGCGGCCAGCCCGCGGGCACCTCGCCCTGGCGCAGTGGCCTCACATGGCTGTTGTACCTGACCAGCGCGATCGGCTGCGGCGTCTTGTTCCTGCACTTCGACGTGCTGGCCCTGCTGGTTCCGGCCGCTGCCGTCGGCCTGGTGGTGCTGCTTCAGCTCCAGACCGACGCTCCCGTATCCAAGCAGGCGCGACGGTCTGGGTAGCGGCTACGGTCCCGCTGGTCGCGCGCACCCCGAACCGGAGCCCTGGAAGGCGCGGAAGCCGGGACCGGCGCCGCTTTCTGCACCGCCTGGTTCGCACCACGGGGATGTCTCGAGTCGCGACAACGCGCTGTGACCGAAATACCGCATTTCGGACACGGGAGGCGCTGTAGAATGTAGGGGTTATCAAGAATCGCACGCGCATGTGTGCCGGATGACCAACGGGGGCAACCGGTGAGCAAGACGATAGAAGAACGCCGGCAGGCGCTGAGGCGTCGGAAGCATCGCAGACGCGCCGGCATCAACGACCTTTTCATCACGTTGGCGATCGTCAGCGTGGTGGTTGCCTTGACTGCCGTGGCAATAACGTTCTCGCTTGGCCCGAAGCCTGAGCCGACGTCTCCGGTGGCGGCCGCTGCCGGTCCTAAGCCCCACGACCGAGGGGCGCCGACGGCAAAAGGCCCTCGGGACTTGCCCGAAGAGGATGCTCGCGCATGGGCACAGACCTCCGCCCCAGACGGCAGGCAACAGGTCGGCAGGCAACAGGTCGGCAGGCAACAGGTCGGCAGGCAACAGGTCGGCACGAACCCAGTCGGCACGTCCGCAGCCGGCTCACCGCCAGTCGGCACGCACCAGCTCGGCCAACTGCCGGATGACGTCGCCGCCTCACTCGAGGCTGCCGGCAACAACGTACTGCCGGCTCAGGCGGGAGCTTCCACGACCCTGGATCTGAACGCGGCGGCGCAATTGCAGAACAAGCTGAAGCAGGCGCAGGAGCAACTGGACGCGCTGGGTGGGTCGCGCACCGGACCGCTGCCGGAGGAAGACCCCGCCGCCCTGGAGCAGTTGCCCCCCGACATTCGCGAGCTGTACCGGCGGCAACTGGGCCGATAACGCGTCTCCGGTGTCACATTCCAAAATGACGCCTCGCAAGTTCACCGTGGTGGATCTCCCAGACTGAACGGAGAACAGGACCGACCTTGGGTCTATATCTTTACCGAATTCCCGGGTTGTGATGGCTCCATACGCAACATTGCTTTAGCGCTTCCCCACCACACCGCGCACACCTTCCACTTGGGAAAGCATGCCGCAGATCGGTCGGATTCATCCACCCGAGCAGTTCTCCTCGCGGCACCTCTAGGAACACGCTGATTATTGGCCATGCTTGGCCAGGTTCGGCACGGCATTCGAGAACGCCGTTGCCGAATGCCCGCATTTTCAGCACCTTGCCGGCATCGAGCATGTTCCGACATTCCCCCCGCTGGGCGCTGCCGAGTACGCGGCGTCTCCCTAGCCAGCTATACCGGCCCTTCCTAGTACACATAGTGCAGACCCGGAGTTTGCTTCAGAGGCCCACTTAGGTCCCATTCTGCGGGGTACCTAACGGGCAATAGGCGCGAGATCAATAGTCGCATGGGCGCGTCTACGCCACTATACATGCTACGAAGCGGATGCAGGCACGGGGGACGCACCGTCAGCGGGTATCCGGGACGGTGAGGAAGAGTGGTCTGACCATGTCGGCGGGGGCAAGGAGCAAACCGAGCCGCGTCCTCAATGCTCCTGGCGAGGGAGATTGCTGCCAAGGACGGCGTGGCGCAACGCTTCATAGAGCGTGGTGGAAAGGCTGAAAAGCCGCATTAGAACAGGCCCGCGTACGGGTCGGCATGCGAGGCAATCCGAAGCTTGCCGTCCCGCGCGTGGAATCGGGGTCCAGGACCACGGTTTGGCATTGACGCACTGCAAGGGACAATTCCATGGCTAATCGACCGAGCCGCATTCTTATCGTTGACGATCATCCGGTGGCACGCGCCGGTCTGCGCAGCATCATTGCTGATGAACCAGATCTCTCTGTCTGCGGGGAGGTGGGTAGCATCCGGGATGCTCTCGAGGTGGTGCGGACCGCGGCGCCCGATCTGGTGCTTGTCGATATTTCGTTGCAAGACGGGAGTGGCATCGACCTCATCAAGCGGCTGAAGGTGCACAACCCGGAACTCAAGATGCTGGTGTGCTCTATGCACGAAGAGTCGCTGTTCGCCGAGCGTGCCATCAACGCCGGCGCCCGCGGCTACGTGAACAAGCATCAGGTCACCGAGCAGGTGCTGGAGGCGATTCGCCAGGTGCTAGCGGGCCGAATCTATCTCAGCGAGAAGATGGTGGAGCGCGTCATCAACGGCTTCGCCAAGAAGAAGGAGGGCGGCGCATCGAGCATCGAGGACCTGAGTGACCGCGAGCTGGAGGTCTTCGGCCTCATTGGCCAGGGGATGTCCACCTCGAAGATCGCCGAGCGGCTGCACTTGAGCGTCAAGACCGTCGAATCCCACCGCGAGAAGATCAAGCGCAAGCTCGGACTTGCCACCAGCGGCGAGCTGGTGCGCCACGCGGTGCAGTGGCACATGGAGCAGTCTTGAGGCGCGATGGCGGGCATGTCCACGCATGCCAAGGGACTGCTTTTTTCAACACGCGAGCTTTCCAACATGCAAGCCACGAGAACCGACCCAATGTCGCTGAACGTCCATGACTGCTCACCCAGGGAAAAGGCGGTTTTTCATGATACGCTGAGTGGCTTGTATCGCTTCTGGCGGCTCACTGACGGGCGCTGGTTCGTCGTCTGTTGGGGCGGTACCGTGACTTGGGCTGGCATCGGCAGGGATTGTGGAACGGCCGCAGACGTCATTGTCGACGCTTGGCACAATGACGCGAAGCGGGAATTGAACAAGCACTATGATGCCTGAGAGGCAAGGGGACCTTGAATTATTCGACGTGTCCGCAAGCCTCGCATCGTTGAGCGGAAATCCAACAACCGCGGGCATGTCGAAGCGATTGCAAGCGGTCAACCGCTCTGTCCGGGTTCAATGCAGATTGCGCACGGCGCGGCGCAGCCGGCCGAGCAGGTCTGGTCCGGCGCTGCTGCCCGCATACCGCAACCGCACATAGGCATCGACCACGGGTTCGGCCGCGGCGACGAGCTCCGGCCGGGCGGCGGCGAGCCGGGCGAGGTGGTCCAGCGGCCCCTCATCCGGGCGCTTGGTGAGCTCGGGATCGATCCGCCGCAGCCGCCGCTGGAAGTCGGCGTAGGCGGCGACGACGGGGTCGGCGGCCCCCGGTGGGCGGGCGAGCCAAAGGCCCCAGGCGAGCATGACGACTGCGCCGGCCAGCGCCATGACGGCAACAAGGCCGATGTCCCGGAGCGGGCCGAGGCCGATGTTGGCGAGCAGTCGCTGCTGCTTGAAGTGGGAGAAGTCCGCCACCCATTGCTGCCATGCGGCGTCGAAGGCGTCGGCGGCGAGGCGCAGGTTGTAGAGCAGGCGGCCGAGGGAGGATGTGTGGTCCAGGCGGAAGCGCGCCGGTGCGCCGGCACCGAGGCGGGCGAATTCGCCTTCCGGGTCCACGCGATTGGCGGCGACGGCGGCGGTGGGATCGACCCGCGTCCAGCCTCTGCCGTCCAGCCAGACCTCGGTCCAGGCGTGGGCCTCGGACTGTCGGATCAGATAGTCGTCGCTGTAGGGGTTGCGCTCGCCACCCAGGTAGCCGAGGACGATTCGGGTCGGGATGCCGGCGATGCGCATCAGCAGGGTGAAGGCCGCCGCGTAGTGCTCGCAGAAGCCCGCCCGGGCCTCGAACAGGAACGTATCCGCGGCCTTCTCGCCCATGTCGGGCGCCAACAGCGTGTAGCGGAACGGTTGCTGGTTGAAATACGCGAGCGCCCGCTCAACGACGGTCTCGGCGGGCGGATCATCGGCGGTCCAGCCGGCCACAAGCGCACGCATGCGCGGTGTGACCTTGTCCTCGGGTAGTTGGGTAGCCGCGGCCTCCTCCTCCAGTGTCAGCCCGGCGGCGCGGTAGGACAGTGCGGAGCGCAGCCGAAACAGGCGCCGCTCGTCGATGGGCCGGTCGGCGAGCACCTGCAGGTCTGGGGTCAGGGTGGCGCCGCGGGGTGCGCCGATGGGGCCGTCGAGGGCCGTGATCCAGCGCTGGTCGCTGGCTTCCAGCAGGGCCGTGTAGCCGATGGGCTCGGAAATGGGCGCGACGTCGACGGTGGCCTCCGGGAACTCACCGTGCCGCGCCGGCTCGAAGCGGTTGCCGCGCGCGTGCCAGAGCACCGGGCCGCGCCAATACATGCGGTCGACGACGATGGGGGGCGGACGGTCGAAGTGCACCCGCATCGCGTCCTCGCCGGAGATCACCAGGTCCGTCACCGAGCCCGGCTCCAGCCAGTCCTTGAGGCCGGTGACGGCGTTGGGGTTGTCGAGCCCGAGGTTCCACAGCGGCGCGTCGAGCCGCGGGAAGAACACGAACAGCACCAGTGCCAGCGGCAGCGCCTGGAGCGCCATGATGGTGGTGCTGCGTAGCCCCTCCCGCACGCGCGCCGGCGCCGCGGGTGGGTGCACGGGCAGACCCAAATCCCGCAGCAGCCCGAAGCCTGCCACCAGCAGCCCGGCGAGGAATGCGAGCCGCCAGGGTGAGTCGCCGAACAGGCACTGCACCACCAGCAGGAAATAGAACACCAGCAGCAGCACGCGCAGGTCGCGCAGGCTCCGCACCTCCAGCAGCTTCAGCGCCACCATCGACAGCAGCAGCGCCGTGCCGGGATTGCGACCCCAGATGCTGTGGTAGGCGTCCAGGACGTTGGCGCCGCCGACGACGGTGAGCAGCGCCAGCACCGCCATGCCGGGGCGCCACCGCGGCCAGCGGATGGCGACGCCGCGCAGCACCAAGATGCCGACGACGAAGGCACCCACCTGGCGGTCCAGCTCCGGCAGCAGCGGCAGGGTACACAGCGCGATCAGGGTCGTCGCGGCGATGAGTTGATGGCGGTCCGGGGTGTCGGCCGGCGACGGTTCGCCGCGGCGGCGCCGATCGGCGCGGCGGGCGCCGGCGATGGAGGGGAACTTGCGCAAAAGGCGCCAGGCCGGTGCGCGCATCCTAGCCTCCGCGCTTGCGCGCGTGGTCAGCGGACTGAAGCTCGCGTGCCTCCGGCGGCGCCTGCGGGCGGTGTCCCGGCGAGAAGCGTGCCAGCGCTGCGAGGCAACGGTGCTTGTGCCGGCCGCCGCGGTCGTAGTCGATGCTCATGCCCGGCAGGCGCAGGCCGTAGCTGCAGCTCAGCGCATCGGCGTCCAGCACCTGGCGCGCGAGCACGGACAGGCGCTGGTCCGGGTCGGCGCCCGGCACCGCGTCCCAGTCCACGCGCACGCGCGCCGACTGGTCGCCGCCAAACTGCTTGACGATGAGCCCGCGCTCGCGGGCGTATGCCTTCCAGTCCAGCTGCCTTGGCGAGTCGCCCGGCTGGTAGGCGCGGGGGCCGACGAAGTCCTCGGCACCGGTGCCGAGGTCGCCGCGGCCCTGTTGGTCGAAGTGCGCGATCAGCGGTGGCTGCGGTGCCCGTGACGCGGGCTTGGGGTACACCAGCACCTCCGCGCGCGGGCGCAGGACCGTCCAGGCGCGGAACAAACCGAACGGGTAGCGAGTCTCCAGCACCACGCGCTCCAGCGGCATCGGGCCGCGCTGGCGCGCCGGGCGACTCAGCGCCGCCCGGGCCTCGCCGCCGGCGGTGAGCGCGAAGGCCGGTCCGTCGGTGATGCGCAGCTGCGGCCGAGGCTTCTGCCGATGCTCCTGCACGAGCACCGGGAAGCGCGCCGTCTCGCCGGCGAACACCGGCAGCCCGTCGCGCGCCTGCACCGTGAGCCCCAGCAGCTGGAACCAGCAGTGGTGCATGCCCACGAGGGCGATGGAGACCATCAGAAAGCTCAAGAACAAACCGAGATTGTTCTGGTAGTTGAGCGCGCCCAGCAGGGTCGCGAGCATCACCGCGGCGTAACTGAGTCCAGCCCTGGTGGGCAGGATGTAGATGCGGCGGTGATGGGTCGCGGCGGTGGCCGAGTCGGGCGCCTCGCCGCGCCGGCGCAGGCGTCGAGCGGCTCGCGCCAGGGTCGCCTGCAGGCCCGCCGCCAGAGGGCTTCGGCCGTCGGCTCGGATCGCGCCTACGTGCACGGCCGACTGACGTGCGCCCTCCCCGGGGGCCGACCGAGATCGGCGTGCCCGGGGAGCGGTGGCGCTGGATCGGGTGCTCGGCGGATTGGGCATGCGCACTGAGAGATACAGGGAGAGGCAGGCGACAACGCTGCCGGTGCTCGCGTCGCCCGCGCTGGAGGCGCCGGGGGCGGCGAGCCGGCGGCTGTCAGCTCACCGGCACCGACTCCAGGATCAGCTCGGCAATGGCCGCGTGGCCGCCGGCGCTGTCGTCGTCGCCGGTGGCGAGCCGGTGCGGTACCACGGCCGGCAGCACGCGCTGGATGTCCTCCGGCAGGACGAAGTCGCGCCCAGCCAGCAGCGCCCAGGCGCGGGCGGCGCGCAGCAGGCCAAGCCCGGCACGCGGCGAGAGCCCGTGCACGAAGCGCTCGCTGTTGCGGGTGAAGCGCAGGATGGCGTGGCAGTAGTCGATGACCGCGGCGGACGCGTGGACGGCCAGCACCTCCTGCTGGGCTTTGATCAGGCCGTCGGCGTCCATCGCTGGCTCGAGGTCCCCCAGCATCTCGCGGCGGTCGCGGCCGGCGAGCAGGGCCTTCTCCTGGTCCGCGTCGGGATAGCCCAGCGTGAGGCGCATCAGAAACCGGTCGAGCTGGGACTCTGGCAACGGGAAGGTGCCGATCTGGTAGAACGGATTCTGGGTGGCGATGACGAAGAAGGGCGCCGGCAGCGGCCGGGTCTCGCCTTCCGCGGTCACCTGTCGCTCCTCCATCGCCTCCAGCAGTGCGCTCTGCGCCTTGGGCGTGGCGCGGTTGATCTCGTCGGCCAGCACCACCTGCGCGAAGATCGGCCCGCGGTGGAAGCGAAACTGCTCACTGCCGCGGTCGTACACGGACACGCCGACCACGTCGGCCGGCAGCATGTCGCTGGTGAACTGAATACGCGCATGCTGGAGCCCGAGCAGGCGCGCCAGCAGTTGCGCCAGCGTGGTCTTGCCGACGCCCGGCACGTCTTCAATGAGCAGATGCCCGCCGGCCAGGAGGCAGGCCAGCGCGAGCCGGAGTTGGTGGGGCTTGCCGAGGATGACCGCGTCCGCGGCGTCGAGCACCGCGTGCAGCGGCGCCTCGGCTGGTGGCTTGCGCAAGGTTTGGAGCATGGGTCCGCCTAGCTGTGAGTGCGGCATGCCGGTGGCATGCCCGCTTGTGGTCGTCCGTCGGCGTTGACGCCGCTGGGCTCGGAAATGCTGAATTTTCAGCGCTTTTCTTCTTCGAGAGGCCCATTGCCTAGTATATTTGCCTCGTCCACGAGGAATGCGACCCATGTCCGACAATCACTGCTTCGAGGTCATCGTCGTCGGCGGCGGCCATGCCGGCACCGAGGCCGCGCTCGCCGCGGCGCGGCTTGGCGCGCGCACGCTGCTGCTCACGCACAATATCGAGACCATCGGCCAGATGAGCTGCAACCCCGCCATCGGCGGCATCGGCAAGGGGCATCTGGTGAAGGAGATCGACGCGCTCGACGGCCTCATGGCCCGCGCCGCGGACCGCGGCGGTATCCAGTTCCGTATTCTCAACCGCCGCAAGGGGCCGGCCGTGCGTGCCACCCGCGCCCAGGCGGACCGGCTGCTGTACAAGGCGGCAGTGCGCGGCGCCGTGGAGCACCAGCCGAACCTGTGGCTGTTCCAGCAGGCGGTGGACGATCTCATGCTGGACGGCGAGCGAGTCGCCGGCGTGCGCACCCAGACCGGGCTCGCGTTCCGCGCGCCGGCGGTGGTGCTCACCGTCGGCACCTTCCTCGGCGGGCGCATTCACGTGGGCTTAAGCAATTATCGTGGCGGGCGCGCCGGCGACCCGCCGTCCATCGCGCTGGCTGAGCGGCTGCGCGAGTTGCCCTTCGCCGTGGACCGGCTCAAGACCGGCACGCCGCCGCGCATCGACGCCCGCAGCATCGACTACTCCAAGCTGGAAGAGCAGCCGGGCGACGACCCCGTGCCGGTGTTCTCGTACCTCGGCGACCCCACCGAGCACCCGCCCCAGGTGAGCTGCCACATCGCCCGCACCACCGAGCGCACGCACGAGATCATCCGCGCCGGGCTGTCGCGCTCGCCCATGTTCACCGGCGTCATCGAGGGCGTCGGGCCGCGCTACTGCCCGTCCATCGAGGACAAGATCGTGCGCTTCGCGGACAAGGCGTCGCACCAGATCTTCGTGGAGCCGGAGGGGCTGGACACCACCGAGGTCTACCCCAACGGCATCTCCACCAGCCTGCCGTTCGAGGTGCAGTTCGACCTGGTGCGCTCCATCCCGGGCTTCGAGCAGGCGCACATCACCCGGCCCGGCTATGCCATCGAATACGACTTCTTCGACCCGCGTGACCTTGCGCCCACCCTGGAGACCCGTTTCGTGCCCGGCCTCTACTTCGCTGGCCAAATCAATGGCACCACAGGCTACGAGGAGGCCGCGGCGCAGGGCCTGCTCGCCGGCGCCAACGCGGCGCTCGCGGTGCAGGGGCGCGAGCCCTGGTCACCGCGCCGGGACGAGGCCTATATCGGCGTCCTGGTGGACGACCTCATCACCCGCGGCACCACCGAGCCCTACCGCATGTTCACCAGCCGCGCCGAGTACCGGCTGATGCTGCGCGAGGACAACGCGGATCTGCGCCTGACCGAGACCGGCCGGCGCTTGGGACTCGTCGGCGATGCGCGCTGGCGGCGCTTCGAGGCCAAGCGCGAGGCCATCGAGCGCGAACAGGCGCGGCTGCGCGAGTGCTGGGTGCGGCCGGGCACGCCGGCGGCCGTGGCGCTGGTGGCAAGCACCAGCGAGACCATCGCCCGCGAGATACGCGCGCTGGAGCTGCTGGCCCGCCCGCGCGTGGGCTATACCGAGCTGATGCAGGCTGAAAGCCTGGGTCCCGGCGTGGACGATGCCCAGGTGGCCGAGCAGATCGAGATCCAGGCCAAATACGCGGGCTACCTGGAGCGCCAGCAGCACGAGGTGGCGCGGCAGCGCGCCGAGGACGCCCGCACCCTACCGGCGGACTTCGACTACGCCAACGTGCGCGGCCTGTCCGCCGAGGTGCGCGAGAAGTTCCAGCGGGTGCGGCCGGCCACCATCGGCCAGGCAGCGCGCATCCCAGGCGTGACGCCGGCGGCGGTGTCGCTGCTGCTGATCCATCTCAAGCGGCAGAGCGCCTGATGGTGCCGGCCATCGCTGATGGTCTCCAATGGCGTGCCCAGCTAGGGCCTTGTTCGTAAGTCCGTCCACCGCTGTGGGAGCGCCCTCCTCGGCGCGATCGGCACCCGCTTACGTGCCGGTGCTGCCGTTTTGTTTCGCCCCCAAGAACGTGATGCGCACTCCGATCCTCCCTGGAGCAACGTCAACATCAGTGGGCAAAAAGCCTGCCGACGCCCCTTAGCTTGTCCAGATTCAGGAGAAACTCGAGAACGGCTTCTGCCGTTCGCTCTGCATACCGGCGTTCGATCAGGACTTGAGCGGGTCGGGCGATTGTGATTACCGGCAGACACGTATCCTTCCCGCAGCGTCGGATGGTTGATTCCAGCGAGGTCGGCCCGTCGTCGTTGCGGTTGCCGGTGATTAGGACCACCTCGTTGGCTTGGCAGCATTCCCACACCGCGGCATCAGAGGCATCGGTCGCGAGCCTCAAGTCGGCGAAGGTGTAGACCGCAACAGCCATTTATCGCCACAGATCGGCCCACCCATCACCCGTCCAGATGTCGAGCAACATCGCGAATTGGCCTTCGATGTCGTGGTCGCTCATGACTCGTCGAGTCATGGCTGGGTTGTCCAACTCCCGGTTGCCTGAATCCCGGCAATTTTCCGGCGTGCCGAGCCCTTGGTCGCCTGCAATATCTGTCTAACTTCCGGCGATTTCCGGGCCGCGACCGCGGTCTAGGATTCTTGGTGCTGTGGTTGCCATGGCGCGCATCGGATAGATTTGAGCATGGCTCGGCATCGCAGGATGCTGGGGCGATACCTTGAAACGACGAGTCGGGACCAAACGCCAATAGACTCAGCACCCGTAAGCGCATTCCGCGGCCGCGACCACCTTGATCATACTCCCGACCGCAGCCGTGGCCGCGTGGGATGGGAGCCGCGTCCTCGGCGCGACTGGGCGCCCGTCGCGCCGCGGACGGTGCTCCCACGTCGGCGCGAAGTTATGATCGACGCCGCCGCCAGCACGGCGAGGCGGAAGAGGCGCAGCGCTTTAGCCACGGCACGCGGCTGCTTGCGAATGCCGCTAATGCCGCTGCGGCTTGAGCAATGACAGCAGCCGCGTCGTTAGCGGCCGCGCCGGGCGCGACGCACGCATGGCTGGTGGGTACGGTCGGGTGTTCAACCGGGTAGACTGCCGCGCAACAACCGCATCGTTCGCGGCACCCGGCACTTGAAGCCCCGCGAGGATTACCACCCATGACTGACAACGAGCCCTATCGCATGTTCACCAGCCGCGCCAAGTACTGGCTGATGCTGAAGCGCCGGAGCGCTTGATGGCAAGTGCCGGGACCTCGCCACCGCCGGCCGCGGACGGTCCATCGGCGCTCAACGCCGGCCTGGCCGCCCTCAGGATCGACGCCGGCGAGGCTCAACGCGCGCAGCTGCTCGCCTTCATCGCCCTGCTCGCGCGCTGGAACCTCGCCTACAATCTCACCGCCGTGCGCGACCCGGCCGAGATGGTCCCGCGCCACCTGCTCGACAGTCTCGCCGTGCTGCCCCTTGTGCGGCGCGGGCCGCTGCTCGACGTCGGCACCGGCCCCGGCCTGCCGGGGCTGCCGCTGGCCATCCTGCGTCCGGAGCTCGACTTCACGCTGCTGGACAGCAACGGGAAGAAGATCCGATTCGTGCGTCAGGCGGTGCTCGAGCTTGAGCTCGGCAACGTCACCCCGGTGCAGGCGCGGATGCAGGCGTACCGGCCGCAGGTGAATTTCGCTACCATTACCGCGCGTGCGGTGGCACCGCTGGCGGCGCTGTGCGCCGAATGCGCGCCGCTCACGGCGCCGGGCGGCGTGCTGCTGGCGCTGAAAGGCCGCGATCCGGATGCCGAGGTCGCCGGGCTCGCCGCCGCGGCGTTGCCGCGCGTGCGCATGGCCGCCGTGTCGGTGCACGCGTTGCAAGTACCCGGGCTCGACGCCGAGCGCAGTGTCATCGAGGTGCCGTTCGACTGAGCCCGCGACGGTGGCGCCCCGGACGCTCGAGCGCCGCGTCCCGAACAAGCCCGGCGGATGCGCCCCGGAGCCCGGACCTGGCAGCCCGGACCTGGCAGCCCGGACCCAGGCAGGACGCGACTGCACGACGTGACGCAAATCTTCTTCCAACAGGGACGTCCCGAGGCGCCCTCACAGCCCCACGAGAGCCCCCACAACACCCCATGGCCCGCATCATCGCGATCGCAAACCAGAAAGGCGGCGTCGGCAAGACCACCACGGCCGTGAACCTCGCCGCGTCCCTCGCCTCCATGAAGCGCCGCGTGCTACTGGTGGACATGGACCCGCAGGGCAACGCCACCATGGGCGTCGGCGTGGACAAGAACGCGCTGGAGCGCACCGGCTGCGACCTGCTGCTGGAGGACGCGAGCTTCTCGCAGTGCGTGGTGCGCGTGTCGACGCCGGAGCCCGGCTTCGATCTGCTGCCGTCCAACGGCGACATGACCGCCGCCGAGGTGGGCCTGATGCAGGCCGAGGCACGCGAGCGCACGCTGGCCACCAAGCTCGCCGCGCAGTCCGCGGCCTACGAGATCATTCTGCTGGACTGCCCGCCGTCGCTGAACATGCTGACCGTGAACGCGTTGGTGGCGGCGGACGGCGTGCTGATCCCGATCCAGTGCGAGTACTACGCGCTCGAGGGGCTCTCGGCCCTGCTCGACACTATCGACCAGATCCGCGCCAGTCGCAACGCCTCGCTTCGCATCGACGGCATCCTGCGCACCATGCACGACCCGCGCAACAACCTGTCCAACCAGGTGTCCACGCAGCTCATCACCCACTTCAAGGGGCAGGTGTACCGGACTATCGTGCCGCGCAACGTCCGCCTCGCCGAAGCGCCCAGCCACGGTCTGTCGGTGCTGCAATACGACGCCAACTCCCGCGGCGCCCTGGCCTATCTGGCCCTTGCCGGCGAGGTGCTGCGCCGCCGCGAGCAGGCGCCGAACGCCGCCTAGGCCGCGTCTGCTCCGCCCCGCACATGCGAAACGCCATCTCGCTCCTCGACCCGCCGCCCTCAGCCGATGCCCCGATATCCACAGCAGCAGAGCCGGCGGCCAACGACCCCGGCGGCGCGACCCCAGCGCCGGAGGATCAGCGCCCCATGACCAGCGTTAAGAAGCGCGGCCTCGGCCGCGGACTCGACGCCCTGCTGGGCGGTGCGCGGGAGCCGGAGCCCGCGGAGGCGGGGCCGGCCGAGGCCGCCGAGCCACTCACCCGGGCGGTGCCCGGCGATGCGGTTCTGCGCTTGCCGCTGGATTGCATCGACCGCGGCCGCTACCAACCGCGCCGTGAGTTCGACCCGGATGGCCTGCGCGAGCTCGCCGACTCCATCGCCAGCCAGGGCGTGCTGCAACCCATCGTGGTGCGCCCGGTGGTCGGCGACCGCTACGAAATCGTCGCCGGCGAGCGGCGCTGGCGTGCGAGCCAGCAGGCGGGGCTCAACGACATCCCCGTGGTGGTGCGCGAGGTCAACGAGCAAACCGCCCTCGCCATCGCGCTCATCGAAAACATTCAGCGCGAGGACCTGGCGCCCCTGGAGGAGGCCGGCGCGCTGCAACGGCTGCAAGAGGAATTCGGCCTCACCCACCAGCAGGTGGCGGAGGCGGTCGGCAAGTCCCGCACCACGGTTACCAACCTGCTGCGGCTCCAGGAACTGGGCGCCGAGACCAAGTCGCTGCTGGATGCCGGACGGCTGGAGATGGGCCACGCCCGCGCCCTGCTCGGGCTCAAGGGCGACACCCAGACCCTGGCCGCGCGGCAGGTGGTGGCGCGCGGGCTCTCGGTGCGCGAGACGGAGCGGCTGGTGCGCAGGTTGCAGGGCGAAGAAGGGGGCGCACCGCGCAACCGCTCCGCGGCAGAGGACCCGGACATCCGCCGCTTGCAGGACGACCTCGCCGAGCGGCTTGGCGCCCGCGTGGCGATCCAGCACGGCAGCAAGGGCGCCGGCAAGCTGGTCATCGCCTACAACAGCCTCGACGAGCTCGATGGCATCCTCGGGCATATCCGCTAGGTGTCCAGTGGAATCTGCCCAGATGCGTCGTCATTAATCCGTAACGCCGTGGGGTTGCTGGTAATGCGAGCTGGCCGTGAGGTTCATTGGGGGTTTGACCCGAATATTCGAGCACGCTTATACTCGCGGCTCTTTGCGGGGGGCAGGTGATTTCGGGGGATTCCCGTGGCATCGGTCCGCGTGATCGTGCCCAGCTTCGCCGGCTGCTTTTTTGGCAGTTGGCCTTTGCTGTTGCCGCAGTCCTGACTGCGGCGCCGTTCGGCTTGACGACTCTCGAATCGGCGGCGATCGGCGCTGGTGTCTGTCTCCTCGCCAACTGGGTTTTCGCCCTGAGGGTCTTCCGTCGATATTGCGCCCAGGCGCCGTCGGAACTCGCGCTGCGGATCTATGCCGCCGAAATCGTCAAGATCTTCTTGGTGCTCGGCCTCTTCACGCTCGCGTTCGTCACCCTCGCGGATCTCAACCTGCCGGCACTGCTCGGCACCTATTTCGCGGTGCAGGTGCTGCCCGCGCTGTTTGCATCGCGGCCGTCACGCTAAGACCGCCGCCAACAGAGTTTGCCAACCGGACTTGACCGATGTCTGCTGAAACGCTTACCGCGCAGGAATACATCCAGCACCACCTGACCAACCTGACCCTGGGCTTCCTCCCGGACCACGGCCTGACCTTCGCGCACAACGCCGAAGAGGCCGCCGCCATGGGCTTTTGGGCGCTCAACGTGGACAGCCTGCTGTGGTCCTTCGGCCTCGGCTATCTCGCCTACCGCTGGATGCTCGGCGTCGCGGAGAAGGCCAGTGCCGGCGTGCCCAACCGGGCGCAGAATTTCTTCGAGTGGATCGTCGACTTTGTCAACGAGAACGTGCGCGGGTCTTTCTCCGCCAAGAACGACATGGTGGCCCCGCTGGCGCTCACCGTGTTCGTCTGGGTCTTCTTGATGAATCTCATGGACCTGATTCCGGTTGACTTGATCCCCTACGCCTTCTCGCACTTCATGGGGCTGTTCGGCGCCGACCCGCACCACGTTTACATGCGCGTCGTGCCCAGCACCGACCCGAACATCACCTTCGGCATGTCACTGACGGTGTTCCTGCTGGTGCTCTTCTACAGTTTCAAGGTCAAGGGCGTCGGTGGCTTCGCGGCGGAGCTGACCATGCAGCCGTTCGGCAAGTTCGGCATGCCGGCGAACCTGCTGCTTGAAGGCATCAACCTGTTCTCGAAGCCGCTCTCGCTGTCGTTGCGACTGTTCGGAAACATGTATGCCGGCGAGATGATCTTCATCCTCATCGCGCTGATGTACGGCCACAACCTGGTACTCGACCTCTCCGGCGGCGTGCTGCAACTGGCCTGGGCCATCTTCCACATCCTGATCATCACGCTGCAGGCCTTCATCTTCATGGTGCTCACCATCGTCTACCTCGACATGGCGCATTCGCACCACTGAGGCGCAACGCTACAGGCCCGGCGTCTCGGTCCCGGCTCGGCGGCTCAACCGCAGGCACGCCCACGCGGCGCTGCATGTCGCCAACCGGGGCGCCGCGCGACAACCTACACCCTAACCTTCCAACCCAAGCAGATCCCGAGGGGAATCCAAATGGAGCTCGCACAAGCACTCGTCTACGTCGCCGCCGGTCTGATGCTCGGTCTCGGTGCCATCGGCGCCGGTGTCGGCATCGGTGTTCTGGGTGGCCGTTTCCTGGAGGGCGCGGCCCGTCAGCCCGAGCTGATCCCGATGCTGCGCACCCAGTTCTTCATCGTCATGGGTCTGACCGACGCGCTGCCGGTCATCGCCATCGCGATGGGCCTGTATGCGATGTTTGCCCTCTGAGCCGACTTCCGGTCCTCAGGAAGCTCAACCCGCGGAGCTGAAGTCGGGCGGTCGACGGCGCGCGCCGCTGGCCGCCGTTCCACACTAGAGGCAAACGTCAGAAAGGCAGACGGATGAACATCAACCTTACTTTGCTCGTGCAGATGATCGCCTTCGGCGTGTTCGTCGCCTTCTGCATGAAGTACGTGTGGCCGCCGATCATGAAGGCGCTGGAGGAGCGCACGGCGAAGATCGCCGAGGGGCTCGCCGCCGCCGAGCGCGGCAAGCAGGAGCAGGAGCTGGGCGAGCAGCGCGCGCTGGAGGTCATGAAAGAGGCCAAGTCCAGTGCCGCGGACATCGTTACGCAGGCGCAGAAGCGCTACAACGAGATCCTGGACGAGGCCAAGCGCGACGCCGTCGCGGAGGCCGAGCGCATTCGCCACGCGGCGCATGCGGAGATCGAGCTGGAGGCGAATCGGGCACGCGAGGAGTTGCGTGAGCGCATGGCGCAGTTGGCCATCGCGGCGGCAGAGAAGATCCTGCAGAAGGAAGTCGACGCCCGTGCGCACAAGGACATCGTCGAAGCCTTCGCCAAGCAAATCTAGGGGCACAGCATGGCCGGAGACACCACCACCATCGCCCGCCCCTATGCCGAGGCGGCCTTCGAGGTTGCCAAGGCGGACGGGAACATGGACGCCTGGGCCGACGGGCTCGTGCTGCTCGGCGCCATCGTCGCGGACCCGCGGGTCGCGGAACAGATCGACAACCCGAACGCGACCGCGCAGCAGCTCATCGAGCTGATCTTCGGCGTCGCCGGCGAGGGCCTGACCGAGCACCAGCAGAATCTGGTCAGGCTCTTGGCCGCCAACAAGCGCCTCATCGTGCTGCCGGACGTCGCGCGGTTGTTCGCGCAGATGAAGACCATTTACGACGGGCTGCGCCACATCGAAGTGACCAGTGCCTTCCCGGTCTCCGACGCCGAGCGCGAGGAGCTGGCGCAGCGGCTGAAGGCCCATTTCGGCGCCGACGTGGACCTAAGCGTTGCGGACGACCCGAGCCTCATCGGCGGCATCAAGGTGCGTGCCGGTGACATCGTCATCGACGGCTCGGTGCGCGGCAAGCTGGAGCGGCTGTCCAACGACCTGCAATTCTGATGTTCGCCGCCGCGTACCGCGGCGGCGCGCACCCATATCGGAGCCCCATCTGAGCCCTTTCGGAGCAAAGCCATGCAACTGAATCCCTCTGAGATCAGCGATCTGATCAAACAGAAGATCGAACAGTTCGATCTCAAGACCGAGGCGCGGGCCGAGGGCACGATCGTCAGCCTCACCGACGGCATCGTGCGCATCTACGGCCTGTCGGACGCCCAGTACTACGAGATGCTGGAGTTTCCGAACAACATCTTCGGCCTGGCGCTGAACCTGGAGCGCGATTCGGTCGGCGCCGTGGTGCTCGGCGACTACACCAGCCTGTCCGAGGGCGACTGGGTGCGCTGCACCGGCCGCGTGCTGGAGGTGCCGGTGGGCGAGGGCCTGCTCGGCCGCGTCATCGACTCCTTGGGTCAGCCGCTGGACGGCAAGGGTCCGGTGCAATCCGCGGGCAGTTCGTCGCTGGAGAAGATCGCCCCGGGTGTCATCGCCCGTCAGTCTGTCGATCAGCCTTTGCAGACCGGCCTCAAGGCGATCGATGCCATGGTGCCCGTCGGCCGTGGCCAGCGCGAGCTCATCATCGGCGACCGCCAGACCGGCAAGACCGCCGTGGCCGTGGACGCCATCATCAATCAGAAGGGCACCGGCGTTAAGTGCATCTACGTCGCCGTGGGCCAGAAGAACAGCTCGGTGGCGGCGGTGCAGCGCAAGCTCGAAGAGCACGGCGCCATGGAGCACACCATCATCGTGCACGCCGGCGCCTCCGACTCCGCGGCCATGCAGTTCATCGCCCCCTACGCCGGCTGCGCCATGGGCGAGTACTTCCGCGACAAGGGCGAGGACGCGCTCATCATTTACGACGACCTCACCAAGCAGGCTTGGGCTTACCGCCAGGTGTCGCTGCTGCTGCGCCGCCCGCCGGGTCGCGAAGCCTATCCGGGTGACGTCTTCTATCTGCACTCGCGCCTGCTGGAGCGTGCCGCGCGGGTCAACGCCGACTTCGTCGAGAAGGCTACCAACGGCGCGGTGAAGGGCAAGACCGGCTCGCTGACGGCGCTGCCCATCATCGAGACCCAGGCCGGTGACGTGTCCGCCTTCGTGCCAACCAACGTCATCTCCATCACCGACGGCCAGATCTTCCTCGAGACCGACCTGTTCAACGCCGGTATCCGCCCCGCCATCAACGCGGGCTTGTCGGTGTCGCGTGTCGGTGGTGCGGCGCAGACCAAGATCATCAAGAAGCTCGGTGGCGGTATTCGCCTGGCGCTGGCCCAGTTCCGCGAGCTGGCCGCCTTCTCGCAGTTCGCCTCCGACCTGGACGAGGCCACCCGCAAGCAGCTCGAGCGCGGTGAGCGCGTCACGGAGCTCATGAAGCAGGTCCAGTACAGCCCGATGAGCGTGGCGCAAATGGCCGTGTCGCTGTTCGCCGTCAACGAGGGCTACCTGGACGACGTCGAGGTCAAGAAGGTCGTCGACTTCGAGCGTGCCCTGCAGAGCTACATGGGCTCCGCGCAGAAGCCGCTGCTGGACAAGATCAACGCGTCCGGCGACTACAGCGACGAGATCAAGGAGTCCTTGCACGCCGCGCTGAAGGACTTCAAAGCCAACAACACTTGGTAAGTTCGAGCTGTCGGCCAGGTTGAGGTGGCCCGGTGAGCTCGCGCCGCTGGGGCCCCGCCGGGCCTAGGATTCCCGGGCCAAGCGCCGGGGGCCGAGCGCCCCGGCCCCGGCCCCTGGCACTCGGCCCTAAGCGCCTGGTCTTCGCATGAAGTGATGGCTGCGTACTCGGATACCGACAGTTAGAACCTTCCGTTAGGAGCCCCTTATGGCAGGCGCCAAAGAGATCCGCACCAAGATCGCGAGCATCAAGAGCACGCAGAAGATCACGAAGGCCATGGAGATGGTCGCCACGTCCAAGATGCGCAAGGCGCAGGATCGGATGCGTGCGTCGCGCCCGTACGCGGAGAAGATGCTGCAGGTGATCACGCACCTGTCCAAGGCATCGCCGGAGTACAACCACAGCTTCCTCGCCACCGAGCGCGCCGTGAAGCGCGTCGGCTACATCGTCGTGTCTTCCGACCGTGGTCTCTGCGGCGGCCTTAACGCCAACCTGTTCCGCAAGCTGGTGATGCAGATCCGCGAGGATCGTGCCGCCGGCGTCGAATCCACCTTCTGCACCGTCGGCAACAAGGCCCTCGGCTTCTTCCGCCGCTTCGGCGGTCACGTCGAGGCGCAGGTGACGCACCTCGGCGACAAGCCGCACATCGAGGATCTCATCGGCACCATCAAGGTGATGCTGAACGCCTACGAGCAGGGCGAGATCGACGTCATTTACATCGCCTACAACGAGTTCGTGAACACCATGACCCAGCAGCCCACGATCCGGCAGCTGGTGCCTCTGCAGGCGCCCGAGGATGGCCCGAGCGGCCCGATCTGGGACTACATTTACGAGCCCGATGCCCGCTTGGTGCTGGACAACCTGCTCTCGCGCTACATCGAGTCACTGGTCTACCAGGCCGTGGTGGAGAACGGCGCCTGCGAGCAGGCCGCCCGCCGCGTCGCCATGAAGGCCGCCACCGACAACGCCGGCGGCCTCATCGATGAGCTTCAGCTCGTCTACAACAAGGCACGTCAGGCGGCGATCACGCAGGAAATCTCCGAGATCGTCAGTGGCGCCGCCGCGGTCTGAGGCCTGGTGTAAGCAACCCGTACCGACCGAATTCCCAATCCAATACATCGATCGCTTTGCGCCCTCGCGCGAAGTAGCAGACGAGGAAAGAACTATGAGCTCCGGTAAGGTCGTGGAAATCATCGGCGCCGTCGTCGATGTCCAATTCCCTCGTGACGACATGCCCAAAGTCTATGATGCGCTGACCATCGACAAGTCCGGGCTGACGCTGGAGGTGGAGCAGCAGCTCGGCGACGGCGTTGTGCGCACCATCGCCATGGGCTCCACCGATGGCCTGCAGCGCGGCGTGGACGTCAGCAACACCGGCAAGCCCATCAGCGTGCCGGTGGGGCAGGCGACCCTCGGGCGCATCATGGACGTGCTCGGCCGGCCCATCGACGAGAAGGGTGACGTCGGCGCCGAGGAGCACTGGGCCATCCACCGCAAGCCGCCGTCCTTCGAGGAGCAGTCCGGTGCGGCGGAGATCCTCGAGACCGGCATCAAGGTCATCGACCTCATCATGCCCATCGCCAAGGGCGGCAAGGTCGGCCTGTTCGGCGGCGCCGGCGTCGGCAAGACCGTCACGTTGATGGAGCTGATCCGCAACATCGGCGTCGAGCACTCCGGCTTCTCGGTGTTCGCCGGCGTCGGCGAGCGCACCCGCGAGGGCAACGACTTCTACCACGAGATGACCGAGGGCGGCGTGCTCGACAAGGTGGCACTGGTCTATGGCCAGATGAACGAGCCGCCCGGCAACCGCCTGCGCGTCGCGCTCACCGGCCTGACCATGGCGGAGTACTTCCGCGACGAGGGCCGTGACGTGCTGATGTTCATCGACAACATCTATCGTTACACCTTGGCCGGCACCGAGGTGTCCGCATTGCTCGGCCGCATGCCCTCCGCGGTGGGCTACCAGCCGACCCTGGCCTCCGAGATGGGTGCTCTGCAGGAGCGCATCACGTCCACCAACACCGGCTCCATCACGTCGTTCCAGGCAGTCTACGTGCCGGCTGATGACCTCACCGACCCGTCGCCGGCAACCACGTTCGCGCACTTGGACGCCACCCTGGTGCTGTCGCGTCAGATCGCGGAGCTGGGCATCTACCCGGCCGTGGACCCGCTGGATTCCACCAGCCGTATCCTCGACCCGAACATCGTCGGTCAGGAGCACTACGAGACCGCCCGTGCGGTGCAGGGCACGCTGCAACGCTACAAGGAGTTGAAGGACATCATCGCCATTCTGGGCATGGACGAGCTCTCCGACGAGGACAAGCTGATCGTCGCCCGCGCGCGCAAGATCCAGCGCTTCCTGTCGCAGCCGTTCTTCGTGGCGGAGGTGTTCACCGGCTCGCCCGGCAAGTACGTGTCGCTGAAGGACACCATTGCCGGCTTCAAGGCCATCGTCAACGGCGACCACGACTCGCTGCCGGAGCAGGCGTTCTACATGGTCGGCTCCATCGACGAGGCGGTTGAGAAGGCGCAGAAGATGTAACCGGTCCGGCGCCGCTGCCGCCCGCGCCGGCCATGGCCGGGCGGGCAGCGTGCGGCGCCACACACCGGCAGCATCCGCCGAACAAGAGATTTCTCTGGATTACAGAGCCCTGGAGCACGCCGATATGGCAATGCAGATCCACGTGGATATCGTCAGCGCCGAGGGTGCGATCCACTCCGGCAGCGCGTCGATGGTCTACGTCCCCGGCGAGATGGGCGAGCTCGGCATCGCCCCACGCCATGCGCCGCTGATCACGCGGCTCAAGCCCGGCGACGTCCGCGTCGAAGACCAACACGGGCAGATGGACCACTTTTACGTCTCCGGCGGCATGCTGGAGGTGCAGCCGGATGTGGTGACCGTGCTCGCGGACACCGCCATCCGCGCCGAGAACATCGACGAGGCCAAGGCGCTCGAGGCCAAGCGCCGCGCCGAGGACGCGCTGGCCGGCCAGACCGCCGAGTTCGAATATGCCAAGGCCCAGGCCGAGCTGGCCGAGGCCATCGCTCAATTGCGCGCCATCGAGAAGCTGCGCAAAATGAAGGCGAGCTGACGCCGCACACGTGTCGGCGCCGATCTTCCGGCGGACGGGCGCTCCTGTCGCCCGTCCGTTTTGCGCGTCATGTTGACTGCGCTATGCTCCCGGTGCATAACTGGCACCGAACGGAACAGCACAGCGCACCCGATGACCCAGCAGGTCGCCAACGGCCGCCCCACCATGGACGGCACCCATCCCCTGGCCGGTAAGCGGCTCCCTCAGCGTCTCCTCGTGCGCATCCATGTCTACGGGGTGCGAAACCCCGATGCCGGCGATTCTGCCGGCGATCCGCAACAGGACGCCTCGGGTGGGTCCACCGCCTGGCATCTCCTGCACTGAGTGCCCGGATCGAGCTCCCGACACGGACGGCAGGCAAGCCTTCGCTCCATGACACAGTCGGCTCCCGGGTTCCGCCTTCCTCAACCAAAGGTTCTCGCGTCATGAGCCTAGGCGTCGTCATCCTCGCCGCCGGCAAGGGCACGCGCATGCGCTCCGCCCTGCCGAAGGTCCTCCATCCCCTCGCTGGCCGGCCATTGCTACGCCACGTGCTGGACGCCGCCGAAGCGGTCGGCGCGGCACGGGTCTGCGTCGTCTACGGCCACGGCGGCGAGATGGTGCCATCCACGCTGGCCGACGCCGAATGCGCGTGGGTGGAGCAGGCCGAGCGGCTTGGCACCGGGCACGCGGTGCAGCAAGCGTTGCCGGCCATGACCGGCGTGGAGCGGGTGCTGGTGCTCTACGGCGACGTGCCGCTCATCGAGCCGGAGACCCTGAACCGGCTGGTGGCGGACAGCGCGGAGACGGCGCTGGGCCTGCTCACCATGACCCTCGCCGATCCCACCGGGTACGGCCGCATCGTGCGCGATGCCGACGGCCGCGTGCTGCGCAGCGTCGAGCACAAGGACGCCAGCGACGCCGAGCGCGCCATCACCGAGGTCAACACCGGCATCATCGTCGCCCACCGCCAGCGCCTCGAGGACTGGCTCGGGCGCGTCGGCAACGACAACGTGCAGCGCGAGTACTACCTCACCGATGTCATCGGCCTAGCCACCGGCGACGGCGTCGACGTGGTCACCGCGCAGCCCGAGACACTGGAAGAGGTAGCGGGCATCAACGACCGCATTCAGCTCGCGGAGCTGGAGCGCTACCATCAGCGGCGCACGGCGGAATGCCTGATGCGCCGGGGCACCACCATCATCGACCCGGCGCGCATCGACATCCGCGGCACGTTGGAATGCGAGCGGGACGTGGTGCTGGACGTGAATCTGATCTGCGAAGGCCGCGTGCGCATCGGCGCCGGTGCGCGCATCGGACCCAACTGTCTGCTCAAGGACTGCGAGATCGGTCCGGGTGTCGAGGTGCTGGCCAATTGCGTCATCGAGGGTGCTCGGGTCGGCGCCGGTGCCCGCGTCGGTCCCTTCGCCCGCCTGCGGCCGGAGGCGGACCTCGGCCGCGATTGCCACGTCGGCAACTTCGTCGAGATCAAGAAGTCGCAGATCGCCGAGGGCAGCAAGGTCAACCACCTGACCTACATCGGTGACACCGAAATGGGCCGTGGCGTCAATATCGGTGCCGGCACCATCACCTGCAACTATGATGGCGCCAACAAGCACCGCACCGTCATCGGCGACGGTGCCTTCATCGGCTCCAACACCGCGCTCGTGGCGCCGGTCAACATCGGCGCCGGCGCCACCATCGGCGCCGGCTCTGTCATCGTGCGCGACGCGCCAGCCGAGCAACTCACCCTGGCGCGTGGCCGGCAAGTGACGATCGAAGGCTGGGAGAGGCCCGTAAAGAAACCTAAGGTATAGCCCCTCACGCAAGCACGGGGAGATCCCGCTGGCCGGGCGTGTACGAGTTGGGTTCTGATATCGGGGTGGACCTGGGTGCAAGGGACGCGCGCAGTCCGGCGGCGATCCCGACGCTCGGTCCTCGGCCGTGAGCCCGGTCAACCGAGCATCGATCGATCGGGACCGTTTCTCGCGGGCTTGTACAACAACCTCGGAGGCATGCTCCTATGTGCGGCATCGTCGGCGCCATCGCACAGCGGCCGGTTGCGGCCATCTTGCTGGAAGGACTGAAGCGGCTCGAGTATCGTGGCTATGACTCCGCGGGGCTCGCCGTGCTGAGTGCCGACGGCGGCATCTGCCGGCTGCGGACCCTCGGCAAGGTGGCGAAGCTCGTGGATGCCGTCGCCGCCGAGCCGGTGGGCGGCACCGTCGGCATCGCCCACACCCGCTGGGCCACGCACGGCGAGCCGTCCACCGAGAATGCGCATCCGCACCTCTCCGGCGACCGCTGCGCCATCGTTCACAACGGCATCATCGAGAATCACGCCGCCCTGCGCGCCGAGCAGATTGCCGCCGGGCACAGGTTCACGTCGCAGACCGACACCGAGGTCGTCGTTCACGCCATCTACGACGAGCTCGACGCCGGATATTCCCTGACCGACGCCGTCCGGCGTACCCGGGGGCGGCTCGAAGGCGCCTACGCCCTCGGCGTCATCGACGCCCGTGACCCGACCCGGCTCGTCGCCACCCGCCAGGGCAGTCCGCTGGTGATTGGTGTCGGCTTCCAGGAGCACTTCATCGCCTCCGACGTGTTCGCGCTGCTGCCGGTGACGAACCGCTTCATCTTCCTGGAAGAAGGCGATCTCGCCGAGCTCAGGCTCGACGGCGTCACCATCTGGGACCGCGCCGGCGACATCGTCGAGCGCCCGGTCCGCGAGTCCCGCGTGGCCGCGGACTCCGCCGAGCGCGGCGAGTACCGTCACTTCATGCTGAAGGAGATCTTCGAGCAGCCGCGCGCCATCGCCGACACCCTGGAGGGCCGCATCGGTGCCGAGCGGGTGCTGCCGGAGGCGTTTGGACTGGAGGCCGAGGCGGTGCTGGCAACGGCCCGCGCTGTCACCATCGTCGCCTGCGGCACGAGCTACCACGCCGGGCTCGTGGCCAAGTACTGGATCGAGGCCCTGGCCAACATCCCCTGCCGGGTGGAGGTGGCCAGCGAGTACCGCTACCGCAAGCACGTTGTGCCCGAGGACGCGCTCTTCGTCACCATCTCGCAGTCCGGCGAGACCGCCGATACCCTGGCGGCGCTGCGCATCGCCAAGGAGAGCGGCTATGCCAAGACGCTCGCCATCTGCAACGTGCCGGAGAGCTCGCTGGTGCGGGAGTCCGACCTGGTGCTGCTGACCCACGCCGGACCCGAGATCGGCGTCGCCTCCACCAAGGCCTTCACCACCCAGCTCGTAGCACTGCTGCTGCTCACCCTTAGCCTCGCCCGCACCCGCGGCATGGACGCGGACGCCGAGGCCCGGGCGGTGGGGCTGCTGCGCGGACTCACGGCCAAGCTGGAAGAGGTGCTGGCCATCGACGCGCGCATCGCCGAGCTGGCCGAGCACTTCATCGAGAAGAAGCACTGCCTGTTCCTCGGCCGCGGCGAGGAATACCCCATCGCGATGGAAGGCGCGCTGAAGCTCAAGGAGATCTCCTACATCCACGCCGAGGCCTACCCCGCCGGCGAGCTCAAGCACGGCCCGCTCGCGCTCATCGACGAGGACATGCCCGTCGTCGCCGTGGCGCCCAACAACGCCCTGCTGGAAAAGCTCAAGTCCAACCTCGAGGAGGTCCGCGCCCGCGGCGGCCAGCTCTTCGTCTTCGCCGATACGCAGGTGCCCATGCAGGAGGAGCCCGGCATCACCGTCATCCGTCTGCCCGAGACCGGCGACCTCATCGACCCCATCGTCTTCACCATCCCCATGCAGCTTCTCGCCTACCACGTGGCGACGCTGAAGGGCACCGATGTGGACCAGCCGCGTAACCTGGCCAAATCCGTCACGGTCGAGTAGCGCCGCGACGATCATCGTTTAGGCTGGTGGCGAGGCTCGGTCTCGCCACCCCGACCTCGGCGCCTCCGTGGCAAGCCGCGCATCCGTTTTGGGGCCGATAAGCGAAGAGGCTGTGAAGGTCTTCGGTGTAGCAGCTCTTGCGGCAGCAGCCCCTTGTGGGAGCGGCACTCTCGGTGCCGCGACCGGCGCCAAGGCAGCACACCACGCCTCGAATAAGTGCCAAGCGGCTTGCAGTCGCGCGGCCGTCATCGCGCCACAAAAGGCAGTGGCGCTCCCACGGTGCCGGTGCCCCCGGCTGGCCGAGTGTCGCTTGCGTGCGCTCGCCTCAGAGCGGCCTTTCGATAATGAGCTGAGAGTCGACTTCCGTCACGCCGGGCACCTGCTCGGCGAGGGCCTCGGCGACGCTGCGCTCGGCGGATGAGGTGACGGTGCCGCTGAGGACGAGGGTGCCGTCGCGCGCCTCGACCTCGATGCTGTGGGCGTTGACCGTGGTGTTGAACTGAAGCAGCCGGCGCAGTCGGTTGGCGATCCAGGCGTCGGAGTGCCGGGCCTTGGCGATGGCGGCCTGGCGGTCGCGGATGGCCGCTATGAGCTCCGGGTCGACGCTGATGTAGTTGAAGACCTGGTCCACGCCCTCGGTGGTGGCGGCGAGCGCGGCGATGCGGTCGCGCTCCGAGGTGGTGCCGACGTTGCCGCTGAGGTGCGCGGCGCCGCCGTCCACGTTGACCTCGACGTCGAGCCCCGCGGCGTCCTTCTGCCAGCTCAGGATCTGGCGCAGCCTGGCCGCGGTGGTCAGGTCCTCTTCGCCTGTGAACAGGTGCCCCGGCGCATCGGGCAAGGGCGCGTCCAGGCGCAGGGCGTTGTCGACTTCGGCCCCGTCCGCCGCCAGCGCCACGAGCGCCGCGGCGAGGCCGCGGTCCGACTCGTCGGCCACGGCGCCCTCCAGGCGCAGTCGCCCGTCCGCCCTGGTCACACGGATCTCGTAGCCGCTCAGCAGCGGATTGACGTCGATCAGGGTCTGCGCCCTGACGCCTGCGTCCGATCCGGCCCGGGCCATACCGGCGGTCACGCAGAGCGTGCCGAGCAATGCGGCGCTGAGCAGGGATCTGGCAAGAGCGGATTGGGACATGCAGGTTCCTCCGTATGACTGTTGGCGCGGACCGGGCGGTTGAATGCCATGCCCGCGGCGTTTCCGGGTGCAGCGGTGGCGGGGCGCTGCATTCTAAGCTCCGTAGCCGGTGGCGGTGGGCACGATCACCCCGGCCGCTGATGGTAGCGAATGCATCGCACGTTCGATTTTGGCGTTGCGGTCAATCGTTGCCCAATCTCTTCCGCACGAGCGCGCGATCCGGGCGCTGGCGCTCGGCAGACGCCGGGACTGGCGTCCGTCCCGTCGCGAGACCTGACGCTCGAACCCGACCCGACGCTTCGCGCTATCCTTGCCCTTTGGCCGTCGGCGTGGTGCTTGGTACCGTTCGTCGGCGGCACCGATTGCCGACAGCCCGGGAGACGCCCGTGGACATCGCCGAGCTCCTCGCCTTCAGCGTCAAGAACAAGGCCTCGGACCTGCACCTGTCCGCGGGCCTGCCGCCCATGATCCGCGTCGACGGCGACATGCGCCGCATCAACGTGCCGCCGCTGGAACACCGCACGGTGCATGCGCTGATCTACGACATCATGAACGACAAGCAGCGCAAGGACTACGAGGAGTTCCTGGAGACCGACTTCTCGTTCGAGATCCCAGGCGTCGCGCGCTTTCGCGTCAATGCGTACAACCAGAAGCGCGGCGCCGCGGCGGTGTTCCGGACCATCCCTTCCAAGGTGCTGACGCTGGAAGACCTGAACGCGCCGGAGATCTTCAAGCAGATCGTCGACGTGCCGCGCGGGATGGTGCTGGTGACGGGCCCCACCGGCTCCGGCAAGTCCACGACGCTGGCGGCGATGATCGACTATGTCAACGATACGCAGTACTCGCACATCCTCACCATCGAGGACCCCATCGAGTTCGTGCACACCAGCAAGAAGTGCCTGATCAACCAGCGGGAAGTGCACAAGGATACGCTGGGCTTCAGCGAGGCGCTGCGCTCGGCGCTGCGTCAGGACCCGGACATCATTCTGGTGGGCGAGATGCGCGATCTCGAGACCATCCGGCTCGCGCTCACCGCCGCCGAAACCGGCCATCTGGTGTTCGGCACCCTGCACACCAGCTCGGCAGCGAAGACCATCGATCGCATCGTCGATGTGTTTCCGGCGGCGGAGAAGACCATGGTGCGGTCCATGCTGTCGGAGTCGCTGCGCTCGGTGATCTCGCAGTCGCTGCTGAAGAAGATCAGCGGCGGTCGCATCGCCGCGCACGAGATCATGATCGGCACACCGGCCATCCGCAACCTGATCCGCGAGGACAAGGTGGCGCAGATGTACTCGGCCATCCAGACCGGCCAGGCGAGCGGCATGCAGACCCTGGATCAAAACCTGGCAGAGTTGGTCAAGCGCGGCTTCGTCACCAAGGCCGATGCACGCATCAAGGCACAGAACAAAGAGAGCTTCCTCTAGGGCGCATGGATCTCAAGAACCTGCTCAACATGATGAACGATGAACGGGGCTCGGACCTGTTCATCACCGCCGGCCGGCCGCCGAGCATCAAGATCGACGGCGTCATTCGCCCCGTCGGCACCGAGGTGCTGACCCCGGAACAGACCATGCAGGCCGCCCAAGAGCTGATGACGGCCAAGCAGCTCAAGGAGTTCGAAGAGACCAACGAGTGCCAGTTCGCCATCAACGCGCGCGGTGCCGGGCGTTTTCGCGTCAGTGCCTTCAGGCAGCGCAACCACGCCGGCATGGTGCTGCGGCGCATCGAGACGCGCATTCCCACCATCGAGGAGCTGCGCCTGCCCTCCATCCTGCGCGACCTCGGCATGCACAAGCGCGGCATCGTCATCTTCGTGGGCGGCACTGGTACGGGCAAGTCCACGTCGCTGGCGGCGCTTATCGGCTACCGCAACCGTATGACCACGGGGCACATCATCACCGTCGAGGACCCCATCGAGTACGTCCACGAGCACGACGGCTGCATCATTACCCAGCGCGAGGTGGGCGTGGACACCGAGTCCTTCGAGATCGCGCTGCGCAACACCCTGCGCCAGGCGCCGGACGTGATCCTGATCGGCGAGATCCGCACCAAGGAGACCATGGAATACGCCGTGGCCTTCGCCGAGACCGGCCACCTGGTGTTCGCGACGCTGCACGCCAACAACGCCAACCAGGCGCTCGACCGCATCATCAACTTCTTTCCCGACGAGGCGCACCGGCAGTTGTTCATGGACCTGTCGCTGAACCTGCGCGCCATTGTCGCCCAGCAATTGGTGCCCCATAAGAGCGGCCGCGGGCGGCGCGCCGTCGTGGAAATCCTCATCAACACCCCGCTGGCGTCGGACCTGATCCGCAAGGGCGAGGTGCACAAGCTCAAGGAAATCATGGCCAAGTCCAGCGAGCAAGGCATGATCACCTTCGACCAGGCGCTGTTCCAGCTCCTTCAGGAGGGCGAGATCAGCTATGAGGAGGCCATCAGGCACGCGGACTCCGCCAACGAGCTGCGGCTGATGGTCAAACTCAAGGGCTCCGAGGACATCAACCGCACTCTCGCCGACGGCGCGGACAAGATCTCGCTGGTGAGCGAGGAAGAGGAGGTGGACGACAGCACCATCTTCGAGGGCGTCACGCAGGCGCCCACCGGCGAGACCACGGCCACGGCGCCCGGGCGGCAGCGCCCGCAGCAGCCGAAGGAGCAGAAGCTCAAGCTGTGAGCGGCGGTGGCCGAGCACCGCGGAGATGCGCGGGTCATGGGCGACCTGCTGCGCGCCCTCTCGCGCCTGCCGCGGAGCCTGTCCCGCGGCGGACCACCGGCCGTCAACGTGTGCGTCCGCCCGGCACCAGCGGCAGGCCGCCTTCGTCGGCGCCGATCACCACCACGCGCGTGTTCTCGGACGTGGCCAGAGCGCGGGCGGCGCGAATGCCCTCATGGCGCAGCCGCCGCGGTGTCAGGGTGGCGTCGACGCGCGCCTGGAAGTCGCGGATGCCACGCGCCTCGGCGCGCTTGTGCTCGGCCTCGCGCGCGGCGGTCTCCAGACGGAAGTCGTAGGACGCGAGCAACTGGCGCTGTGTCAGCTTGTCCTCGATGGCAGCGTGGACTGGTCGCGCCTTCAGGGGCTGGTGCGCCGGGTGCTGCCGGCCCTCACCGACGAGATCCTGCCCACCGACGGCCCCGTGCTGCTCACCGATACCGGCCTCATCGGCCGCTACGAGCGCGTGGACGGCTGGCGTGCCGACCTGCGCCGGCGGCTCGCCGATGGCGAGGTGTGCCATGCGTTGCTGCTGCTGATCGCGAGCGACGGCACCGGTCCCGGCGCAAACATCGAGGTGTCAGCGTGCCGGGCGGCTCCGGCCGCCGGGAGCATGCGGCGATTCCGAGCCAGTGGCTCGAGGCGGCAACCGCGGATGCAGCGGTTGGTATGTCTCGTGCCGAGGCTCCGCCTCAACACCGGCAAGCCGCGTCTTACGGGACCCGGGCCGCTGGAGCGGCCGGGGACGCGCCGCTCGACCTGGCGGTGCTCGCGGGGCCGAACGGCTGCGGCAAGACCAGCGTGCTGGAGGCCTGTCTGTGGGCGCCGAAAGCGGATGCCCTGCTGCCGCGCCCGCCGCCCGATCAGCCGTTCCTGATCCATCTCGACGTTGAGTATCGAGATTCATCCAGTGCGGTTCTCGCGACTGGCGCTCAACTGCCTTTTGTGGCGCGATCCCGGCCCTGCGATTGTCTGCCGCTTGGCAGTGACTCGGGGCGTGGTGTGCTGCTCTGCCGCCGGTCGTGGCACCAAGCGTGCCGCTCCCATAAGCGCGGGTCCCGCAAGCGCTGCTACGCGTCGGAAATCCGGCTCGGTGCGGCTCGCTCCCGCCGAGGTCAGGCGCCGCGCTCAGCGGCCGGCGTCGCCGAGCCAGGTTTCCAGGATCAGCTTCGCGGCGTAGGCGTCCAGCTCGTCGGTGCTACGCCGCCCGCGGCCCTTTCCCCAACCCTGTTCTCTCAGGGCGCGTTCGGCGGTGAGCGTCGTCAGGCGCTCATCGACGAGGTGCACCGGAATGCCGAAGCGGCCGGTGAGCTGGCGGGCGAAGCGCCGCACCGGCGCCGCGAGGGTCTCCTCTTCGCTGTCGTCCATGTTGTGCGGCAGGCCCAGCACGGCGGCCTCGGGCCGCCACTCCCTGATCAGAGATTCGATGGCGACCCAGTCCGGCTTGTGGCCGCGATGGCGCAGCGTGGTGAGGGCGCTCGCGGTGCCGGTGACGGTTTGTCCCACCGCGACACCGATCTTCTTGGTGCCGAAATCGAAGCCCAGCAGCGTGGCCAAGAAAACCAGCCCGCGGCGGCCCTACCGGTCGGCAGCGTGCCGTGCCGACCGGCTCGCGCGACCGCCGCTCGCATCCGCCCCCGGCCCTCGGCCCTTGGGCCTAGGACCTTCTTCAAGCGTGCCCGGCATCGCCGCTCAGCAGGTTCAGGTCGATGCCCAGCAACTGGGCCGCGGCGAGCCAGCGCTCCCCCGGTGAGCGGGAGAAGATGATGTCAGCGTCCGCCGGGCCGCTGAGCCAGGCGTTGGCGCTCAGCTCCTCTTCGAGTTGGCCGCTACCCCAGCCCGCGTAGCCGAGGGCGATGAGCGTGTGTGCCGGCCCCTCGCCGTTGGCGATGGCTTCGAGCACGTCGCGCGAGGTGGTGACGCGGATGTCCTGCGTGACGGCCAGCGTGGAGTCGTATTCCACGGGACCGGAGTGGATGACGAAGCCGCGGTCGGTCTGCACCGGCCCGCCCAGGTAGACCTGGGTGTCCGCCACGCCGGCCACTGCCGGCTCGATGTCGAGCTGTTCCAGCACCTCGCCGAGCCTGATGTCCATGGGCCGGTTGATGACGATGCCCATGGCCCCGTGCTCGGTGTGCTCGCAGACATAGGTGACTGTTCGCGAGAAGTTCGGGTCCTTCAGACCCGGCATCGCGATCAGGAAGTGATTGGTCAGCGACGTGGCGAAGCTCATGCGGCTAGTATCCCGGCGCGCCGGCCGCGAGGCAAGCTTGGGCGGATGATGCTGGTCCGGACGGCGTCGTCCTGCTCCAGCCGGTGGCGCCCGGCTCTGGCGCGGTGGGCGCGATGTCGGGCGCGGTTGACGGCATGTCAGTTCATGCCAGCCGCGTCGAAGATCAGCGCCGCCACGGTCGCCGGGTCCTCCTCGTGGGCGAGGTGGCCGAAGCCGCCGACGAGCCGCATGCGGGCAGCCGGGTGCACCGTGAGCACGCGCTCGGCCTCGTCCGGCGGCACGGTGAGGTCGTTGCCGAAGGCGATGAGCAGCAAGTCGGATTCCAGCTCCGGCAGGTCGCGGGCCATTGGCTCCAGATCCCAGTTGGCCATCATGTTCAGCGCCGCGGCGAGATGTCCCGGACTCGCGATGAGGCGGCGGTAGAAGGCGATGTCCTGCGGCGCAAGCCGGGAGCCCGTGCTGTCCGCGAGACGCTGCACGCCCTTGGGGTCCTTGCGCGCGCCGTTGGCGAAGAACTTGGGCAGGAAGGAGTTGCGCGCGAAGAACTTGGCCGCCGGCGAGAACCACTTGCCGGCGAAACCCCGCAGCGGTAGCAGTGCGCCGGACAGGCTCACGATCAGCCGCGGGCTGATGAGGCCGTCCAGCGCCATCTGCACGATCACGGCCGCCCCCGCCGAGTGACCGACCGCGACCTCGGGCTCGAGGTCGAGCTCGCGCAGCAGCGCCCCAAGCGCGCCGGCCATGCAGGGCAGGCAGAGCTCCTTGGGATGCGGCGTGCCGGTGAAGGCGTGCCCCGGCAGATCCGGCGACACCACGGTGAACCGCTCCGCGAGCAGCGGGAACAGCCCGCCGAAGGAGTGCGTGGATGCCGCGGTGCCATGCACCAGCAACAGCACCGGGCCGCTGCCAGCCACCTGTACGTGCCAGCGCAAGCCCCCGGCCTCGACGAAGCGGCTGGCGGCGTGGTTCGGCCAGTCGCCGCCGTCCCGCGGCCAGTCGAGCTTGTCGTTGAGGACTTCGGCGGAGGTCATCCTTTTGAGTGCGAAGTGCGAAGTGCGAAGTGCGAAGTGCGAAGTGCGAAGTGCGGTGGACGCTGAGCGGACCTCTATCCCTCGTGCCGAAGCTCCGGAGGCTGGGCAAGCGCTCGGTGTAGGTCGGGTTAGCGATAGCGTAACCCGACAGTCGAACGTCGGGTTACGCTATCGCTAACCCGACTACCGGCTTGCGAGCGGGGCCAAGCGCCCGCAACCGAAACAGCCCGCGCGGCCCCCGGCCCTTGGAACTCGGCCCTTCTTCCCCTAAGCCACCGCCTGCACCGCGCCGGACAACGCCTTCGCATCCGCATGCGGCAATGGCAGATAAACGGCCCCCATCTCGTGGGCAAGCTTCTCGGCGTCCGCGCGCGGGCGCGGGGACATGTCCACCACCAGGGCCTTGAGCTCCGCGGTGCGGAAGGCGCGGGCGGAGGCGAGCGCGTCCTCGGTGGCCTGGGCGCGGCCGCCGATGCCCTCGCGGGTGACGTTGGCGCGGCCGTCCGTCAGCAACACCACCACCGGCGTGCCGCCGCGCCGCTGCACGCCGTCCGCCAGGTCCAGGGCGGCGTCGATGCCGGCGGCGAGCGGCGTGCCGCCGCCGCCGGGCAGCCCGGCAAGGCTGCGCTTGGCACGCACCAGGGAGCGGGTGGGCGGCAGCAGCAGTTCGGCACCGGGGCCGCGGAAGGCGACCATGGCGACGCGGTCGCGGCGCACGTAGCAGTCCGCCAGCAGCAGCTCGACGGCGCCCTTGGCCTCGGCGAGGCGGTGCAGCGCGGCGGAGCCGGAGGCGTCTACGGCGAAGATGGTGGTGGTCTCGGAGCGCTGCTTGTAGCGGGTGACGCGGAAGTCGTCCTGGCGCACCTCCACCAGCACGTCGCTGCCGGTTCCTTGCTGCTCGCGCTCGTGGCGCCGCAGCCGCTGCCAGGGTGCGGCGGCGCGCAGGGTGTCGATGACCGCGAGCCGGGCACCGGCGCCGGGCTCGCCGCGGCGGGTGCCGGCGGGCCGCCCGCGCAGCGAGCCGCTCTGGCTCGCGCCGGACTTGCCGCTGGTGCGCGAGCGCGATCGCATGGCGCCCATCTTGAGCATCGCCAGCAGGTTGTCCGGGATGGCCGCCTGCGCCGCCTCCAGCACCACGTCCTCCAGCGGCTTGTCGATCTCCTGCTCCGGCGACTGACTGTCCTGGTCGTCGTCCTGGTTCTCTTCCGGTGGCGGCGGTTCCTCCGGCTGCTGCTGGTCCTCGGGCGGGTCCGGCATCGGGATGCGCGTGGCGCGGGGGCCGAGCACCAGCCGGGCGGCGGTGCCGACGTCCTCCATCTCCACGGCGTCGCGCCCGGCGAGCGCGGCGGCGGCGCAGGCGATGCGCTGCGCGAACAGGCTGGCCCGCAGCGAATCCACGCCCAGGGCCAGCGCGGTGCCGCAGATGGCCTCCAGCATGTCGTCCGGCACCGCCACCTGCGGCAGGTGCCGGCGCGCGCGCAGGATGCCGTCGGCGTCCTGGTCCGGCGGCAGCGCGGCGTTGTAAGGGATGTCGTTGAGGTCCAGCAGGATCGCGAAGCGGTCCTTCAGCGTGGTGGGCACCTGCTCCTCGTCGTTGGCGCCCTCGTCCAGGGCGACGACGCCGAAGCGGGTGGGTGTGCGCGCCGTGATGCCGTCGCGCTCCACCACCACCTCCTGGTTGTCCAGCGCGGCGCTGAGGTGCGCGGCGGTGTTGCGGGCGACACGCTCCGCCATGGCCAGCAGCAGAACGCCGCCGTCGGCCTCGGCGAGCAGGCCGCGCTCAGCCACCGGACGGCCGGCGTGCAGCGTGGCCGCCAGGTCCAGCCCGCCCAGCAGGCGGCCGTCGGCGATGTGCAGCGGGATGCGGCGGTAGGGCTGCTCGGCGGGCAGCAGTTCGCGCAGCAGGTCCACCCAGATGTCTCGCACCGGGCCGGGCAGGGCGCGCATCGAGATGCCGCCGGTGCCGACGGGGTCCACCGCGAACAGCGCGGCGGCCAGGCAGGCGTCATCCCAGCGGGCGGCGAGTTGTGCTTGGCGCTCCGCGGCGGCCGCGGCCTCCGCGTCGGCCATATCCTGCCCCGGCATGGCGCCGGCCGGGGCCGGGGCGCTGGTGCTCATGCGCCGAACAGCTCCTCGACGGCGCGGTTGACGCGGATGGTGGAGCCGGCGTCATCGAGCACGTTGCGCCGCAGCCGATGGCGCAGCGCCGGCGGGGCGACGCGCTTCAAGTGCTTGTCTGCGACGCTGTCGTCGCCCTCCAGGGCGGCATAGGCGCGGGCGGCGCGGATCAGGGTCAGCTCGCCGCGCAGGCCGTCGGTGCCGAGCTTCATGCACAGCTGCGAGGCGCGCTCCAGGGTCGCGTCTGGCACCTCCACCTCGCCGAGCTTGTCCTTGGCATGGAGGATCTGCTTGCGGATCTTGGCGTCCTTGCGCTTGTGCTTCTCGATAAAGGCGTCCGGGTCGCGCTCGAACTCGTCGCGCAGCCGCACCACCTGCATGCGGGTCTTGAGCTCCTGCGGCGTCGTCACCTCCACCGAGAGGCCGAAGCGGTCGAGCAGCTGCGGGCGCAGCTCGCCTTCCTCGGGGTTGCCGCTGCCCACCAGCACGAAGCGCGCCGGGTGGCGCACGCTCAGGCCCTCGCGCTCGACCACGTTCTCGCCGCTGGCGGCCACGTCCAGCAGGGCGTCCACCAGGTGGTCCTCCAGCAGGTTGGCCTCGTCGATGTACAGGAAGCCGCGGTGGGCGCGAGCGAGCAGGCCGGGCTCGAAGCGCTTTTCACCGCGGGTCAGCGCGGACTCCAGGTCCAGCGCGCCGATGACGCGGTCCTCGGTGGCGCCGAGCGGCAGGTCCACCACCGGCACCGCGCCCTTGCGCACCTTGAGCTTGCCGCCGCTGGCCCGGGTCTCGCGGCAGGAGGCGCAGAGCGCGCCGTCGGGTGCGTCCGGGTCGCAGTTGTAGACGCAGCCGTCCACCACCCGCATCGCCGGCAGCAGCGCGGCCAGCGCGCGGATGGCCGTGGACTTGCCCGTGCCGCGGTCGCCGAACACCAGCACGCCGCCGATGCTCTGGTCCGTCGCCGCGATCAGGATCGCGAGCTTCATCTCGTCTTGGGCGACAATGGCGGAGAACGGAAAGGCAGCCGGCATAGCGTGGTCCTGGGAGGCTTGAAATGGGCGGGCAGCGGCGCGCGTGTCGCAGCCATGGGCGGCGCCGAGCCGGGGCACGCGCCGGGTGACATCAACAGGCGAACGTATCCCGCGGGGTTTATCCGGTCAAGCCGGGGGCGGTCTTTGCTTGCGTTGGCGCAGTATCCGTTCGGCTTCGAACGGGGAGCGGCCGGGCCTTCGCGCAGGGGATGCCGCTAGTGCACCGCTTCTCCCAATTTTCCTGTCGTTGTCGTTGTCGTTGTCGAGTCTCCGACCACGACCACGATCACGATCACGGTAATGACCTGAGACGGTCTCGGGACTTGCGCGCGGTTGCACCAGGTAGTCGAAAAACCGGGGAGCCAAGATCGGCGAGGCCAGCGAATTTGGCGGTCAGGGAGCGTCGGCGTCGGGCAGCGTCGGGCCCGGGGCGCGGAGGGGTCGGCGCGCGGCTTGGCTCAGGGACCGGGATCGGCCGCGGCAGCGTCGGCGCCCGCCGGCTGCGCCTGCTTGATCTGCTGGTGGCGCTGCTCGATCTCGCGGCGCAGCTCGCGGCGCAGCTTGGCGCTCTGGTTGCGCCGGTGCTCGGTGGGGGTCTCGATGCGCAGCGCCGGCACCGGCACCGGCCGGCCGCGCTCGTCCACGGCGACCATCGTGAAATAGCAGGTCATCACGTGCCGGGTGATCTTGTGGATGATGTCCTCGGCGACAACCCGGATGCCGACTTCCAGGGAGGTGGTGCCGGTGTAGTTCACCGACGCGAGAAAGGTCACCAGCTCGCCGACGTGGATGGGCTCGCGGAAGAAGACCTGGTCCACCGACAGGGTCACGACGTAGTGGTTCGCGTAGCGCGACGCGCAGGCGTAGGCCGTCTGGTCGAGCAGCCGCAGCAGCGTGCCACCGTGGACGTTGCCGGCGAAGTTGGCCATGTCCGGCGTCGCCAGGTGGGTCATGCACAGCGTCTTGTGTTGTTGCTCCATGGTTGCGCGGATGCCTACCGGGCGGGCTGCCGTGGAACCACCATGCTCGGGGCGGGCGGAACGGGTTTCCAGGCCCGGCGTCGGGCCTCCTGACGTCGGCCCGACCTACCGGCTCGCCGTGGGTCGGCGCGACCGACACCGCCGCGCACGGCTACGTGGGAGCGCCGTCCCCGGCGCGACGGGCGCCCGATCGCGGCGCGGACGCCGCTCCCACGGGGTTGCGGCGCTGGCCCGAATGATGATCAGGGCCGGTCCCGGGATCAGAACGCGGCCACCAGGTTGACGCTGGTGAAGGTGTCGGTGCTCTCGATGCCGGGTGGGGTGAAGCTGTTGTTGAGCACGGTGTAGCTGAGGCTCAGCGCGAGCGTGTCCGTCATTGCCACCTGCAACGCGCTGACGGACTCGATGAAGGTGTTGTCGGAGCCGGCCATCACGCTGAAGTCTTCGCTGAAGTTGGTGTTGTTGGTGAGGCTCAGGGTGTAGTTGAAGGCGCCGCGTGCGACCGGCTCCTCGGAATCGGGCGTATTGTCGGTGTACTGGGTCACGCGATAGCCGCCGCCGAGCTGCACCGTCAGGGTCTGGCGCTCGTTGGCCACCAATGCATGACCGAGGCCGACCGTGCTCGAGTAGCGGGCCTCGATGTTCGAGAAGGGGTCGCGGTCATAGCCGAAGAAGCCGAAGGCGAAGGTGCGCGGGCCGAAGAAATACTCGGGCTTGTAGGCGGCGGCGTAGCGCTCCGTGGTGCGCTTGCCGTCGTTCTCGGCGCGGATCACCTCACCGCCCAGGTAGTGCCGCCACGGATAGGCCGTGTAGCTGATCAACAGGTTGGCGTTGAGGTTGTTGGTGTCGCTGTTGCCGCTGGACGACGCGAAGCCGATCTGTGCCTCGCCCGCCCAGCTCGGCGGCGCACCGAGTTCCGGCAGGTCGCGCAGCGTGTAGAGCTTTTTCGCCGACTGGTTGCCGCTGGCGTCCGCGCCGACGGACTCGCTGCCGGAGACCGCCAACGGCGGCTCCTGGCCTTGCGCCAGTGCCGACGCCGGTGTGCCGCCAAGCCCCGTGAGGGCCATCAGGCCGAGCATCGGCCAACCCCATCCCGCGCGCTGGCGGGCGCGGGAGGTCCGCGTACGTGGCAGAAGGCGATGTGCGTTGGAAGCGTCGTGTTGCATGGCGGGTGCGTCTCGATTGTCATGGCTCTTTGTCTCCGGCCCACGGCCGGCGCGGCACGCACTCTAGCGGCCGGCCGCACACGGCCGACCGGCAGACTGTTGCGCTGGCCAGAGCTGTTGTTGTGTCGCGGAAAGATCGGCCGGCATTGCCGCTGCCCGGCACCTTGCGGTGCGCATCCCGGGGCTCACATACCATGCGCCCGCGCGGGCCGCGGGCCTTATTCGGCCGCCGGGGGCTCGGTTGCTGGAGTCGTTGTGTCGTCGGTGCCGGCCTTGCGCGCGCCGCGACGGGACTTGGGCTTGAGCTCGGCGGCCACCTGCTTGCCGGCCTCGAACTGCTGCTGGAAGTAATCGCGCACCGCTTCCGGATCGAAGGTCAGGAAGGTGCCGCCGGCGGCGAAGTGCTGGATGAAGACCTTGCCCAAGGCATAAGTCGCGGCGCCGGACGCCACCGCCAGCGAGCCGCCGCCGAGGAGCTGCCCGGAGACGGGGACCAGCTTGCCTAGACTCGCCGCCAGCGCCGGCGCCACCGCCGTGGGCAGTGCGCCGCCGACCAGGCTCGCGGCAGCGGAGCGCCCCAGGTCCGCCCGGAACGCCACGCTGTAAAGCCGCGCTAGGCCGTGCAGCATCTTGAGCTGTACCGCCATCAGCCCCGCCAGGTCCACCAGTGGCACCGGTACCAGGGCCACGGCCATGCCGCCGAGGGTGTAGCTGCGCACCAGGCGCTCTGCGGCCGCATGCCGCTGCTCCGACGTCATTGGAGCGGACTCGGGGGTGTCTGCGGCGGCCGCCGCGTTCCCCTCGGTTGCGGTGTGGTTCTCGGCTGTCATGCTTGATCCTCCAGCGGGCCATCGAGCTTTGCATTCTTCGCGGGACCGGGCCAGCGCGCCAATCACCACCGTTTGGCGCTGCCAAAACCGGTGTTGCGTCCCGTAATCTCAGTCACGAACTAACCGCGGTTGTTGGATGTCCGCGAGACGACGCACATCACCTGCCAGGTGAGCGCTGCTACGGCCGCCATGGCACGCCCCGCGTGGCGCCTGGCTCCGTTACAACGCGTCGCAACCACCTCATAGTTGGGCCTCCTGCGTCGGCCCGACCTACAAGAACGCACGTTGGATGGTGGCGAGCGCGAATACTTGCCCAGTCGCTGCGCTCATGCACCCCGCAGATGCTCAGGCTGTCTCGGCATCGTCGCTCGTGGCCGCCGCGAGCCACACCCCGAGCCCTGCGCCCATGCCCCAGCAGGTGCCGGCGACACGGGCCGAGGCTTGCGCGCGGGGCTCGGCGCTGAGGCACTTGCCGGCGGCATAGAGGCCGTCGATGCCGGCGACCTGAAGCGCCCGCAGCGGGATTTCGTAGCGGGTGCCGGGAGGCAAATATTGGAGCTGGATACCCTGCTCGGGATGCCAGTGCTCGATAGGCCAGCAGCCGGCGCAGACGGCGTCGTCGAAGCGGCAGCCGGCCTCGAGGTCGGCCTCCGTCAGCCGATAGCGGCCGCGGATGCGCCCGCCGTCGCGCACGCCGAGCGCGCCGCGGCGGTCGAGCTCGGCGCCGGCCAGCTCGGGGAGCGTGCGCAGCCAGTCCAGCAGCCGCGCCAGCACCGCATCCATGCGCGTAGGCTCGAAGCTGTCGGCGGACAGGTTAAGCTTGAGATACACCTCGCCGGCGGCGATGCCGCTGTCCGGCCACAGTGTCCCGCACTCGGGCGGTAGCTCGCCGGCCGCGGCGGCCGCGCGGATGCGCCGGATCAGCGCAACGCCCTTCGGGAAGGCGAGCGCGCCCGGCGCGGCGCCGGCCAGCACCGCGACCAGTCCCGCCAGGGCCGCGCCGGGTTCCACCAGGGCCGGATCGAGCCGGCGCACGACGGCCGCGTCGCCGCTCGCATCGACCATGGCGCGCGGGTGCAGGTCGTGCTCCCCGGTGTCGGCGATGCGCAGCCTGACCCGGTCGATCCTGCCGTCGGCGACGTCCACCGCGCTTACCTCGCTGGCGGTGAGGCAGGTGATGCGCGGCTCCTCCGCGAGCCAGCCCTGCACGACACGGCGGTAGACGGCGGGATCGGCGCTCAACACCAGGGTGCGGCCGATGCGCCGCTGGACGCCGCGCGGGTCCGCGGCGGCCAGCCGTTCCGCCAGCTCCAGCGGCAGGCCGGCATTGACCGGCGCGCCGGTCTCGTCGAACAGGCCGCCGATGGTGTGGATCAGCGCATCGGCGACGGTGCCGCCGACCGCCGCGGCCCGTTCCACCAGCAGCACGTCGGCGCCGCCGCGCGCGGCGGCCAGCGCGCAGGCGATGCCCGCGGCGCCGGCGCCGACGACCACGAGTGGGACGGCGGCGGCGGGCGGCGCGAGCGTTGTCGCGATCTGCGCGCGACTGCTGCTCATGGTGCGACCGCGCGTTCAAGTGGTGCCCTGTGGCAGCCCCGGCATGTCAGGCGGGTGGGGCCGGGTCCGTCGGGCAAGCCGCATTGTTTCGACCCGGTCATGCCGACTCCATCAGCCACTGCGCCAGCCGCCCGGCAATCTGCCGGTTTCCTTCATCGAGGGTATGGCCATCGTCCTTGCAGCAGGTGCCCCGGTAGTCGATCGCGTTGAGGTCGAAGAAGGGCACGCCGAGCGCGTCGCAGCTCGCCCGGACGGACGCGACCAGTGCCGGCACCCGCTCGAGCAGGTAGGTCAGGAAGACATTGCGCACGAACGGAAACTGCCGGTAGACCGAGAACAACGCCTGCTCGTCGGGCTCCAGCACCGGTTTGGCCAGGGCTGCCACCGGCTGCATCGCATAGACCAGCCGGGCGCCGTCCGGCAGCGCCTTCAGCAGCGTGCGCAGGTCGCGGCGCAGATGCTCGGCCGCCAATTCCAGCCGGGCCTCGACCTCGGCCGCGCTCCAGCGCATGACCCGCTGGGCATGGGCGTCGAGCCTGTCGCGCAGGGCGCCGACGGCGGGGTCCGCGCCGGTTGTGGCCGAGGCGTCGGCCTGTCCCTTGAGGAGCTCCGCCAGGTGGCGGTGGTCCGTCCGGCTGATGCCAAGGTAGATGTCCTGTCCATAGAACGGGCCATAGGGATCGTATTCCGTGCTGAATTGCAAATAGTGCAGCGGGTTGCCGAAGCCACTGCCGACCAGTACCAGCTCGGTGTCGGGCAGGAACGGCAGGGCGGCGATCACCTCCTGCAGGGAGCTGCAACCCATGACGGCGAGATTCAGGAAGCGGTAGTCGGTCTCGGCGTTCAGGAGCGAGGGGACCGTTGTGGCGTCCGAGGATGCGCCCCAGCCGAGCATGAAGGAGTTGCCCAGCGCGAGGGCGCGCCGCTTGAAGCCGCGCCAGGTTTCGCTGTCGACGATGCCCTCCGGTGCATGGGAGACGCGGTAGCCATGCGCATCGGCGCTGATGAACGGCATGCGCAGCCCGGGTCGCAGCGAGCAATTAACGTAGGGGGCCAGAACGAAGTCGAGGCGGTAGTAGCCGTCCAGGTGCGGCGAGGCCGCAATCAACGCGCGTCCGGCGGCCTCCAGGGGAATGTCGTCCCGGCGCTCAGCGTCCGGCAGCGCCGGCTCGGGGGGCGCTCGCCGGTCCGTGCCCGTGTCCGCCGGCGTCGCCTGTGCAGCGGAGCGGTCGGTTGGTGGCCCGGTTTCGCCGGCCGCCAAGGCATCGAGTATGCAGCTGACCAGGGCGTGCGGATGGGGGTTCTGAAAGGTCAGCGTCGCGGGCAGATCGAGCCCGGTCGCGGCGCGCAGCCGGTTGCGCAGCTCCAGGGCCAGCAGCGAGTCGAGACCCAGCTCCGCGAAGTCGGCCCCGGGATCGATCCGCGCGGCGTCGCCGTGCCCTAGCACCTGCACCAGCGTTGCGTCGACCAGCCGCCGCACCGCCGCCGGGCGCTTGCGCGGCGGCACCGCGGCCAGGTCGGTGCGCTCCGGGCTGTCGGCCCGCTTGTCCTCGCCCGTGCGCGGCGCGGTGGGCGCGCTGGTCCGCGGCGGCTCGCCCGAGCTGGCTGCGCCGTGCCGGTCGGCCCAAGCCCGCAACAACGGCACCGCGCCGCCGCGGGCG